>JBKPHA010000012.1:0-8110 GCA_046729615.1 Actinomycetota bacterium
GATGCGGTGAGTGCGCTCTTTAAGGAGGTCGAGGAGCGCCTCGGCCCGGTGCTGGTCCTGGTGAACAACGCAGGCGTGCGCGCGGACGGGCTCGCGCCGCAGCTCGGCGACGAGGACTGGGAGCGGGTGCTGGAGACCAACCTCTCCGCGGCGTTCAGGGTGACGCGCCGCGCCCTGCGGCCGATGATCCGTGCCCGCTTCGGCCGAGTCATCAATATCGCCTCCGTCGTCGGGCCGCGTGCGAACGCCGGGCAGGCGAACTACGCGGCGTCGAAGGCGGGGCTGATCGGGTTCACCAAAACCGTGGCGGTCGAGGTCGCGCGGCGCGGGGTCACGGTGAACGCGGTCGCCCCCGGCTACGTGGAGACGCAGCTCACCGACGGCGTCGGCAACGGCCTCGTGGACGCGATTCCCGCGCGGCGGCCCGGAACGGCCGAAGAGATCGCCTCGTGCGTGCGGTTTCTGGCGTCCGAGGACGCCTCCTACGTCACGGGGACGACCTTGACGGTGGACGGGGGGCTTAGCGCTTGAGGAAGCAAACGAGAGGAGACCGGAATGCCAGCACAAGCAACAACGGAGAGCGTCGAGCAGGTCATCGTTGACGGCCTGAAGGAGCTCGGTGCCGAAGGCGAGGTCTCGCGCGACTCCACCTTTGAGGACCTCGACGTGGACTCCCTGGATCTAGTCGAGCTCGCGCAGATCGTCGAGGACAAGTTCGGCGTTGCGCTCCAGGGCGAGGACGTCAAGGACCTGCGAACGGTCGGCGAGGCGATCGACCTGGTGGTCGCCCGGTCGCAATGACTGCCGGCGTCGTCATAACCGGGATGGGCGCGGTCACGCCGCTCGGCGTCGGTGTGGACGCGCTGTTTTCGCGCTGGAGCGCAGGCGAGTCCGGGATCAAGGACGGCCTCGGCCGCTGCAGCGACTTCGAGGCAACGGACCACCTGGACCGCAAGGTCGCGAGGCGAACCGACCGCTTCACCCAGTTCGCGATGGTCGCGGCCGACGAGGCGCTGTCGGAGGCCTGGCCGGAGGGCCTTGCGTACGAGCCGGAGAGGATCGGCTGCGTCATCGCGACGGGCATCGGCGGTCTGGGATCCCTCGAGCGCCAGCAGGACGTGCTGCGCGAGCGCGGGCCAAAGGCGGTCTCGCCGCTTGCCGTCCCGCTCCTGATGGGAAACGCCGCGGCGGCCGCGGTGTCGATGCGCCACGGGCTTCACGGCTCGTCGTTTGGCGTGATGTCCGCGTGCGCCGCGGGCGCGCACGCCATCGGCGCCGCTGTGCGGATGATCGAGGCGGGGGAGGCTGACGCGGTCGTCGCAGGCGGCTCCGAGTCAGCGATCGCAGGCGTCGCGGTGGCGGCTTTCGCGGCGATGGGCGCGACATCGCCCACCGGGATCTCGCGGCCGTTCGACGCCCGGCGCGACGGCTTCGTGATGGGCGAGGGAGCCGGCGTACTCGTGCTGGAGGATGCCGAGAAGGCGCGGGCGCGCGACGCGCAGCCGGTCGGCGAGATCGTGGGCTACGCGGCGAGCTCCGACGCCCACCACCTGACCGCGCCACAGCCCTCGGGCCGCGACGCCGCGCGCGCGATCGAGCTCGCGCTCGCTGACGCTGGGGTGGAGCCGCGCGACGTCGACTACGTGAACGCCCACGGGACCTCGACTCCGCTCAACGACCGCAGCGAGACGGAGGCCCTCAAGGCGGCCCTGGGCGAAGAGGCATATGGGATCCCGGTGTCCTCCACCAAGTCGGTGATCGGCCACCTGCTGGGCGCCGCGGGGGCCGTCGAGGCGATCGCGACGATCGAGGCCCTCCGCCGACAGCTCGCGCCGCCCACCGTGGGGTGGGAGGAGCGCGACCCAGATCTCGACCTGGACTACGTCCCGGGCGAGGCTCGCGAGCTCCAGCATCGCGGGAACGGGAACGGCAGGCTGATCGGGATCTCGAACGCGTTCGGGTTCGGCGGCCACAACGCGGTGCTGTGCCTGGCGGGATGACCGCAGTTGCACCGCGACAGGATGCTGCGGTCGAGCCCGTCTCTGATGCGCGCGGGCGCTTGGAGCTGCTTTGTGACCACGGCTCGTTCGAGCCGATTCGCACGGCGGTTCGCTCCGCACATCTCGGGTCCCGCGCGCATCCCGGCGACAGCGTCGTGGCCGGAGCCGGGCGGGTCGGCGGACGGCCGATCTTCTGCTACGCGCAGGACCCGAGCTTCATGGGCGGCTCGCTGGGCATAGCACACGCCGACTCGATCGTCCGCGTCCTGCATCTGGCCGCCCGCGCCGGGTCCCCGGCCATCGGCCTCATCGAGTCGGGCGGCGCCCGGCTTCAGGAGGGACACGGAGCGCTGGCCGGCTACGGTCGCATCTTCCGCGCGAGCGTGGAGCTGTCACAGCGGGCGCCCCAGATCTCGATCGTCACCGGCGTCTCGGCCGGCGGTGGCGCCTACTCACCGGCTCTGACCGACTTCGTCGTCATGACCGACGACGCGCGGATGTTCCTCACCGGGCCCAAGGTGGTCTACGAGGCGCTGGGGGAGCGCGTCTCGATGGAGGACCTCGGCGGCCCTCGCGTTCATTCGCGAAACGGCGTGTGCCAGCTCGTGGCCCCCGACCTGCCCGAAGCGATGGCGACCGCGCGGGAGGTCCTGGGCATGCTCCCGCAGCGCTACGGCGACGGCTCGCCGCCGCTGGCTCCGGCGGCGCCTGCTCCCGGGAGCGCGCCTGACGCGAGCGTCCCGACCGAGGCCCGCAAGGTCTACGACGTCCGCGAGGTGGCGCGGGCGATCGCCGACGGCGGGCGCATCCTGGAGCTCTCCGGCCCGTGGGCGACGAACATGGTGACCGCGCTGGCGCGGATCGACGGCAGGCCAGTCGGCATCCTCGCCAACCAGCCGCGCAGCCTGGGCGGCGTGATCGACACCGCCGGCGCCGAGAAGGCCGCGATCTTCGTCAACGCCTGCGACCGGTTCGGGCTGCCGCTCGCCGTGCTTGTCGACACGCCGGGGTTCATGCCCGGGACGCGGCAGGAGGCGGGTGGCGTCATCCGGCACGGCGCGTCGCTGCTGCGCGCGTTCGCCTCCGCGCGGGTACCGAAGGTCACGGTCATCCTGCGCAAGGCCTACGGCGGCGCCGTGATCACGATGAACTCGCGGGACCTCGGCGCCGACATCGTGTTCGCGTGGCCGGGGGCCGAGATCGGGATCATGGCCGCAAGGCAGGCCGTCGGCATAGTCCACCGCCGCGAGCTCGAAGCCGCGGAACGCCGCGACGCCGCCCTCGCCGAGCTCGCGGCCGGCTACGCCGACGAGCACCTCGGCGCGGAGCGCGCGGCGGCAACGGGATTCGTGGACGAGGTGATCGAGCCGTCCGAGACACGGGCGCGGCTCGTCTGGGCGTTTGCGGCATTGGAGCGCTCATGACCGAGGACCCGCTCGTGACGATCGCCCGGGCGCTGCGCGAGCATGGGGAAGCGGAGCCGCCACGCAGCCTCTCCTGCTACGTTGCGCTCGGCGACAGCTTCACCGCGGGGACCGGATCGCCCGACGGCCTCGGCTGGGCGGACCGTGTCGCCGGCTCGCTGCGGCGTCACAGCTCCACCTTCGTCTACAGGAATCTGGCCGAGGACGGCGCCACCAGCGCCGACGTGCTCAGGCAGCTGGATCACGCCCTTCAGCTCGAGCCCGATCTCGTGACCGTGATCTGCGGGGCCAACGACGTGCTGCGCACCACCAGGCCCGACGAGACGGCGTACGCGCGTTGTCTCACCACGATCTTCCAGCGCCTTGCGAACGCCGGCCCGAGCATGATCGTCGTCACCGCGACCTCGCCGGCCCGATGGGACTTCGTTCCGATGGGCCCGCGAACGCGCGCGCGGGTCGAGGCGGGCATGCGGCGCTTCAACGACGCCACGCGCCGCGTCGCGCGGGAGCATGGCGTCCCCTGCTTGGACGTCGCGGACCACCCCGGGCTTCGCGATCGCGACAACTTCGCCACCGACGGCCTGCACCCGTCCGTGCGCGGCCACGAGCGGGCGGCTCGCGCCTTCGCCGCGCTCCTTCGCGACGGCTACGGGATTCCAATCGCGAACACGGGAGGTGAGGAGACATGAGCGCGACCGCGCTTTTGAACGAGAAGCTCGGGGACCTCGTGGACGGCGCCGAGTTTGAGACCCGCGGCCGCACGATCACGGAGGGGGATCTGACCTCGTTCTCGGCGCTCACCGGCGACTGGCATCCGCAGCACTCGGACGCGGAGTGGGCTGCGCGCAGCCAGTTCTCCGGCCGCGTCGCGCACGGGATGCTGGTCCTCTCCTACGCAATCGGCCTGATGCCGTTCGACCCCGAACGCGTCGTGGCGCTGCGCGGCTTCGAATCGGCGACGTTCAAGCGCCCGGTGGCGATCGGCGACACGATCCGCGTGCGATGCCGAGTCGAGTCAACGCGGCCGCTGGACGACGACAACGCGCTGGTGAGGCTTGCGCTTCGGGTCGTGAACCAGCACGGGCGCGCGGTGGCGGTGGCGAGCGTGCACGCCGTGTGCCGCGCGCCGGACGATCCGCGCAGCGGCGAACCAGGGGTCGCGGAAGCGCGCGACGCGGATCGCGGCGAGGCGGCGAACGACGCAAGCGGACCTTGGGCGGATGACGTGCTGAGCGTGTATGGGGAGGAGGCGTACCTGTGATCCTCGACGGCAAGCGGATACTGATAACCGGCGTGGTCAACCGCCACTCGATCGCGTACTCGATCGCAGAGCGAGCGCAGGGCGAAGGCGCCGAGGTCGTGCTCTCGAGCTTCGGCCGGCTGCGGCGGATGACCGAGCGCGCCGCGGCACAACTGGACCCCGCGCCCGACGTGCTCGAGCTCGACGTCAACCGCGACGACGACCTCGCGGCAGTGGCGAACGAGCTTCGCGATCGCTGGGGCGGACTGGACGGCGCTGTTCATGCCATAGCTCACGCGCCGCCCGACGCGCTCGGCGGCAACTTCCTCGCCGCGCCGCGCGAGAGCGCGAAGGTCGCATTCGAGACCAGCGCGTACTCGCTGAAGGCGCTCGCCGAGGCGCTCGCCCCTCTCATGGACGGCTCGGAGACGGCCGGTTCGAACGGCGCCGGAGCGGCCGGCCGGGCCGGGATCGTGGCGCTCGACTTCGACGCCTCCGTCGCCTGGCCCGCCTACGACTGGATGGGTGTCTCGAAGGCGGCCCTGGAATCTGTCGCCCGCTATCTGGCGCGCGACCTCGGCCCAAGGGGGGTGCGGGTCAACCTGGTCTCGGCGGGGCCGATCTCGACGCCCGCGGCATCTGGGATCCCGGGGTTCGCGGACCTCGCCGGGATGTGGTCCGATGGCGCCCCGCTCGGCTGGGACATGCGCGACGCCACGGCGGTGGCCGACGCGGCGCTCTTCCTGCTGTCGGACCTATCGCGCGCGATCAGCGGCGAGATCGTCCACGTCGACGGCGGCTTTCACTGCGTGGCGCCCGCGGCCGTTCCAGCGACCAGCGGCAGCCAACGAGACCCCGCCACGGATCGAGTGGAGACTTGAGGCCCGCATAGGTCCCCAAATCTCCACTCGCACGCGGGCGCGCCCGACCTACCCCGCGCCTGACCGGCTCATAGGTCCGCGATAGAAGGTTCCCTCCAAGCCACTTACGAGGCCGGGAAGAATCTCGACCTCGTGATCGAGGACACCGGCGGCGGCGCGAGATCTCGGCTGGCAAAGGCAGCGAACGGGAACCTGACTGCGTCGACGTTCTCGTGCGACATCGTCCGTTGAGTGTCTCGCGCCTTTGTAGTGCTTCACCCTCAGCAGGAGCCGGAGCAGGGTAGAGCGGCTCAGGCATGGTGAAGCCCTCCCAAAGCGAATGCGACCGAGAGAAGCGCCGGGCGCGACTCAGGAGGAAAGCGGGGGAACCAATCCACGCCTTGCCAGCTTGAAGCCGTCGCCCGGCGCGGCGTATACCCAAAAGGAATACGCGGAAGCGTTCCCTTCGCGAAGCCGCGTCAGCTTCCTCCGTTGGCAGGTGACGGGTCAGCCGTTGTCACCGAGGTCGCGTCACGCGAAGAAGGGACCCGCGCCGAGGCGCGGACTCCCCATCGCAATTCAGATGCGCCCCTTTGCCCTCGTTCTTATCGTCCTTCGACGCGTTCCACGGGATCTTTACAGCCGCGGGCCCGGAGGAGGAGGAAAAGGACGAAGGATGAAATCACGGAAGTGGTGGCCGCGAACGACCGCCCCAGTCACCGCTTTTCTCTCCGCGATGTCAGAAGTCCGTAGATGCCGCGACGACCGAGCGCGGTGTGAACGAAGCGACCGAACAGGTGCCGACGGTCCGATACCACCCTCGCCGAGGCTCGCCGGACAGATGTGCTACCGGAGGCGCCGAACCTACGCGCGCACCGAGCGCTGGTTGATGGGACTGCCTTTGGTCGTTACTCCCGCAGCCCGCGGCTTCGTGGGCTACGTCATGACTCGGGCCTCGCGACCGACGATGGCTCCTCGGTCCGCCAGAAGATTCCGATCACGCCGGTGATTTCCTCGTTCGTGGTTAGCGGAATCGCGCTGACCTCAATGTGGTGTACCTCGCGGTCCACACTGTGGATGTAGAGCGGCGCATGGACCGGTCGGCCCTCCCTCAGCGCGATCGTCAGCGGAACTTCCTCGAAGGGAATCCGCGCTCCAGCGCTGTCGAACGGACCAAACCGCGCTCGCCACTCCCCGGGGTCCATGTGGCCCGCCTGCTCAAAGGGGATTCCGAGCAGTGCCCCGGCAGCCTCGTTGTAGAAGACCAGCACCCCGCGGTGATCTGAGAGGAACCCGGGGATCGAGATGTTGGTGAGCAGGTTTCGCGCAAGGATCAGCTCCAGCGGCTTCTGGGTTTCGAACGGCCCAACGTTCTCCTGCGACATCGCCTACTCCCGCAGCCCGGCCGCGTCGAGGGCCTGTGCCTTATCGCGATGGTGCGTCGCCCGAACAATCTTTCCGGCCCGGACCGTCCAGACCCCCCAGAAACGGTTTTCGACGGTGGCCCCGCTGCCCTTACCACGCCCCCATTGGCGAAGGCAGACAACCGTGGCGTCGCCCGCATCGATGAACTCCTCCGCTTCATAGCCCCATGCCTCAAATGCGCCAACCCAGTCGCGGAAGAACCCCCTGATGCCATCAGGGCCAAAACGCGTGGATGGACCCGGAAGTCGCAAATCTTTCGTGTCCCACTCGACATCGTCGGCGAGCATCCGATACATCACCTCAGGATCCTGTTGCGCTTGGTCGAGCATCTGCCGGACGACCTCGACGTTCTTCTGCGACATCGCCTGCGAAGTATCTCGCGACAAGAGCCCGCCGAAGCGGGCCCTCGTCGGTCCAGCAAGGGAAGCCGCTCGTGCCCGTCCGACCTGTCAGCAGAACGGGCGACGCGGCCCCCATCTGCGCTGGGCTGCTTCCCGTCGAGAACCACGTCAAGCCGCGGTGGACCGTCCTTCGGCGGTACGTAGAAGGGAGAGTTCGTGAGAGGCCGAAAGCCGGTTGCGGTCGTGTGGCGCAGATCGGCACTTCCCCTCTACGAGCGGGATTGCCGCGTGTTGCGGGACCACGATCCGGTTCAGACCCCTCCCGGGCCTTGGCGTTCGGCTGCGTCACCACCACTAAGCGGCGCCGCTGATCGCACAACGCGCGACCCGGGCTCCAACACGGACCCGGTGCCGCGGCCACACGGGAGGCGCGTAGATGGCCTCCTACTGCTCTTGCGCCCGCGGTCCCTACGGCGACCCCAACTGGGAGATCGAGCCCACCGGTGTCCTGCTCGACCTGCGGCTGCTGCCGGACGGGTCGGGCCTCGACGTCCTCGTGAGATCCGCGCCTCGGCGGGACCGACGGGGCGTTTCGACGCTTTGCCCGTCATCTGGTGTCCGGCAGATCGATGGAGGTCACGCGTAGCGGCCTCGCCGAGGGCGCTGATGACTACGTGGTCAAGGCCAACCAGTGCTCCTTGTCGCGCAGAGGAGCAGCGCGCCGAACCGATTTCAGACGCTGGCGTCTCGTCCAAACCAGGCGCGCGACGGGCGGCGAGCCGGGCGCTCGAATTGTGTATCTGAGCGGAAGCGGCGACGG
>JBKPHA010000013.1:0-25047 GCA_046729615.1 Actinomycetota bacterium
AGGCGCTGCGCCTCGCGCCGCGCGTCGGCCTGGCTGCGGAACGGCCGGGCCGCGCCGACCAGCTTTTCCCCGCCGGTCACCGCGGCGCCGACCGCGGTGTCCGCGATCCGCTGCGCCCCCAGGCCGGCCGCCCTCAAGCGACTCTGCTCGGTGCGGGCGCGCGGCTGCGCGGCCCGCCGGGCAGAGCGGCGACGCTTCGTCTCATTGTCCTTGCGCGTAGCCGCGGCCTTTTGAGCGGCGGCCCTGCGCTGGGTCTCCGTCTGTGTAGCCATCGTCTCGGCTCACCTCGCTGATTCGCGTCGTTATTAGTTGTAAGTCGCGTACCCGCGGTCCCAGGGAGGAAACGATGGTCGGAGGCGTCGATTCCTTACCGCGAGCGGTCGGCGGTGTCGGTCTCAGCGGCGCCTGCGCTTGCGCTTGCGCGGAGGAGGAGGCGGCGGCTTGGATGCCTTGACCTCCTCCGGCGTCGGCGCCAGCGGCGCCGGAATCAACTTCTGCACCACCCACTGCTGCCCCAGGCTGAAGATGTTGGTGGCGATCCAGTACACGGCGAGGCCAGCCGGGGCATTGATGATGAAGGGAACGACGATCAGCGGAAACAGCAGCATGATGTACTTCTGGCTCGGGCTCGCCGTCGGGCTCATCGCGGTCGTCAGCAGGACGCTCGCGGCCGTCGTCGTGACGAACAGGATGATCAGGACGATCAACTCGGCTCCGTGAGGCGCCTCGATCACCGACTTCACGAACAGGAAACCGGGCGGGGGACTTGCCTCGACGTCCGCCTGAAACGTGTCCCCTCGCAGGAGCTGGTAGATCGCGATGAAGAAGGGGATCTGCAGGATGAACGGCAGGCATGAGGAGAAGGGGTTGACGCCCTCCTTCTTGTAGAGGTCCATCGTCTCCCGCTGAAAGCGCTGGGGGTCGTCCTTGTACTTCTCCTTCAGCTCCTGGATCTTCGGCGCGACTACCTGCATCCGGCGCATCGAGCGGATCCCTCGCAGCGACAGCGGGAGCAGCGCGAGCCGGACGACGAATGTCATCGCGATGATCGAGACGCCCCAGCTCAGCCCGATGTCGTTGTGGGAGAACTTGATGATCGCGTTCGCCAGGTCCTCGAGCGGCTGGAGGATGTTCGCGAGCGGCAGGATCATGCGTGGATCTCCCGGCGCCGTGCCTTGAAGAGCGTCTGGGCCTCAACCGGGTCATAGCCGCCGCGGCTGAACGGGTTGCAGCGGAGAAGGCGCCAAGCGGCCAGGACGAGGCCTCGCAGGACCCCGAACTGTTGAACCGCGTCGACCGCGTACGCCGAGCACGTCGGCTCGTAGCGGCAGCGGCGGGGAAGGGCGGGTGAGATCAGCCGCTGATAGAGCCGGATCGGGGCGAGAATCACGGCGACGAGGAACCGTTTCACGTCAAACGCTCCCTCGCGCGAGGCCCGCCTCCCGTACGAGGTCAGCGAGGGCGTAGGCCACGCCTCGCGAGCCCTCGCGCTCCAGAAGCCCGGCGACATCGGGACGCGCGACGAGCGCGAAGTCGTGTGCTCCCGGGACCTCCGGGCCGAGCGACCAGAACGCCTCTCGCAGCGCTCGCTTCACGGCATTTCTCTGCACGGCGCCACCGACCTTGCGGCTCACCGAGATCCCAAGCCGCACCTCGTCGTCGCCCGCCTCGCGGCTTCGCGGGAACGCGTAGAGCACTAGGAAGCGGTTCGCGTGTGAGCGGCCCTCGCGGTAAACACGATCGAAGTCGCCGCTGCGCGACAAGCGGCCGCGCTTGCGCCGGCCCCCCGGCGCGCCTTCAGTCACGGCGTGAGCCGCTTACGACCCTTGCGGCGCCTGCGCTTGATGATCTCCCGGCCGCTTCGTGTACGCATCCTCGCCCGGAACCCGTGCGTGCGAGCGCGCTTTCGCTTCTTGGGTTGATACGTCCGCTTCACGACCGGCGAGGCAGTATAGGGCCGTTCCTTTTTCGCGCAGGATGCGGGCTCGCCCTTTCGGAGCTCCCGGTGGGCCACAGAAGCGGTTCTATGATCGCCCGCCGTGCCCGAAGACGCGCTCAGATCCGATCTGGACGCGATCTGGAACCGCGTCACCCAAGACCTCCGCGCCACTCTTCCCCCCTCGACCGTCGACATGTGGCTCGCGCCGCTGCGACCGGTCTGCGCGGATAACTCGACGCTTCGCATCTGCGCGCCGCAGTCGCTCAAACCCTGGGTAGAGCGTCGGTATGCGGGGCTGCTGGAGCGAGCGCTTCGCGGTCAGGGCTACGGCCTCGACCGCGTCGTGGTCGTCGATGAGGGGGCGGAAAGACAGGCCGCGGGGTCTTTCGATCATGTGGGTGCGGTTCAATCCCTCGACCTCGACCCGAGGCATACGTTCGAGCGGTTCGTCATCGGGCCGGGCAATCGGATGGCGCACGCCGCGGCGCTCGCCGTCGCCGAGCTCCCCGGTGAGGCCTACAACCCGCTGTTCCTGCACGGTCCGCCGGGGCTCGGCAAGACGCACTTGCTGGGCGCCATCGCCGACTACCTGCGCCGGCGCAGGCCTGAGCTTTCCGTTCACTACACGACGACGGAGCGCTTCACGACCGAGTTCGTCACCGCGCTGCGCAAGGACGGGCCGGAGCTCTTCAAGCAGCGGTACCGGAGGCTCGATGCGCTCCTAATCGACGACGTCCAGGCGCTCGAGGGCAAGGAGCACACGCAGGAGGAGTTCGTCCACACCTTCAACACACTGCACGCCGCGGGCAAGCAGATAGTCCTGTCGAGCGATCGCCCGCCGGTCGCCATTGCCCGACTCGCCGACCGCCTGCGCGACCGCTTCGAGTGGGGGCTACGGGTATCCATCGGCGCGCCCGACCTCCGCACCCGAACCGCGCTCCTTTGGCGGATGATGGCCGAGGACCCCGTTGAGCTCACAGACCCGGCGGTCCTGCGCGATATTGCGGGGCTTGAGGCCGGCAACGTCCGCCGGCTCCAGGGCGCGATGACGCGGGTCGCGGCTCTCTCCTCCGTCCTCAGCGAGCCGGTGAGCCGCTCCCTCGTCCGCCGCGCGCTCGCCGATGCACGGGACGCCAGGCCGGGCCTCAAGCCGTTGACTGATCGAAACGACGACGTCCAGGGGCCATCCGTCCCCGCGATCCAGGACGCAGTCTGCTCGGTGCTGGGCGTCTCCCGCGCGTCCCTGCTCTCCTCGAGCCGCGCCGCCGCCGTCTCGCGCGCCCGCCAGCTCGCGATGTACATCGCCCGCGAGCTGACCGATCGCTCGCTGGCCGACATCGCCCGAGAATTCGGCCGCGACCACACAACCATCCTCCATGCCACTCGGGTGGTCTCGGCGCGCGCTGCTGCCGACGCCGCCGTAAGTGAGACCATCCACCACGTGAGTGAGCTCCTTGGGGCCGAGCCGCCTTCCCGCGGCACCGTTTCCACCGGACGCTCTGTCCGTCCACGAACCTCGTCCACCGACGAAACTCCACAGGTGAAGCCATGAACGTCGCTTATTCCCCACCCTCCACCGCATCAGATACATCTGATCTAGGTAGGAAGATGCAACATTCAGCCATGAAGCTCGCCGTTTCCCGCGACAGGCTCCTTGGGGCCCTTCAAATCGCAAGCCGCGCCGCTTCGACGCGAGCAACGCTGCCGTCTTTGGGGGGGATCCAACTCGACGCAAGCGGTGCCGCTCTCACCCTGCGTGCAACGGACGCGGAGCTGGGCCTGTCGACTACCGTGGATGAGGTCCAGCTCGAGTCGCCAGGCATAGTGCTGCTGCCGGGACGGCTCCTCGCGGATGTGGTCAGGAGCCTCCCAGCGGGGGACGTGGCGCTGGTGTTCCGCCCAGAGCAGCGCGACATGGAGATAACCGCCTCGGCAGCGCGCTTTCACCTGCGCACGCTTCCAGCCGAGGACTTCCCGCGGCTCCCGGCGCTGGGCGATGACGCTGCGACGCTTCCAGCCCGGCCGCTCGCCGAGACGATTGAGCGCGTGGCGCGGGCCGCCTCGCGCGACGAGGTCCGGCCGATCCTCACCGGCGTCCTGTTTCAGGCCGAGGGCTCGAACCTCACCATGGTGGCCACGGACTCCTACCGCCTTAGCGTCAAGCACACGGAGCTCGAGTCATCGCTTCCAACGGCCATCGAGGCGAACGTTCCCGCCCGGGCGCTGCGCGAGCTGGCGCGGATCATCGGTCAGGGCGGGGCGGAGGAAGTCTCGCTTTCGCTTGCGCGCAACCAGGCGGTGTTCCGGGCCGCCGACGTCCTGCTGTCGTCACGGCTGATCGAGGGACAGTTTCCGAGCTGGCGCCAGCTCATCCCGGAGTCCTTCGAGCACGAGGTCCGGCTGCCGCGAGAGGAGCTGCTCGAGGTCACCCGCCGCATAAGCCAACTGGCGCAGCGCAACGCGCCGCTTCGGTTCGCCTTCGCGGAGGGGGAGCTGACTGTCGCCGCGGAGACGCCGGAGGTCGGCGATGCGAGCGAGGCGATACCCGCGCCCTACTCCGGCGAGCCGCTGGAGATCGCTTTCAACCCGCAGTTCGTGGTGGAGGGCATCGAGAGCGTCGACGGCGATGAGCTTCTGATGAAGCTCAGCTCGCCGCTTCGCCCCGGTCTTCTGGAACCGGTCGGCGGCGAGGACTTCAGCTACCTCGTGATGCCGATCCGGCTCAACGTGTAGGCGCCATGCGGGTGACGCGCCTCCGCGTCCTCGGTTTTCGCAACCTCCGGCGGCAGGAGGTTGCGCTTGGCCCGCGCGTCACGCTCCTGTGGGGGCCCAACGGAGCGGGGAAGACGAACCTGCTCGAGGCGCTGTTCGTGGGGCTCGCGGGAAGCTCCTGTCGCACTCGCCGCGACCGCGAGGCGGTCGGGTTCGGGGAGCCCTTGGCTCGAGTCGAGGTCGATGTCGCGGAGCGGCTCGAGGAGCGGACCTTCCTGTGGTCGCTCGGCCGCGACGGCGAGCGCCGGCACATGCTGGACGGCAGTCCGCTAGGCCCCGAGCGTGCTCGCGCTCGCCCCGCGCTCGGCGTGTTCCTGCCCGACCGCATCGCGCTGGTGAAGGGGCCACCGAGCGCCCGCAGATCGCACCTCGATCAGCTTGCCGGCGCACTCTGGCCTGCTCGCGCCGATGCGCGCAGGCGCTACGCACGCGCCCTGGCGCAGCGCAATGCGCTGCTTGGAAGGGTTCGGGCCGCCTTGGCGCCGGCCGATGCGCTGGACGCGTGGGACATCGAGCTCGCCGCGGCGGGCTGGGCGCTCGCCGCGGCGCGACGGGACGCGGTGGCGACGCTGGCGCCGGAGTTTGAAAGCGCCGCCGCCGATCTCGGGCTGCGCGGCGAGGCAAGGCTCCGCTACGCGCCGCGCTCCAAGGCGACCGATGCCGCCGCGCTCGTCGCCGAGCTCGCGGAGCGGCGAGCGGCGGATCTGGCGCACGGTTACACGGGCCACGGGCCGCACCTCGATGATGTCGGACTGGACCTCGACGGCCGCGCGCTGCGTTGGTACGGATCCCAGGGCGAGCAGCGGACCGCCCTCCTGGCGCTGCTGTTCGCGGAGCGCCGAGCGCTGCTCGAGGCGCGGCGGAGCCCGCCGCTCATGCTGCTCGACGACGTCATGAGCGAGCTGGATCCCGACCGCCGGGATCTGCTCGCGAGCCGACTGGCGGAGGGGGATGGGCAGACGGTGATCACCACGACCGAGCCAGATCACGTGCCCGCGGGACGGGACCGACTGGAGATCGCGGTCCGTGACGGTGCTGCGGTCCGCGAGGTCGGGGGCATGAGCTCTGGCGCCCCCTCGGCGCCCGCCTTCGCCGCATGAGGCACCGGCGCGCCCCGCGCCGGCTGGGCGCCGCGCTGCCCCCCGCCACCCGCCGGGCACGGCCGCGCACCTTGCTCGCGGGCGTTCAGGAGGTCTGGCCGAAGGTGGCCGGCGCGGCGGTGGCGGCCCGGGCGACGCCGGTGGCCGAGCGCGCCGGACTCGTCACGGTCGCCTGCCGATCGGCGACCTGGGCGCAGGAGCTCGATCTGGTTCAGTCAGAGTTTCTCGAGCGGTTAAATCTGGCCCTGTCGGAGGCCGATCTGGAGAGTCGTGAGGCGCCCGTTTCGGCCCTCCGGTTCACCGCCGACGCCGCCCGGCACGAAAGTTGACGCCTTCGACGCTGTTTAGTGCCGATTTGCAGGGATTTCATGCCGGAGTCGCGGTAATTCCGGCGGGGCTTGTTGGTATCCTTATGTGAACTTGGACGCACGCCCCGAACCGCCCGGCATGCCTCCCCGGCGGCAGCTCGATGGTCGGGGTTTCTCATGAGTCCAGGGTTTTCAGCCGGCGCAGCGAACGGAAAGGACTGAGTGGCAAGTCGAGCTCGCACCGGCGGCAAGTCGAGCGCCGCCGCGAACAGGAACCAGCGCAAGAAGACGGCCGGGCGTGCAAAGCCCGGCACTCGCGGCCGCGCCGCGAGCGACGGCTACAGCGCCAAGGACATCACCGTTCTCGAGGGCCTCGAGGCCGTTCGACGCCGTCCCGGTATGTACATCGGCTCCACGGGACCGCGCGGCCTCCATCACCTGGTCTACGAGGTCGTGGACAACTCGGTAGACGAGGCGATCGCGGGGTTCTGCGACCAGGTGACCGTCATCCTCCATCCCGACAACAGCGTCACGGTCGCCGACGACGGCCGTGGCATCCCGGTCGAGGAGCACGAGAAGGAAAAGCGCCCTGCGGCCGAGGTGGTGATGACGACCCTTCACGCCGGCGGCAAGTTCGGCGACGGCGGCGGGTACAAGGTTTCGGGCGGCCTCCACGGCGTCGGGGTGTCGGTGGTGAACGCCCTGTCGGAGCGGCTGCGGCTCGAGATTGGGCGCGACGGCTGCCTCTGGACGCAGGAGTACGAGCGGGGGGCCCCGACGGGGGAGCTCAAGCGGGGGGAGAAGACCAGGGAGACCGGGACCACGATCACGTTCCTCCCCGACGCCGAGGTCTTCGAGGACGTCGACTTCGACTACCAGACCCTGGCGGAGCGCCTTCGCGAGACCGCCTTCCTGACGCGCAACCTGCGTATCGACCTCGTCGACGAGCGCGGCGAGGGCCGCCGCGAGACCTTCCAGTACGCCGGCGGCATCGTCGACTTCGTGGCCCACCTGAACGAGAACAAGGAGCCGCTCCACCGCAAGACCGTCTACTTCGACAACGAGGCCGACGACGGAGCGGTTGAGGTCGCGATGCAGTGGAACTCCTCATATCAGGAGTCGGTCTTCAGCTTCGCGAACAACATCAACACCCACGAGGGCGGCTCCCACCTCTCGGGGTTTCGCGCGGCACTGACGCGGACCCTGAACGCCTACGCGCGGGAGAAGGGCCTGCTGAAGGAGAGAGACGCGAACCTCAGCGGCGAGGACGTCCGGGAGGGCCTTACGGCCGTCATCTCGGTCAAGCTCCGCGACCCGCAGTTCGAGGGCCAGACCAAGACCAAGCTCGGCAACCCGCCGGTCGAGGGCCTCGTGAAGGAGACGGTCAACCGGAAGCTCGGCGAGTTCCTCGAGGAGAACCCGGGCGAGGCTCGTCGCATCCTGCAGAAGGCCGTTGACGCCGCCCGGGCGCGCGAGGCCGCCCGCAAGGCGCGCGACCTCACGCGGCGCAAGTCGGCGCTCGAGAACTCGACGCTCCCGGGCAAGCTCGCCGACTGCACGGTGAAGGACCCGCGCGACGCGGAGCTCTTCATCGTCGAGGGCGACTCAGCGGGCGGCTCAGCCAAGCAGGCGCGCGACCGCAACACGCAGGCCGTCCTCCCGCTGCGCGGCAAGATCATCAACGCGGAGAAGAACCGCATCGACAAGGTTCTGTCGAACCAGGAGATCCAGGCGTTGATCACTGCGATCGGCACCGGCGTCCACGACGAGTTCAAGCTGGAGGACCTGCGGTACCACAAGGTTGTGCTCCTGACTGACGCGGACGTCGACGGAGCCCATATACGAACGCTGGTCCTGACGTTCCTCTACCGCCAGATGCCGGAGCTGTTCGAATCAGGCTACGTCTACATCGCAAAGCCGCCGCTCTACGGCGTCACGAACGGCAGGCAGCAGTACTACATCGAGAAGGACTCGGAGCTCGAGGAGATCCTTCTCCGGGACAGGCTCGAGAAGTTCACCTACACCAACGGGTCGGCGAAAAAGCGCTCGTGGACACCCGCGCGCTGGCAGCGCTTCACGCGCGACTTCAAGGAGTACGACGGGTGGACCGCCTCGCTCCAGGCCACGTTCGGCCACGAGGGCGTGGACTTCCTGCTTCAGTCGCAGATCCTGGATGAGGGAGCGTCGAGCCTCGCCGGGGTCCGCAAGCTGATCGAGCAGCCGGATCCTGAGGAGGAGCCGTTCGAGACCGAGCTGGTCGCGGCGACGAAGGAGGAGATCATCGTCAAGGCGATCCACCGGGCGACGGGTCTCGCGCGCACGCACCGCCTTCCCGCGGAGCTCTTCGCGTCGACGGAGTACCGCCGGCTCGCCGAGGTTCACGACAAGCTCGTCAAGCAGGTCGGCCGCCCGCCGTTCGAGGTGCGGCTTGGCTCCAAGCGCCGCGAGGCCCTCTCATTCGGCGAGCTGCGGCAGGTGACGCTCGACGTGGCGAAGGAGGGCGTCAACCTCCAGCGGTTCAAGGGCCTTGGCGAGATGGACGCCGAGGAGCTCCGGGTCACGACGATGGATCCCGAATCGCGAACGCTTCAGCGCGTGACGATCGAGGACGCGGCCACCGCCGAGCGGCTGTTCACAGACCTCATGGGCGACAGCGTCGCGCCGCGCAAAGTCTTCATCGAGCGCCACGCCAAGGAGGTCCGCTTCCTCGATGTCTGAGCACGTAGCAGGTAGCAGGGAGAGCACGACGCGGGAGCCCTACCTGCTCCGTGCTCCCTGTTCGAAGAGGCGTGGCCGATGATGGAAAGCGGCGCGCTCGAAGCACTCACCGGCCGTATCGAGGACCGCCAGCTCGAGCAGGAGATGCGGTCCTCGTACCTCGATTACGCGATGAGCGTGATCGTGGGCCGGGCCCTGCCTGACGTGCGCGACGGCCTGAAGCCCGTGCACCGCCGCGTGCTCTACGCGATGCACGACCTCGGTCTCCAGCCAAACCGGCCGTTCCGCAAGTCGGCCTTCATCGTCGGCGAGGTGATGGGTAAGTACCACCCGCACGGCGACCAGGCGATCTACGACACGCTGGTGCGGATGGCGCAGGAGTTCTCCCTGCGCTATCCGCTGGTCGACGGCAAGGGCAACTTCGGCTCGATCGACGACGACCCACCAGCCGCGATGCGCTACACAGAGGCGCGCCTGGATCGCCTCGCGACCGAGATGCTTCGCGACATCGAGGCCGAGACAGTGGAGTTCGGTCCGAACTACGACGAGAAGGCGCAGGAGCCGCTGGTCCTGCCGTCGCGGTTCCCGAACCTGCTCGTCAACGGGTCGTCGGGGATCGCCGTCGGGATGGCCACGAACGTCCCGCCGCACAACCTCCGCGAGGTGTGCGCGGCGGTCAACGCCTACATCGACAACCCCGACATCGACCTCGCGGGGCTGATGGAGCACGTCAAGGGCCCGGACTTCCCCGGCGGCGCGCTGATCATGAGGGGCGCGGGGATCCGCGACGCCTACGCGTCGGGCCGCGGCTCGATCAAGGTGCGGGCCAAGGCGCACATCGAGCCGATCCGCGGCGGCAAGGAGGCGATCATCGTCTCCGAGCTCCCGTTCATGGTCAAGAAGGGCGGCGACGGCGGGCTGATCCAGAAGATTGCAGACCTCGTCCGTGAGAAGAAGATCAGCGGAATCTCCGATCTCCGGGACGAATCCGACCGCTCCGGCATGCGGCTCGTCGTCGAGATCAAGCGCGGCGAGGTCGCCAAAGCGGTCCTCAACCAGCTCTACAAGCGCACTCAGATGCAGACGAGCTTCGGCGTCAACATGGTCGCGCTCGTCGACGGCGTGCCGCGGACGCTCGGGCTGCGGGAGCTGATCCATCAGTACGTCGTCCATCAGCGCGAGGTCGTCACCCGGCGCACGCAGCACCAGCTGCGCCAGGCCGAGGCGCGGGCTCACATCCTCGAGGGGCTCCTCGTGGCGCTCGACAACCTCGACGAGGTGATCGCGCTCATCCGGGCATCGGCGGATCCCGAGACGGCGCGCAACGGGTTGATCGAGCGCTTCGAGCTGACGGACGAGCAGGCCCAGGCGATCCTCGATATGCGCCTGCAGCGGCTTACGGCCCTCGAGTCCGACAAGGTCCGCTCCGAGCACGCGCAGCTGGTCGAGCGGAGCGCCGAGCTGCGGGCGATCCTGGGCGACGAGGCCAAGATCGACGGGTTGGTCAAGGACGAGCTCTCGGAGATTGCGGCTCGCTACGGCGACGAGCGCCGCAGCGAGATCACCTTCGCCGAAGGCGACGTCGACATCGAGGACATGATCGCCGACCAGCAGATGGTGATCTCGATCACTCACTCTGGCTACGTGAAGCGGCTGCCGCTCGCCACCTACCGGCAGCAGCGCCGCGGCGGCGTTGGCGTCATGGGGATGGACCTGAAGGAGGGCGACTACATCGAGCACCTGCGCATCTGCTCGACCCACGACTGGATGCTCTTCTTCACGAACCGCGGCAAGGTCTACCGCCTCAAGGTCTACGAGTTGCCGGAGGGCGCGCGCACTTCGAAGGGCAAGGCGCTCGTCAACGTGCTGCCGCTGCGCGAGGGAGAGCGCGTGATGGCGGTGAAGCCCACGCGCGACTTCTCCGAGGGGAAGTACCTCGTGTTCGCCACCGCGAACGGCCTCGTGAAGAAGACCGACTTCGCCGACTACAACACGCCGATCCGCGCCGACGGGATCATCGCGATCAAGATCCGCGGCGGCGACGAGCTGGTGCAGGTGCGGCTGACGTCGGGGGACGACGACCTGCTCCTCGTGTCGAAGTCGGGGCACGCCGCTCGGTTCAGCGAGAGCGAGGTGCGGCCAATGGGCCGCGACACATCCGGCGTGAAGGGGATGAACGTCTCCGGCAAGGTCGACGGCGAGCCGAATCGCGTGCTGGCGATGGACGTGGCGCGCGACGACGCCGAGCTCCTCGTCGTGACGGAGAACGGCTACGGCAAGCGCACGTCGGTGTCCGAGTACCCGCGGAAGGGGCGCGGCGGGAAGGGTGTCCTGACCGCAAAGCTCACCGCCAAGAAGGGCGGGCTCGCCGGGGCGCTGATCGTTCGCGAGCACCAGGATCTCCTGTTCATCTCCGAGAACGGGATGGTTCAGCGCACGAACGCCGGCGGCATCTCGAAGATGGGTCGCGCGACCCAGGGCGTGCGGGTCATGAACCTGCGCGAGGACGACCGCGTGAGTGCCGTCGGGCTCGTGGTCGAGTCGAGCGCGACGGTGGCCGACGCGGCGTCCGCCGCCGAGCAGGCGGGCGAACCGATGGTCAAGGCCGTCAAGGGCACCGCCTCGGAGGACGGCGCCTCCTAGAGGCTCTGGATACGCCGCCGCGCGGGGAAGGAGCTGCGCGGCAGAAGCGCGCTGATCACGGGTACGGGCGGGTGGGCTCGGCGCCTACATCGCTCGGGCGCTGGCGGACGAGGGAGTGAACCTCGCTCTGACGGATCTGCCCGAGGCCTCCGTTGACGGGCTGGCGGCCGAGCTGTGAACGCGGGGCGTCGAGGTCGTGCACGCGCCTGCGGATCTCACCGATCGGGACGAGCGCCGCCGCCCGATCGCGCGGTCGGAGCTGGCGCTCGCCCCGACCGTTCCGCAGAACGCACCGCCTCCGCGTCTGCTTCAATCGGTCGTACCGGAGAAAGGAGGTGGTCCTAACTTGATTTCCATGTTTCTCGGGACGCCGGAGGTGCAGGGCCGCTAGGTGGCGGTCGGCCGGCGCTTCGTCGCCGGCGAGGGCGGGTCAGGCGCGGCACGGCCGCCTCTGATCAGTGCGGGCCGCCTTGTGGAATCCAACCCGGGCACCGGCGAGACCTTGGAGGCGAGGAGCTGTCCCGCCCCGCCGCGAATCCACGACTCGCTTTCCGAACCCGCACCTTTGAGCGAAGGGCCGCCCTCGGGGCGGCCCTTCGCGCTAAACGGACGGCCGACGGCAGGGAAAGAGCAGGCCGGGCCTAGGCTGCGAGCACGTACGGCTCCCAGGCGACCGGGATCCTTGGGCTGGCCAGCTGGATGAAGACGGTCGGCCCGGGTGGGCTGGGGGAAGAGCGCGGATGCATGCTGGCCTCGCGGGGCGTCTTGTTGCCCTTCTTTCGGTTGCAGGGCGCGCAGGAGGCGACGATGTTCTCCCACACCGACTGGCCGCCCCGGCTGCGAGGGATCACGTGGTCCACCGTCAAACCGGCCGCCTGGCGCCCGCAGTACTGGCAGGTCCAGGCGTCTCGCGCCAGCACCGCCTTGCGTGTGATCTTGCGCCGGTGGACATCACGGGGGACGCGCACGTAGCGGAGCAGCCGGATCACGCATGGGCGCTCGAACGTGAGCCGCTCCGAATGAAGCGCTCCCTCGCCGCGCTCGAGCACCTCCGCACGCTCCTTCAACACGAGCACCGTCGCGCGCCTGACGTTGCAGACGTTGATCGGCTCGTAGCTCGCGTTGAGGACGAGGACCCTGCTGCCGATCCCGTGCGTGCGGTGGCCGTTCAGGTGGTGCCGCGCCCGATGGCGATGGTGGCCGTTGCCGTTGCGCGTTTCCGTCGCACCCCAGTCGAACCCCGATGCGTCGTCGCCTCGAGGCCCTACGTGAGGGTCGGCTGCGGTGTCCATAGCGCCACGATTGTAGACAGAGGCCCAGCCCACCCCGCCCGGCCAGCGCCTTAGGCGGGCCGCTCAGGCGCCCGGGATGCCGTCGGCGGCGATCGGATAGCTGCCGAGGATCCGCACCGACTCCGCCTTGCGGCGAAGCGCCCGGATCGCCTCGGCGGCGGGCTCTTCGTCGTCGGCGCCCTCGAGGTCCAAGAAGAACATGTAGCGCCCAAGACCACGTTTCAGCGGTCGCGACTCGATCCGCGTCAGGTTGACGTCGCGGCTCGAGAACTCCGTCAGGGCCTCCACGAGGGCGCCCGGGTGGTCGGCGCCGAGCTCTGAGAAGACGAGCGTCGTGCGCCAGGGGCCGTCGTCCGCGGTCCGCGTTCCGGCCGGCGCGATCCAGACGAACCTGGTGACGTTGTCAGGGTTGTCCTCGACGCCCTCGCGCAGGACGACGCATCCGTAGATCCGAGCCGCCGAGGCGGCGCCTAGGGCGCCCCATGGCTGATCGCTGGAGGCGACGCCACGCACCGCGTCCGCGGTGCTGGCCGCCGCCCGAATTGTCGCCCGCGGCAGCTCCTCGCGGATGAAGCGCGCGCACTGGCCGCTGGCCTGTGGATGCGAGAGAACCATGGCGATCCGCTCCAGCGACATCTCGCTGCGGGCGATCAGGCTGTGGCGGATGGCGTGGTCGTGCTCGCCGACGATCGTGACGCCCTCGCCCTCGAACGCCAGCGTGTCGAGGGTCGAGCGCACGGCTCCCTCGATCGAGTTCTCGAACGGGACCAGGGCGCGCTCGGCCGCGCCGTCGGCGACGGCGAGGATCGCCGCGTGCACACTGGGACGCGGCAGCGGGTCGATCTCTGCCTCGCTCGCCGCGGTCAGGAGCGCATCCTGGGAGAACGTGCCGGCCGGTCCGAGGAAGGCGACTCGGGTAGCCATCGACGCGGAAGGTTACGGACGGAACGTGAGCTGGTACGTGAAGCGGTTGTTGGTCGTAATCGTCTCCCCGGGCACCGGCAGCACCGTCACCTCGAGCGTTAGCTCTACGCCCTGCTCGGGCTGCGGACGGATCGGCAGGTCCGCCGTCTGGAGGGCGCCGACCGCTATCTCCGGGCTCGTCGCAGTGCCCTGGATCGTGTGGGGCCCGCCTGTGAGGCTGTAGCTGACGCCCACGCCCTTCTCCGTGGCGCTTCCCTGGTTGGAGACCTCCACTTCGAAGTCCGTTCCCTTCGCCGGGACGGTCGTAGGGGTGTCGCTGCTCAGGATGACGTTCCCCGGCTTGACGCTCGTTTGGACGATCGCGACCCCGTGCGACCCCGCCGCGGCCTGCTTCGTCGAGACCGCCGACAGGGAGGATGCCACCTGCAGCGGATCCAACCAGCGACTCGGGTCGGTCATGAAGACGCTAGCTGGCGCCCTCTCGTCGATTCCCTGGTCGGAGAGCTCGGCGTCGATCGCGCCCTGCGCCTGCTTGTAGAGGACGTCGCTCGCGAGGAAGTACCGCATGTAGTCAGTGATCTGCGTGATCGCCTTCGTCCGGTCGGGCCCCGGATTCCCCAGCGCCGTGGACACCTGGCTCGAGATCCCGCTGAGGGCCTGGGCCCGCAGGTTGTAGGCGAGCTCGAGCTCGTTCTGCGCGTCACCCAGCTCACCGGGGTTGTCGAGACCGTCGACCCGGTTCGCCAGGTCCTGCGCAGTCCCGCGATCGGTGGCGATTTCGCCTTCGAAGTCGACCGGGCTCGCGTTCCCGGGATCGCTGAGCGTGCCGAAGAAGTCCCCGGAGAGCTGGTTCGTCTGCACCGTGATGGCGCGCAGGTCCGAAACGTAGTTCTCGAAGCTGCGGGTCTTGCGCGCGTTCAGGCATCCCCTGATCCCGAGGACGATGAGGATCAGCACGACGACGATCACCCCGACGGCGATGGCCCGGCGGACGAGGATCTGCCGCTGGCGGTCGGGGCGCCGGCGGGAGGGCGGCCGGCCTCCGCGGCGCGGTGGTGCGAGTTCTTCTTCGTCGAGGAACGCCAAAGTTCAGCGCCTTATGGTGCCTTCACGGGCGGAGAGTATGACCCTTGCCCGTGCGCAGCACCGCGAGGATCGCCGGCTCGCGCACAAGCTGTTGCGCTGGCTGGATACCCAGGCAGGGTCCGCGGGACGAGCGGCGAAGGGTAAGCCGGAATGGTCGGCGAGGTCGTGATGGGCCGCTTTCGCCTCCTGGACCGCGTGGGCTCGGGAGGCATGGGAACGGTCTACCGGGCTTTCGACGAGCGCCTTCAGCGCCAGGTTGCAGTCAAGGAGATCACGAGCTCCGATCCGGCCCGAGTGGCACGTGAAGCCCAAGCGGCGGCACGCCTCAACCACCCCGGCATCGTCACGCTGTACGAGCTCGGCGCAGAAGACGCCCGCGCCCTCCTGATCAGCGAGCTCGTCGAGGGGGCGACGCTACCGGAGCTCGCCCGGTGCGGAGACCTGTCCGATCGCGAGGTGGCGGAGTTCGGCGCCGACATCTGCGAAGCCCTCGCCCACGCCCACGAGCGCGGGGTGATCCACCGCGACGTAAAGCCGCAGAACATGATCGTCCGCGTCGACGACGGCGCCGGCCGCCGCGCCAAGCTCATGGACTTCGGCATCGCCTCGCTCGCCGGTTCGCCAACGCTTACCGCCACCGGCGAGGTCGTGGGGACGCTGGCCTACATGGCACCGGAGCAAGCAGCGGGACTTGGCGCCTCGGAGCCATCGGACGTCTACTCGCTCGCGCTGACGCTGTACGAGTGCTGGACGGGGGCGAACCCGGTAGCCGGGGGCACCCCGGCGCAGACCGCGCGCCGGATCGGCAAGCCGATCCCGTCCCTTCATGAGCGCAGGCCCGATCTCCCCACGCACCTGGCCGACTGCGTCGACGCATGCCTCGATCCGGATCCGGAGCTCCGCCCGCGCCTGGAGGAGCTCGATCACCACCTCGATGCCTCGATCCCGAGGCTCGATCCCCATTGCCCCGTGCCGGCGCGGTCCGAGGAGGACGAAGGCTCCGCGCGCGGCCGAAACGCGATCCTGCGCACAGCCCAGCTCGCCGCGCTATCCGCATGGGGGGTCTCCGTGGTGCTGCTCGCCGTCGCCGCCGGTCGACCTGGTCTCGCGCTGGTGCTCGGAGCACTGAGCGCCCCAGCCATCGTCTTCTCATCCTGGCTGCCCTGGGCGGGAGCCCCTGTCTGCGCACCGCTCCTGGGCGCGGCGTCGGTCGGCGCGGCCTATCCAGCGCTGGCGGGCGCGCGCGGAACGCTCAGCGAGCGGGCCGTCCTGGGGGCGCTGGGCTGGTGCTGGATGCTGTGCGGCGCCGCGGCATTCGGCCTTGGCTCAGCCGCCCACGTCGTCGGCGATCCGCCGCACGACTGGACGCGATCGACCGGGGATGCGGTCACGGGCGTCTTGACGCCCCTGCTCTCGCCCGAGGCTCTACTGGGCGCCGGGATCTTCGCCGCAGCCTCTGCTGCTTTCGGGCTCATCCTTCGCGCCGGCCACATCGCCGTGGCGCTGCTGGGTTCGGTGCTCTGGGCGGCCGGGCTCGACGCGGCGCTCCGTGTCGTCGGGGACGGGGATCTCGCCGGCGTGCCCGTGGTCGCGGTGGCGGCCGCGGCGGTCGCCGTGATCATCGAGTTCCGGCGGCGGGTAAGCCGCCCCGCCGCGCGACGCGCACCGATCCCGAATGCCCGGCCGGCGATGGGCGGCGGCGGCCCAGGTTCGGGGTCCTGAAGCCCGGTACGCCCCGGTGGTCTCTCACAACGTCGCACCGCAAATGGCGGCCCCAGACGCCGCCATGCTGCGCGGCGCCTGCCGACGGCATCCATGCCTGGTCGCTCGTGTGCAGTCATGCACGCCACGCGACCTGCGTTCTTGAATGGCGGCGCCTGTGCCTCGCCATTTCGGTACGACGTCATGAGAGGCACCACTAGGATTGTCACCCGCGTACAGGGCAATGGACTTCCTGACCCTATGCGTGCGTACGTGCGGAAACCCTGGAAACGGAGCCTGGCATCAGCGTTCTGAGAAACCTCGAGCAGCGGATTGAGAACCTCGTGGAGGGCGTTTTCAGCCGTGCCTTCGCCTCGCAGGTCCAGCCGGTCGAGCTCGCGCGCAAGCTGGCCAAGGAGATGGACGCCCACCGCACCGCGTCCGTGTCCCGCACCTACGTCCCAAATCAGTACACCGTCTGGCTGTCGGTCGAGGACCACCGGCGGCTCGAGGGATACGAGCGGTCGCTGGAGCAGGAGCTGTCCGCGTATCTGCTGGAGCACGCCAGGCGCAAGGACTACGCGCTCCTGACCCGTCCGGAGGTGAGGCTCCAGACCGACGATCGGCTCCGCCTGGGAGAGTTCGGCATCCAGACGCGCCTCGTCAAGCCCCCCGCCCGCCAGGGCGAGGAGCCCTCACTGGGAGAGCAGGGGCACACCATGGTCTACTCGGTGCCGCCGAAGCAGAGCCGGCGCGAGCGACGCCGTCCCGAGGGAAGGTTCGTCGAGACGAAGGCGATCGTCACGATGGACGATCGCCGGTATGTCCTCGACGGCCCGGTCGCGGTCCTGGGCCGCTCGCGCGATTCGGACTGCGTCTTCGCCGACCCGAACGTCTCGCGGAAGCACGCCGAGCTCAGGCGCGGGTCGACCGGCGACTGGCAGATCATCGACTTGGGATCGACCAACGGCATCAAGGTGAACGATCGCCGCGTGGACCGCAGCCGGCTGTCGCCGGGCGACGAGGTGACGCTCGGCACGACGAAGTTCGTCTTCGACATCGAGCAATAGACCCCGCCACACGTCGATGGACACCGAACCGATCGCGGTCGCGCTCAAGTTCGGCTTCCTCGTTGTTCTCTACCTCTTCTTGCTCTGGGTCGCCCGCAGCGCCTTCCGCGAGCTGCGTACCACTACCGCCCCCGCCCCCGAGGCGACTGGCATTCACCCGATCGGCCCGGGCGGGCGCGCCGCCGCAACCGATGCATGGCTCGTCGCTACGAAGGGCGGCGGGCTCGAGCCGGGTGAGCGCTTCGATCTCTTCGGCGGGATCTCGATCGGGCGCTCGTCGGACGCCGACATTCGCATCGAGGACCGGTACGCGTCGGGCATCCACGCCCGGATCTACTCGCGGGGCGCCCACTACTACGTTGAGGACATGAACTCGACGAACGGGACGTTCCTGAACGGCGGCCGCCTGAACGGGGAGGCGAAGCTGAACGACCTCGACGAACTCAGGATCGGAAACACCGAATTTCGCTTCGAGCTCGACGTCCCCGAGGCGTGAGGCCGAGCCGACACCCATGCTGAAGGTCGTCGAACAGGCTTTCCGAACCCACACCGGGCGGCAGCGGGACGCGAACGAGGACACCTACCTCGTCAAGCCGCCGGTGTTCGCCGTGGCCGACGGCATGGGCGGCGCGCAGGCGGGAGAGGTGGCGTCCCGTCTGGCGGCGGAGTCATTCGAGGCCGTCCAGCGCGGCGCGGAATCGCCGGAGGCTTACCTGCGTGCGATCGCCAAGACGGCGAACGCGCGAATCCACCGCCTCGCGGAGTCCGACTCGACCCGATCGGGGATGGGGACCACGCTCACGGCCGCGCTGGTAGAGGACGACGAGGTGGGATTCGCGCACGTCGGCGACAGCCGCGCCTACCTCTTCCGCGACGGCGAGCTCAAGCTGCTGACCGCCGACCACTCGCTGGTCGAGGAGCTGCGTCGTCAGGGACGGCTCACCGACGAGCAGGCGGAGGACCACCCGCAACGCTCGATCATCACCCGCGCGCTCGGCCCGGAGCGCGACGTGGACGTGGACACCATGACCTACCGGGCACGCCCCGGCGACGTCTTCCTGCTGTGCTCGGACGGCCTGACGACGATGGTGAGAGAGGAGCGGATCGCCTCGGTGCTTGCGGGATCGCCCACGCTTACCGGCGCCGTCGATCGACTGGTGGCTGAGGCCAACGAGGCGGGCGGGCGCGACAACATCACCGTCGTCGCCTTCCGCCTCGCCGAGGCGGAGGTCACCGCGAAGCGGGACGAGGACCTGACGCTGGTCGGTCCCGCAGCCGAGGAGGCTGGGCTCACGGCGGCCGGGGTGGAGGCGGCCACGACACAGGAGCGGGCTGCTGCACGCGAGCGCGGCCGTCCGCGCCCAGCCGCCCCGGTCAGGCGCGAGCGCCGCTGGCCGCGCCGGGCCGTCGTGGCGCTGGTCACCGTCGCGGTAGCGGTCGGCCTCGCCGCGGTGGCGGTGTGGGGGGTGCGCCAGGTCTACTTCCTCGGCGCGGACCCCAACGGGCGGCTGGCCCTCTATCGCGGGCTCCCGTACGACCTCCCGCTCGGCATCCACCTCTACTCGGAGGTCTACGCCGCCCCGGTCCAGGTCAGCTCGCTGCCACCGAATCGACGCGACAGCGCCATAAACCACACCCTTCGCTTCCACGGCGATGCCGTTTCGCTCCTCGATGACCTCCAGGCGGCCGGGGAGCGCCGGACCACCCGGCAGGCTACGGGCACGAAGCAGGCAGCAGGCAGCGGGCAGGGACGCGGGAGCAGGGAGCAGGGAGCACGGAGCAGGGAGAACCCGGGAGGCACCGGCAAAAGGGGCGGAGCGGGATGAGCGCTCGAAATCGTGAGCTCCTGGCCCTGATCCCGGTCGCGCTGCTGGTCACGGCGGGATTCACGGCCGTCTTCATCGTCGAGTCCAACCGGATCGGCGATCTGAGCCTGATCTACGGGGGCTACTTCCTCGCGGTGTGCGCCGGGGTGCACCTGTTCATCCGGGTGCGGCTGCCGTACGCGGATCCGTATCTGTTTCCCCTCTGCGCGCTGCTTGCCGCGATCGGGCTGGTGATGCTGTTCCGGATCAGCGACGACCTGGCGCTCAAGCAGGCGTCGATCTTCGTCGCCGGGGCGGTGCTCCTCGCGCTGACGATCGTCTTCCTGCGGGACTACCACGCCCTCCAGCGCTACCGGTACCTGATCGCGACGGCCGGGATCCTGTTGCTCCTGGCGCCGCGCCTGCCAGGCATCGGGGCGCAGGTGAACGGCGCCTACCTGGGGATCGACCTCGGTCCCCTCTCGTTCCAGCCGGCGGAGATCGCGAAGATCTGCATCGTCATCTTCCTGGCCAGCTACCTGGCCGAGAAACGGGAGCTCCTGTCGGTAGCCGCCCGCCGGGTAGCCGGCTTGACCATCCCGCCGATCAAGCACTTCGGCCCCCTGCTCGTCGTCTGGGGAGCGACGATGCTCATGCTGGTGTACATCCGCGACCTCGGGAGCTCGCTGATGTTCTTCGGCGCGTTTCTGGCGCTGCTCTACGTGGCCACGGCGCGGCTCTCCTACGTCATCGCCGGGCTCGCGCTCTTCCTCGTCGGGGCGACTCTCATCGCCTCGCAGATCACGCACGTCCAGGACCGCATCGACATCTGGGAGAACACCTTCGACAGGAACCCATGTCACCTGAGCCAGCAGGAGCTCCGCGCCGGCGAGGACTGCGGCGTGGGGCAGATCCAGCAATCGCTGTTCGCCCAGGCGGACGGCGGGCTGTTCGGCCAGGGCCTGGGAAGCTCGCTGCTGAGGCTCCCGGGGCCGTTCGCGCCGCACTGCGAGCAGCCCTTCCCGGACTGTGGCAGCATCCTGCCCGCACCGCACACGGACGAGATCTACGCCCTCATCGTGGCTGAGCTGGGCCTGTTCGGAGGCGCGGGGCTAGTCGTCATTTACGCGCTGATTGCCGCGCGGGGGTTCAAGACAGCGGTAATGGCGCGCGACGGGTTCTCGAAGCTCCTGGCGGCGGGGCTAACCGCGGTGTTCTCCCTCCAGGCGGTGGTGATCATCGGTGGCGTCGTCAAGTTCATTCCGCTCACCGGCGTGACGCTGCCGTTCGTGAGCTTCGGCGGGAGCTCGGTCATCGCCAACATGATCCTGCTCGCCCTGCTCCTCATGGTCTCCAACGACGCCCGCCGCCCGCTGCCGCCGTCCAGCGAGCGGGAGCCGGTGCTCGAGGGGGTCGCAGCGTGAATTCGCCGATTACGAAGCTCTTTGCGCTGATCCTGGTGCTGTTCGGGGCCGTGGTCGGATTCACGTCCTACTGGTCCGTGTTCGACGCGAGCGCGCTGAAGAACGAGCCCCAGAACCGCCGGCCGCTGATCCTCGAGCAGACCGTCAAGCGGGGGACGATCAAGACCGCGGACGGGGTCACGATCGCCGAGAGCTCGCCGGAGGGCTCCGGCAAGCCGACCATCTACGTCCGCCATTACCCACAGGGATCGCTGTACGGAAACCCCGTGGGGTACAGCTTCGTCCAGGTCGGGCAGACGGGAATCGAGAAATCCGAGAACAGCGTCCTCGCCGGCGAGCGCAACGAGTTCTCCACCATCCTCGACGAGCTGCGCGGAGTGCCGCAGGAGGGCAACAACGTCACCTTGACGATCGACTCGCACGTCCAGCAGGTCGCCACCCAGGCGCTGCAGCAGGAGATCGCCTCGAACGGCATCCAGGGCGCGGGCGGCTCGATCGTCGCTCTCGATCCCTCGACGGGGGCCATCAAGGCGATGGTCTCGCTGCCTGGCTACGACCCCAACTCGGTCAAGAACCCCGACGTCTTCAAGCAGCTCAACAAGAAGAGCTCCGGGGCGCCGATCCTGAACCGGGCGACGCAGAGCGTTTACCCCCCGGGCTCGACGATGAAGGTCGTGACGGCCGCCGCAGCACTCGACTCCGGCGAGTTCACGCCGAACACCGTCCTCAGCGGCCGATCGCCGCAGACGATCGGCGGCGTGCCGCTCTTCAACGCCGGCAACGAGCAGTTCGGCGACATCGACATGAAGACCGCACTGACGAACTCGGTCAACACCTATTTCGCGCAGGTGGGCGAGAGGCTGGGCACCGGCACGATGGTCACCTACATGAAGCGTTTCGGCTTCTACAGCGATCCCGAGCTCGATTACCCCGACGCTCAGATGGCGCCGAGCGGGGCCTACAACTCCGACGGGAAGCTCGTCACGTCCAACTTCGACGTCGGGCGCGTCGCGATCGGACAGGGCGGCGCGGAAGGGCAGGATCTCGCCACGCCGCTGCAGATGGCCGAGGTGGCGGCGACGGTCGCGAACGGCGGCAAGCTAATGCAGCCGACGTTCATGCAGCAGGTCACCGACCCGGACGGGAGGGTGACGCAGAAGCTCACGCCGCATGTCCAGTCGACGGCGATCAGCCCCGAGACGGCGAGCCAGCTCACGGAGATGATGACCCACGTCACCCAGGAGGGAACGGCCGCCGGCCTCACCGTCGCCGGGGGGGTCACCTTTGCCGGCAAGACCGGGACGGCCGAGATCGGAGATCCCGCCGAGGGCATCAACCAGCCGTGGTTCATCGCCTTTGCTCCGGCTCAGGACCCGAAGGTGGCGGTGGCGGCCACGATCGAGCGCTGCCAGGGCTGCTTCGGGGCCGAGGTGGCGGGCCCGGTCGCCACGCAGGTCATGGACGCAGTACTGGGCGAGGGCTGATGCAGCTCGCGCAGGACACGGTCGTAGCCGAGCGCTACCGATTGTTGGGGCGACTCGGGTCGGGCGGGATGGCGGACGTGTGGTGCGCCGACGACTCGATGCTGAATCGGCGGGTCGCGCTCAAGTTCCTTCACCCGCGGTTCGCTCAGGACGAGCAGTTCGTCGAGCGCTTCCGGCGCGAGGCCTCGGCGGCGGCAGGCCTCCAGCACCCGAACATCGTCGGCGTGTTCGACCGCGGGACGGCGGACGGGTCGCACTACATCGCGATGGAGTACGTGGAGGGCGCCTCGCTCAAGGACCTGATCGAGCGCGGCCTGTCCGTCGGCGAGGCGGTCGAGATCGTGCGCCAGGTGCTGGCGGGGGTCAAGTACGCGCACGAGCGCGGGATCATTCACCGCGACCTAAAGCCCCAGAACGTGCTCGTCGACGCGGAGGGCCGCGCGCGCGTGACGGACTTCGGCATCGCCCGCGCGGGGGCGTCCGAGATCACCCAGGCCGGATCGGTTCTCGGCACGGCGCAGTACCTGTCGCCCGAGCAGGCGCAGGGGCTGCCGGTGACCGCCGCCTCCGACATCTACTCGGTCGGGGTGATGCTCTACGAGGCGCTCACCGGGCGAGTTCCCTTCGACGCCGACTCGCCGGTGACAATCGCGCTGAAGCAGGTCTCCGAGCGCCCCCGGCCGCCCAGCGAGCTGAACCCGCAGGTCTCTCGGGCGCTGGATGGCGTGGTCATGCGCGCGCTCGCGAAGGACCCGGCGAACCGATTCGCGTCCGCAGCGGACTTCATCCGGGCGCTCGACGCCGCCGAGGCGGATCCGTCCGGCGCCGGCTTGGGGGACACGGCCGCCTATCACGCGGTGGCCGCCGCGGCCGGAACCGAGCCGCCCGGCCCCCCGCCCCCGCTGCCGGAGGAGGAGCGGCGCTTCTTCACGCCGGGGCGAATCATCCTGCTGGTCCTGATCCTCCTTGCGCTGGCCGGCGTCATCGTGTACTTCCTGCTGAAGGGCGGGTCGACGCAGTCGGTGCTCGTCCCCACCGTGATCGGAAAGAAGGAGGCGAAGGCGACGGACACTCTCGAGGCCGCCGGCTTCGAGGTGGCGCCGCGCGAGATCCCACGCCCCGACACTCCGCCCGGCACCGTGATCGAGCAGGACCCTACCGCGGGTTCGAAGGCACCGGAGGGATCGACGGTGACGATCACCGTTGCCAGGGGACTCGGAAGGGCAATCATTCCGCCCGTCAAGGGCATGACGGTGGCCGATGCGAAGAGGAGGCTCGAGGATCGCGGCTTCAAAGTCGAGGTGACCCGCCAGCACTCGGATCGCGTGAAGAGCGGCATAGTGATCGCCACGGTGCCGCCCGCCGGAACCCGTCTCGAGCGCAAGGAGACCGTGACGCTCCGCGCCTCGAGCGGTCCGAAGCTGATCGATGTGCCGTCCGTCGTCGGACTCACCGAGGCCGAGGCCGATGCCAGGATCCGCGACGCCCGGCTCCGACCGCACTTCCAGCGCCAGAAGTCCAGCCAGCCCGCCGGTCAGGTGATCGACCAGAGCCCGCCGGCTGGAAGCAGCGTGCGAAAGCACACCACCGTGACGGTGATCGTGTCGCGCGGCGTCGGGAAGGTCACGGTGCCGAACGTCGTCGGCGAGTCGGAGGACCAGGCGAAGGCCGATCTAACGGCGGCGGCGCTCGGTGCTCGCGTCGTGACGCAGACGACGAACGACCCCAAAGCGGACGGGCAGGTGCTGACCCAGGCGCCGCAGGCGGGGGCGCGGCTGCCAAGGGGGGAGGCGGTGACGATCTCGGTGGGCAAGTTCAAGGAGACGAGCACCACGACGACCACGACGACCACCACCACGACGACCAGCTCCACCACCACGACGCCCTGATGCGGGTCGCCGTCCTCAGCGGGGGCCGCTCGAGCGAGCACGACATCTCGCTTCAGTCGGGATCCTCGGTGGCCGCCGGGCTGCGGGACGCCGGACACGAGGTGATCCCGGTCCTGCTGGAGCGGGACGGCCGCTGGACTCGCGACGGCACCGACGTGTCCCTCACGGCCGGCGGCGGACTGCTCGACGCGGACGTCGTTTTCCCGGTCCTGCACGGGCCGTTCGGCGAGGACGGGACCGTCCAGGGCCTGCTCGAGTGCCTGGACGTCCCGTATGTCGGCCCAGGCGTGCTCGCCGCGGCGCTCTCGATCGACAAGCTGACGTTCAAGCGGCTTCTCGCCTTCCACGGGATCCCGCAGGTGGACTTCTGCGAGGCGGGAGAGGACGGCTGGCGAGATCACGTCGGCGCAATGGGGCTTCCGGTCTGGGTGAAGCCCGCGCGGCTGGGCTCGAGCGTCGGGATCACCAAGGTCACGAGCCCGGAGCGCGCCCTGGACGAGGCGATCGAGATGGCGCGCGGCTACGACCCGCGGGTGATCGTCGAGGCGAACGGCGGGGGCAAAGAGGTCGAGTGCTCGGTGATCGGAAACGACGACCCCGTCACGTCACCGCCCGGGGAGATCGTCGCGCACGCCGACTGGTACGACTTCGAAGCGAAGTACTCCGAGGGGGGCATGGACCTCATCGTCCCCGCACGGATCGGCGAGGACGCGATCGCGAGGGTGCGCGAGCTTGCGGCGAGGGTCTTCAAGGCGACCTGTGCGACGGGCCTCGCGCGGTGCGACTTCTTCGTACGCGACGACGGCGAGGTGCTCGTCAACGAGCTGAATACGATCCCTGGGTTTACCGCGACCAGCGTCTTCGCGAAGCTGTTCGAGGCGGACGGCATCCC
>JBKPHA010000014.1:0-31251 GCA_046729615.1 Actinomycetota bacterium
TCGCCCGGCCGCGCCGCCAGCGGCTCCTCGCCGGGCTGCACGCCGGCGGCCCGGCGCAGGCGCGGCGCGAAGAGGCGAAGCGGCTCGGGCAGGCCCCTGAGCTCATGCGTTCCACACTCGTTCACCTCGATGTCGTCGGACAGCCGGTGTGCCGTCGCCTCGGTGATGAGGACGTCCTCGCCGAGCTCGCGCGTCGCGGCCTCGACCCGCGACGCGATGTTGACCGCGTCGCCGATGACGCTGAAGTCGAGCCGTCCCGCACCGCCGATCGCGCCGGCGACGACGTGTCCGCTGTTCACGCCCACGCCGATCCGCATGCCGGGCTCGTCCTCGGAGTTCACGACGTTCGCCATCTCGCACGCCGCGCGGACGGCGCGATCGGCGTGATCCGGGAATGGCTCGGGGGCGCCGAACATCGCCAGGAGCCCGTCGCCGACGAACTTGTCCACGTGGCCGCCGTGGCGGTTGACGATCGGCACCACCACCGCGAACAGAGCGTTCAGCCGCATCACGACCTCCTTCGCGTCCGCCTGGGCCGCGAAGCTCGTGAAGTCGCGCACGTCACAGAAGAGGATCGAGACCTCGACCTCCTCCCCCTCCTCGCTGAAGCCCTCGCTCAGGATGTACTCCGCAACCGACTTGTCCAGATAGGTGCCGAACGCCTCGCGGAGGCGCTCACGCTCCGCGAGCCCCTCGACCATCTGGTTGAACGACGCCGCCAGCTCGCCCAGCTCGTCGCCGGTCGTCACGGGCACGGCGACGTCGTAGCGGCCCTCGCGCACGGCCTCGGTGGCCCGCTGAAGGTCCGCGATCGGGCGCACGATCGACTTCGCGAACAGGACCGTCAGCTCGAGTGAGATCGTCGTCGCCACGCCAACCGCGATCAGCACGTCGGCACCGAGCGCCGCGCCGCCGCCGCCGGAGGAGCTGAGCGCCGCGACCACGAGGCCCGTGATGATGTTGATGAGCGGCAGCGCCGTCATCAGCCGCAGCCGCAGGGGGATGGCGCTGATCGGCGTGCGCACCCGCGGCGCCCGCTCCGTCTCGTTGACGTCCAGGAGCACGGGCCGCATCCCCGCCTCGAGGATCAGGTAGTGGAGGATCGCGGAGTAGCCGAGCGCGACCATCGAGCCCGCGAACAGCGGGAAGAACGCCGGCCAGTCGAGGTCCAGCACGACCACGGCCCACACGCAGCTTGGGACGATCGCCACGACGACCGGCACCCACAGGTCGCGCCGGATTAGGTTGAGCGGGAGCGCGACCGCGGCGGCCCAGGCGCGGGTGGTGCAGTCGGCGTCGCGCTGTCCTGCGAGCCAGTCGCGGATCGGCCGCATCAGCGGGAACGTGCGGATCAGCGTGATCGCGACCGCCGTCCCCGTCAGCACGAGCGCGACCGCGATGACCTTCATGTAGTCCGCGGTCGAGGCGTTGTAGTAGAAGCTGAAAAGCCCGAGCGTCGCCGCCGTGATCACGAACGCGCTCTGCAGCTCGATCGTGAGGAACGCGTACGGGTAGTGCCGGCCGAGCCGGCGATATAGGCGAGACAGCGCCGGCAGCGCCATGGCAGGGGATTATGCCGCCGGGGCGGGTTCGCGCGAGCCGGTCGGCCTTAGGCCGAGCAGAACGAGGTCATCCCGGAGCTCGCTGCCGGCCCGGTCGACCGCGTCCGCGCGGAGGCGATCGAGCACCGCCTCGAGGTCGTCGTCGGCGATCCCGGCGATCTCCTGCGCCAGCTCCTCCGGCGTCCGGTGGAGCTCAACCGGCCCGGCCTCCAGCCAGCCGTCGGTGTAGAGGAGGAGCGTCTCGCCGGGCTCGACGCTGAAGCGATGAACCGCGACCTCCACCTGCTGCCAGACGCCGACGATCGCCCCGCCGCTGAGCGTCTGGGTCGACCCGTCGGCCCGCACGATCACGGCCGGCGGGTGGGCGGCGCTGGCGAGCTCGACGTCGATGGCCCCCGACTCCCTGGTCTCGATGCGCGCGAGCTGGAGCGTCGCGAAGCGCTCCCCGGTGTCGGTCTCCACGAGCACCGTATTGACGCGCTCGACGATCTCCGCGGGCGCCGTGGCGAGCCGCGCCAGCGCCCGCACGGTGTGGCGGATCTGCGCGGTGTAGGCGGCGACCTCGGCCCCGTGGCCGGCCACGTCGCCGACCAGCACGTAGTGCACCCCGTTAACCGGAATGACGTCGTAGAAGTCGCCGCCGAGCTCCACCCCCTCGCCGGCGGCCTCGAACACCACTGACACCTCCAGGCCCGGGATCGGCTGCGGCTCGTCTGGACGCAGGCCGCGCTGCAGGACGTTCGCGATGCGGTCGCGCTCGGCGTACAGGCGCGCGTTGTCGAGCGCCATCGCCGCCCGGGTGGACAGGTCCTCCAGGAGCGTGAGGTCGTCCTCGTCGAAATGGCGGTCGCGCGTGATGTGCAGGAACGACAGCGCCCCCACCAGCCGCCCGCGCGCGAACATCGGCGCGACCGCGGCCGAGTTGTAGTCGGCTCGCCCGATGAACTCCCGGTGCTTCTCGCTCTGAGCGACGCCGTGCCGGATCCCCGGCTCCTTGAGGTTCTGGAGCACGAGCGACCGCCCGGACCGCAGGACGTGCGCCACCGGATGGTCCCCCTCGAGGTCGAGCGGATACTCCCTGCGGATCGTGTCCAGCTCGCGCGCGATCTGCGGATCCGCCGCGGCCACCGTCGCCCGGCCGATCGTTCCGTCCTCCTCGAGGAAGTCGATGACGCAGAGCTCGGCCAGATCGGGCACCGCCGTCTCCACGATCGTCCTGGCGATCTCGTCGACCTCCAGCGACGCCTCGAGCGCCGCAGCCGCCCGGGCGAGGAACTCCTGGGCGTTCCGGCCGCGTTTGTCCGCCGTGATGTCGCGGGCGACGTGCGACGCACCGACGATGCCCAGGACCGGGTCCTTGATGGGGGAGACCGTCAGCGACACGTCGATCCGCGAACCGTCCCTGCGGACGCGCTCGGTCTCGTATGGCTCGACGCGCTCGCCTCGACGGATGCGCTCGAGGATGCGCTCCTCCTCGGTCTCGCGGCCTGGCGGGACGATGATGTAGATCGGCTTGCCGATCGCCTGCTCCGCCGTATATCCGTAGAGCCGGGTGGCGGCCTCGTTCCAGGCGGTGATGATTCCGTCGAGGTCCTTGCTCAGCACCGCATCGGACGTCCCCTCGACGACCGCCGCGAGGTGCTCGCGGATGCGCTCGGCCTCGATCCGCTCGCTGTTGTCGCGTACGTATCCGGTGAAGATCGGCGGATCGGTGTCCGGAATCGGAGTCACCGCGAGCTCGACCGGCACGGTCGATCCGTCGCGGCGTATCGCGATGAGCTCGATTCGCTGATTCAAGATGCGGCTCTGGCCGGTCTCCAGATATTTCTTGAGGCCCTGCCGGTGACGCTCCCGCAGCTCCGGAGGGATGATGAGCTCCGCGAGCTTCTGCCCAAGGACCTCGTCCCGCCGATAGCCGAAGGTCCGCTCGGCCGCGGCATTGAACTCGATCACCCGGCCGAGATGGTTCATCCCGATCACGCAGTCGTAGGCCGATCTCAGCATCGCGGACTTGAGCGCCTCGCTCTCCCGCATGGCGTTCTCGGCCCGGCGGCGAGTCATGAACATCGCGAGCTGGTCGGTGAACCCGACGAGCAGCCTCAGCAGCTCCTCGTCGGGCGGGCTGAACTCCTTGGCGAAGAACTCGGCGACCCCGACGACCTTCTCGGGCGGCCCCACCGGCACCGGGATCGCCAACGCCGCCTCCAGGCCGAGCTCGACGAACAGGTCGTGCCGGGGGAAGCTTCGCTCGCCCTGAAGGCCACCCACCCAGACGATCTCGCCCCGGTCCCAGGCACGGCCGGGCAGCCCCATGCCGCGCTCCAGGCGCACGTGGCGGCTCTCGGTCCAAAGGACCCCGGCGTCGACGGTTTCCGCACCCCAGCCGCAGACGAAGCGCAGCATCCGGTCGTGCTGCGGAAGCTCCCAGAGGGCCCCGGCGTCCCATCCCAGAAGCGTCCCCACCGAAGACAGGTAGACCGGCCCCGCCTGCTCGACGGCGTCCGCCCCGAGCAGCTCCCGGGTGAGCGCGTGCTGTGCACCCAGGCGAGCCTCGAGGTCTGATTCCCGCTTCTGCATCCCTCAGGACAGCATCGCATCTCGCGAACCTCTTGCCTAGAGGAATCGATTACTACGATCCCGGGGATGGCAACAGCCACCGCCGACGCCCTCTCACCCGCCGCGCGCGAGTTCGTCGATTCCGGCCCGAAGCGCCTCTTGATCGGCGGCGAGCACACCGAGGCCGCCGACGGGCGCACCCTCAACACGATCGATCCGGCGACCGGGGACGTGATCTGCGAGGTCGCGTTCGCGGGTCCCGAGGACGCCGCGCGGGCGGCGAGGGCCGCGCGCGCCGCGCTGGAGGGACCGCTTCGCAAGATCAATCCGGCCAAGCGCTCGAGCCTCATGTACGCGCTGGCGGAGCTGATCAAGGCAAACGGCGCCCAGCTCGCCGAGCTGGAGTCACTCGACAACGGCAAGCCCCTCAGCGCCGCGAAGGCCGACATGGCCGCGACCGTCAACCACCGGCGCTACTACGCCGGGTGGCCGACGAAGATCGAGGGCGAGACGATCCCGGTCTCCGCCCGCGACGTCCTCTGCTACACGGTGCGGGAGCCGGTCGGGGTCTGCGCCCAAATCGTCCCGTGGAACTTCCCGCTGCTGATGGCGATGTGGAAGGTCGCCCCCGCGCTGGCCGCGGGCTGCCCGATCATCCTCAAGCCGGCCGAGCAGACGCCGCTCACCGCGCTGCGGCTCGGTGAGCTCGCCCTCGAGGCGGGATTTCCCGAGGGAACGCTCAACGTGCTCACGGGCGACGGCACAACCGGAGCCGCCCTGGTCGACGAGCCGGGCGTCGACAAGGTCGCGTTCACCGGCTCGACCGCGGTGGGCCGCGAGATCGGCGCCAGGTGCGGCCGCTCGCTGAAGCGGGTGACGCTCGAGCTCGGCGGCAAGAGCCCGAACATCATCCTTCCGGACGCCGACCTCGACCGCGCGATCAAGGGCTCCTACGAGGGCATCTACTTCAACTCCGGCCAGGCCTGCAACGCCGGCTCGCGCCTGTTCGTGCAGCGCGACCTGTTCGACGAAGTGACCGAGCGCCTCGCCGCCTACGCCCGCGACGCGAGGGTCGGCCCGGGCCTCGATCCCGAGACCCAGCTCGGTCCCGTCGTCTCCGAGGAGCAGCTCGAACGGGTCAAGGGCTACATCCACTCCGGTCTCCAGGAGGGCGCGGAGCTGGTCGCCGGGGGCTCGCCCGACGGGGCCGACGGCGGCGGGTACTTCGTGGAGCCGACCCTCTTCGTAGGCGTCGAGGACTCGATGCGGATCGCCCGCGAGGAGATCTTCGGCCCGGTCCTGGTCGCGATGCCGTTCGACGACCTTGAGGAGGTGGCCCGCCGCGCCAACGACACCGAGTACGGCCTCGCCGCCGGCCTGTGGACCCGCGACGTCTCAAACGCCCACAAGCTCGCCTCAATGCTGCAAGCCGGCAACGTCTACGTCAACACGTGGGGCGGCGGCGACCCGGCGGCCCCGTTCGGCGGCTACAAGGCATCGGGCATCGGCCGCGAGCGGGGGCACGCCAACCTGGACGCCTACCTCGAGACCAAGACGGTCTGGGTCCAGCTCTAGTCGCCTCCGAGCAGCCGCGGGCCTCGTCGGAGCTCTCGGTGCCTGAAGACGCTTGCGAGCTCGTCGCCGAACAACCGGCGCTCGGCGTCTCGCCTGCTGAGGAGAACCATCCCACACAGTCCCACCGCCTCCTCGATCTCCAGCAGAACCGCGACCGGCGTGCCATGCTTGGTGACCACCACCCGGCTGCCGGCTTGCACCCGCGCCAGCACCGCCGAGGCATTGCGGCTCAGCTCACGCACCGAGACCTCCTCCACGGTTTCATCTGCAAGCTCCGCCTCCAGCATGTCGCCAAAACGCTTGTACCGGGGCATCTACCGGTCCGTCACCGTGGGAATCACGAGGGCTCTCGTCGAACGGCGTCCGGCGGTCACCCCGCAAGTTGCGACGACAAGTTGTCGGCACAATTTGCGGGGCGCGCGGACCGAGGCCATGACGCGCTCGATGCTGGCGGGCAAATGGCCGCGTGTGGCGCGCGATGTGTCACGGGAGGCGCACGAAGGCGTGGCGAGTCCGCACGCGGCCCGTGGGGGCGCTCGTTAGGGTGGGGCGGTGCGGATTGGAGTGCTCGGAACAGGGATGGTCGGGCGGACGCTGGGCAGCAAGCTCATCGAGCTCGGGCATGAGGTGCGGATGGGATCCCGCGAGGCGGGAAAGGACGCGGCCGTCGAGTGGGTGCGGGGCGGTGGCGAGAGGGCGAGCGAGGGGACATTCGGGGACGCGGCTGAGTTCGGGGAGCTGCTGATCAACGCCACTGCGGGCGGGGCATCGCTGGAGGCGCTGCGGTCCGCCGGCCCGGAGAACCTGGCGGGGAAGGTGCTCGTGGACGTCGCCAACGCGCTTGACGTCAGCGGCGGGACGCCGCCGACGTTGAGCGTCTGCAACGACGACAGCCTGGCGGAGCGGATTCAGGAGGCGTTTCCCGATGCGAGGGTCGTCAAGGCGCTCAACACGGTCAACGCGCGCGTGATGGTCGAACCCGGAGCGCTCCAGGAGTCGACGCACGTGTTCGTTTGCGGGAACGATTCGGCGGCCAAGGCGCAGGTGATCGAGTTGCTCGAGTCGTTCGGCTGGCTTTCCGGCGACATCCTCGATCTCGGCGACATCACGGCTGCGCGGGCTCCCGAGATGTACCTGCCGTTGTGGCTCCGCCTGATGGGAGCGTTGGGGACGCCACAGTTCAACATCCGGGCAGTGCGAGGAGAATAGGAACGCCCTCGCCGGGGCTACGATCTTCGGGGCCCGGGTAGGCAAACGCGGCAAAGCCAGCGGCCTTAAAAGCCGCCGCCCGAAAGGGCTTGCGGGTTCGAGTCCCGCCCCGGGCACTCCTTTTTACTCGGGACGCTTGACAGCAACTCTTTCGGCTGTAGCGTGTTGGGAGGAACGGGCGTTCATGGAGGCCTCTGCGCTTACAACCGCCGGCCGTCGCAGGCTGCTCGCGCGGCGCTCGCCCCTCCTCCGGCTCCAGGGCGACGAGAAGCTCGTCGCCCTGATTCGTGAGGGGCACGATCGCGCGTTCGAGGTGCTGTTCGAGCGGTATCGGGGCCGGCTACTCAGCTTCTGCCGGCACATGGTGGGGTCGAGCCAGGATGCGGAGGACCTGCTCCAGGAGGTGTTCGTCGCCGCCCACCTGGCGATTGTCGGTGACGAGCGGCCGATCAACGCGCGGCCGTGGCTCTACCGGATCGCGCGAAACCGCTGCCTCAACCACCTCCGAAGGCCGGCGGCGGACGGGCAGGACTCGATGGACGTGCATGCCCACGCGAATGGAACGACGACGCTCGATCGCGTGCAGCGGCGCGAGGAGCTGCGACGGATCGTCGCCGACATCCACGACCTGCCCGAGACACAGCGGAGCGCGCTGGTAATGCGGGAGCTCGACGGCCTGAGCTACACGGAGATCGCGCAGGCGATGGGCATGACGCTCGCCGCCGTGAAGTCGCTGCTCGTGCGCGCGCGGATCTCGCTCGCGGAGGCCAGCGAGGCCCGGGTTATGGCCTGCGACGACGTGCGGCTGGAGTTGGCGGAGGCGGCCGAAGGGCTGCGGAAGGTCTCGGGGCCGGCGCGGCGCCACGTGAAGGAGTGCTCCTCGTGCCGGCGGTTCCGCGGCGAGATGCGCCAAACGTCGCGTTCGCTTGCGAGCCTCGCACCCGTCGGCCTGTTCGCCGCGATCGGAAAGCTCTTTGGCATCAAGCTTGGTGGCGGGTCGTCCGCCGGCGGGACGGCGGGATCGGCCGGCGGCCTGGGTGGAGCCGCCGGGGGAGGCACCGGCGCGGCAGGTGCCGGAGCGGCCGGATCGGTTGGCGCCGCGGGCTCCGTGGGCGCCGCCGGTTCGGTCGGCGGGGCCGCCGCGGCCGCCGGCGGGTCCGGGATCTCGCTTGGCGGAGCGCTGGGGACCGCAGGCGCGGTCGTTGGAGCGAAGGCCGCTGTAGGCGTGGCTACGGCCGCCCTCATCACGGCCGGTGCGGTCGGGGTGAACGAGTTCCGGTCGCCGCAGCCCACGCCGCAGCGCGCGACCCCGGCCACCAAGCCGAGCGAGGACTGGTCCGTCGAGCACTCCCGGGCCCGGGCCACAAGCGCCGCGCCCGCGCCGGCTCCACCCGTTGCACCTCCCGCGACCGAGGAGGCGACGACGCCGCCGGAGCCCGCGCCGCCTGCGGACGCGACGCCGAGCGTGGACGTCCCCCCGGCGCCCGAACCGCCCGCGGACGCCCCTGCGACCGACTCCTCGGCGACCGAAACCGGCGCTACCGACGGGACTGACACCACCGCGACGGGCGACGAGACCGCCGTCGACGGCACGACCCATGACAGCACGATCGTCGACGGGAGCGCGACCGATGACGGGACCGCCCCCGATCCGACTCCGCCGCCGATCACGGATCCGACCGCCACCGATCTCCCGCCGGGTACGGCGACAACGACGACGACGCCAACCGACCCCACGACGAGCTCTTCCGGAACCACGACGAGCTCTTCCGGAACCACGACGACATCATCCGGGAGCGGCGGGACGGCGGTTAGCGGCTAGCGCCGACCCGAGCTAAGCCAGCCCGATCACCTTCAGCCGCCGGGAGAGGCTCTGGGCGGCGAAGGCGTGCGTCTCCTCGCGGGAGTAGCCGAACAGCTCCCAGTCGTCCTCCTCGGCCCACGGCGGATCGAGGACGCCGTCGGCGACGGGCAGCGCCTCGGCCATCGTGCGCTGTATCGCCTGCCGGTAGCGCTCGTCCTCGCGCGCCATCTCGGTCAAGAAGCGCACGCCGAATGCGATGTGCCGGTGCTCGTCCCGGGCGACGTTGTTGAAGCCCTCGACGAACGCCGGGAGGGTGTTCTGCTCGGTGTTGTACTCGATGATGAAATGCTGGCCGGTGAGCGCGAGTGCGCCCTCGATGATCATGTGGTAGAGCGTGATTGCCTCGACCAGCGCCTCGGTGTCCTGCGGCTCCGCCGCCAGCCGGTCCACGCGCTGGTGCAGAAGCTCGTCGAAGAGCTCGCCGAACGACGCGTTCAGGTGCTCCTCGGTCCTGGCGAGCCGCTCCGCGAGGCCGTCGGTGCCCTCATAGACGTCCACCTCGCTGTAGAAGCGATCGAAGAAGCGGACGTGGCGGGCCTCGTCCGCGATCTGCGTCGACAGGAAGATTCGCTGCTCCTCCAGCGGGCACGCCCGCATGATCGGGCCCAGCTCGTCAGTCACCCTCTGCTCGCCGATGAAGAAGCCGGACAGCCCGTACATGCGCTGGAAGCGCTCCTCCGCCGGGATCCGCTCGTGCCAGTCGATGCGATCCTGGGTGAAGTCGAGCTCCTGCGTCGCCCATTGCTGGCGCTCCCACAGCAGGTAGAGCTCCTTGTAGGACAGGAGCTTCGCCTTGCCGCGGTCGGCGGACTCCTGGAGCGCCGGGTCCGACGTCTCCATGAACCCCTCCTGCCGGGCGATGTCGCTGAGCGTCTTAGCCGTCCTGGCCTGCGCGGACTCGAATGCCGTCCTCGCTTCCATGGGCGCCTAGCCTACACGGTCGACTGGCCAGCCGGCCAAATTCGTTAGAGCGAGTGCGTGTCGCCCGGGTTGAGGATCACCACCTGCGATGACGTCTTCGACTCGACATCCGACTTGAACGCCTCCGGGTCGGTCTCGATCGCCGGGAAGGTGTTGTAGTGCATCGGGATCACGGTCCCCGCGCCGACGAGCTCCGCCGCGACGGCCCCGTCATGGCGGTCCATCGTGTAGTGGCCGCCGATCGGGATCAGCGCGACGTCGACCGGAGTGCGCTCGCCGATCAGCCGCAGGTCGCCGAAGAGGCACGTGTCCCCCAGGTGGTAGACGGTGGTCCCGCCGATGTTGACGACCAGGCCCACTTGACCCCCGACGACGGTGCCGTCCGGCAGCGTGCCGGTGTGGAAGGCCTGGACGAGCTTCACCCAGCCCCAGTCGAACTCGATCGTGCCGCCGAGGTTCGGGTCGTACGTGTTCTCGACGCCCTGCTCGCCGAGCCAGCCGGCGAGCTCTACCTGCGCGACGCAGTGTGCGCCCGTGCGCTTCGCGACCGCGAGGGCGTCGGCGACGTGGTCGGCGTGCCCGTGGGTGATCAGGATGTGCGTGGGATCGACGTCGTCGGCGCTCACTGTTGCGGCCGGGTTGTTGGGCGCGAGGAACGGGTCGATGAGCACACGAGCCTGCCCGTCGGAGAGCTCGAACGTGGCGTGGCCGATCCAGCGAATGTCCATGAGGTCACTCCTCCTCCTGTTGCGTGTTCGACAACTCCTCGGCTAGCGCCCAGCCCACGGCGACGCCGACCATCATCCCCATTCGCGCCTCCTCGGCGAGAAGGGTGCGGATCGCGGTGATGCGCTCGGCGTCGCTGGATGCCTCGGCGGCCTTGCGGACCTCGACCTCGTGCGCCTCGCCGAACCAGCCGCCGTCCTCGAGCGCCTCGGCGAGGATCCGCTGGAGCTTCGGCGCCGCGGCCGTGACCACCGACTCGGCCTCGCGAAACCGGTCACGGTCCGATAGCGCCTCGATCGCGGCGTCCAGCTTGGCCTGGTCAACCGGCACCGCCGCAAGATATACCCGGCTACCTGCGCCGCTCCCACATCTGGAGCGCGCAGATCCGCTCATAGCCCAGCCGCTCGTAGACCGGGTAGCCCATCTTCGTGGCCTGGAGATTCGAGATCCGCAGGCCGCGATCGCGGGCGTCGAGGAGCGCGCGGTGCAGAAGCCGGCGGGCGAGGCCCTTCCCCCGGTGCTCGGGGAGCGTGGCGACGAGGTAGACCTCGCAGTCGTCGCGGTTGTCGTAGGTCGCGAGGACGCATACGGGCTCGCCGCCGACCCGTGCCTGGTACATGCGCACTCCCTCGATTCCCCCGAAGCGCGCGATCGCGGGCCCGAAGATTCCGCCGGGCACGCCGTAAGCCTGGTCGTTGATCCTGGCGACTATGTCCGCCTCGCCCTCGGCGTCCCAATCGAGCTCGGAGTCGTCGGCCTCCGGCAGCCGGGCGAGGTCGGCCACCATCGCCACCGGCTCGGCGTCCAGCTTGTGGCCCGCGCGCTCCAAGAGCACCGCCGCCTCGCGATCGTCCTCCGGGACCCAGACCGTCCAGGCGCGCACTCCGGCCTCCTCGTAGGTCCGCGCAAGCTCGTCGACGGACCCGGCGAGCGCCGCGGCGGTCCGGTACGCGACCGAGTTCACGATCGAGCGGTCCGGCACGGCGGGCGCGACCGACGCCACCACGCCGTCGCGTTCGATGACCATCGACCCCTCGCCCCCCGCGCCGGTCAGTCGCGCAAAGGACATCAGCGCCTCGCGGTGCCGCGCGATCGCACGCTCCCGGTCCACGCGCGCGTCAGCGTTTCAGCGCCAGGGTGATCCCGTCCGCGACCGCGAGCATCGCGACCTCCACGCGGTCGTCGGCGATCGCGCGCTCGTTCACCTCTCGGGTCGCGATCGCCCCCGGATCGTCGCCGTCGGGGCTCAAGACCTCTCCCCCGCGCAGGACGTTGTCGAGCATCATCATGCCGCCCGGCCGGAGCAGCCGAAGACACTCCTCGTAATAGTCCGGGTACTCGGCCTTGTCGGCGTCGATGAACGCGAAGTCGAAGGGGTCGTCGGCGGGCAGCTCGCGCAGGGTCTCGAGCGCCGGCCCCAAGCGGAGGTCGATCCGGTCGGCGACGCCGGCCTCCTCGAAGTAGCGGCGCGCGATCCGCGTCCACTCGCCGCTTATGTCGCAAGTGACGAGCGTCCCCTCCTCGGCGAGCCCGCGCGCGATGCAGATCGCGGAATAGCCGGTGAACGTGCCGAGCTCAAGCGCCCGCCGCGCGGCCATCGCCCGCATCAGCACCGTCATGAAGGCACCCTGCTCGGGCGCGATCTGCATGATCGCGATGTCGCCCAGCCGCTCGGTCTCGGTGGCGAGGCTCCGCAGCACCTCGTCCTGGCGCGCCCCGTGCTCGACGACGTATTCGTAGAGCTCGGGAGTGAGCGTGAGATATTTGTCCTGCACCCTCTAGCGGCGCCCGAGCGTCGCCGAGAACCCCGCCGCCAGGCCGACCAGCCCACCGACGATCCCGGACCACCAGTTGGCGTAGTCGTTTACGACCGGCAGCAGCAGGAGCACGGCCGCGGCGACGACGAGCGGGATCGTGTCAAGCTCCTCGGTGGGGTCGTCGCGGGCGTCCGCGCGCCTGATCATGAACCAGGCAGCCAAGACGCCCAGCGCGATGCCGTTCCCGCCGGCGGCGACCGTGAACCCGTCGCCGAACGCGTCGTCTACGCCCGTGGCGGCCAGCGCTCCGAGGGCGCCGCACGCGACCAGCAGCAGGGCCGCCGGCACCGCGCCCAATCTCCGCTCGAGCCCGGGGACGAACAGCGCCATCGCGAGCCCGATCGCGAACAGGTAGCCGATGTCGTTGTAGACGAACGGGGCGGCCAGGTAGTGCCACCAGGGCGTCGCGGATGCGAATTCCCGGATCGCGCCGAACTGCTCGACGGTTAGCCCGGCCGCGCGCTGGACGATGACGAGGGCGGCCGGCACCAGGATCGCCGCCATCGTCACGTAGGGGCGCTCGACCGCCAGCGAGAGCCGCCGCAGCTTCTGGCGGCGCTCCCGCCGCTCGGCAGCGCGGCGGCGCCGACGCTCGCGCCGGCTCTCGCGCGGCTCGAGGACCTCGCCGCGACGCTCGAGCTTCGGCGCGCGCTTGCGAAGCCGCGTGCCGCAATACGGGCATTCGGTGACGTACGGACTCACCTCCGAACCGCAGCTCTTGCAGACGACGCTCAGCTCCGTCTCGGCCACACCCGGAGAATAGCCCCGGGTGCCAGTCGGTTATGCGCCCAGTGGACGGCTGGTGTCGGCGATCATCTCCTTGACGAGCGCCGAGAGGTCGTGATGCCGCTCCCAGTGGCGGAGTTGGCGGTGGGCGCCGGTGCGTCCCCGCAGCAGATCGTCCAGGAGCCCCAGCTCCGCGGAGCAGCCGAGCTGCGCGGCGTCGTCGGTGAGCTCCTCGACCAGCGCTGCTGCCATGCGCTCGGCTGGGAGCTGCTCGCCGTGAAAGAAGTCGATGAGCGTCCCGTCCATGCCCCGCAGCGCCGCGCGGACCTTGTTGTCGTCGATCAGCTCGGTCGGGAAGCCCACTAGCGGCTCTTCGGCGTCATATAGCGCGCACATGTGGTGGGCGAGCGAGATCGTGAGCGCGGCGAGGGCGACCGTGTGCTCGAGCGTCGTCTGCTGGTCGAAGATCCGCGTCTCGACCGTGCCGAGGTTCGGGTGCGGCCGCACGTCCCACCAAAGGAACGTGTAGTCGTCGATCGCGCCGCCGCGCATCATCTGCTCGACGCGGTTCGAGAAGATCTCCCAGGTCCCGTAGTGCGGCGGCACGCCCGCGCGCGGGAACGCCCGGAAAACGGGCGTGCGCGAGGACATCATCCCGGTGAGCTCGCCGCGCCAGAACGGCGAGTTCGCCGACAGCGCGAGGAGCAGCGGCAAGAACAGCCGGATGCCGTCCGCGACGTAAATCGCGCGGTCCGGGCCGCTGATCGCGACGTGGATGTGCGTGCCGAAGATCAGCTCCTGGCGGGCGATGAAGCCGAGCTCCGAGATCAGCTCCTTGTAGCGGGGGCGCTCGACGATCTCCTGCTCCTCCCAGAGGCCGAAGGGATGGGTGCCGGAAGCGGCGACCTCGATCCCGTGCTCCCCGGCGATCTCCGCGAGCGCCCGCCTCAGCCGGCGAAGCTCTTCCCCCGCCTCGCGCACGCTCGCACACGGCTTGGTCGCGATCTCCAGGACGGACTGCATCAGCTCGGGCTTCACCTGGCCGTCGAGCTCCGGCGGGACGTTGTCGAGGATCGTCTCGATCTCCTGCGCCAGGCCCAGATCCGCCCCGTTGAGGAGCATCAGCTCCTCCTCGATGCCGATCGTGAACGGCGGGCCGTTGAACTTGTGCTCGAGCATGGGTCTGCGGCCCCGGCCGCCTGACGCCCGTCGGGTGCGCCTTTATTATCCGCTTCAGGCCCGGGTAAACGTGAATTGACGTTCTCGCGATAGGAGAGGAAGCGCCTTAGCCATGGAGATCAAGACCGCAACCGAGCAGAAGTCCCTTCTCGCCACGCTCGCGCCGGGTAAGCGCACGCGCCTGCGGCGCCTTCTGTTCGAGTTCGGCCCGGGCCACGGAACGTTTCTCTTCCTGCCCATCGACCAGGGCATCGAGCACGGCCCCCGCGACTTCTTCCCGAACCCGGACTCCAAGGATCCCGAGTACCAGTTCCACCTCGCCGCTGAGGCCGGCTACTCGGCGATCGCGTGCCAGATCGGTCTGGCGACGAAGTACTACCCGGCCTACGCGGGCCAGGTCCCGCTGATCCTCAAGATCAACGGCAAGACGGAGATACCGCCGTCCGACGACGCGCTCTCCACCACGAACGCGTCGGTCGAGGATGCGGTTCGGCTGGGCGCCGACGCGGTCGGCTACACGCTGTACGTCGGCTCGCCGCGCCAGGACATAGACCTGCATCAGCTCAGGGGCGTACGCGAGGACTGCGACCGCTACGGCATGCCGCTCATCATCTGGGCCTATCCGCGCGGGTCGGCGATCGAGAAGAAGGGCGGGCGCGACTCCTTCTACGCCATCGACTACGCCGCGCGCCTGACGATGGAGATGGGCGCGGACGTCGTCAAGCTGAACATGCCGAAGATCGACCCGGAGCGAGACAAGGACGCGCCGGCCCCGTACAACGAGCTGGAGATCTCGCAGGAGGAGGCCGTCCGGCAGGTCGTGGAGTCCGCGGGGCGGTCGCTCGTCGTCCTCTCCGGCGGCTCCAAGGTCGACGACGAGCAGCTCCTCCAGCAGACGCGCTTCATCATGGAGGCGGGCGGCTCGGGCGTGATCTACGGCCGCAACGTCTGGCAGCGCGGGCACTCAGAGGCGATCGAGATCATCGAGCAGATCAAGGAAGTGCTGCTCTCGAGCGTGACGCGCATTCCGTAGGGACGCCGATAGGCAGATCTTCCACCGGATAGGTGGATGATCTGCCGCCGGTGGCTGCGGGGCAGGAGTCCGGGTGGTGGGGTTGTCTTCTGCCATGGGACGACGGCCCGGGATCGGCGCGCTGCTTCTGCTTGCTCTCGGTGCCTGGCTGCTCGTTCAGGGCTGTGGGTCCGGCGGGGACGCTGGACCCGCACCGCGGAGCTCGGTCGAGGCTCAGGTGGTTCGCGTCGTCGATGGCGACACGATCGTGGCTCGCGTCGACGGCGAGGGCGAGTACGTCCGCTACATCGGCGTCGACACGCCCGAGACCGTTAAGCCCGAGACGCCGGTCCAGTGCTTCGGGCCGAGGGCCAGCGATGAGAATCACCGGCTGGTCGAGGGGCGGACGGTGCGGCTGGTCTTCGACGGGGAGGTGCGCGATGACTATGGGCGGCTGCTCGCTTACGTGTACGCGGGCAAGCGGTTCGTCAACGCGGAGCTCGTCCGCGGCGGGTACGGGCGGACGCTCGCAATCGAGCCGAATACCTCGCACGCGGCGCAGTTCCAGCGGCTGGCAACGAAGGCGGCGCGGGCAGGGCGGGGGTTGTGGGGCACGTGTTGATGGTTAATGACCGCTGACCGAACGTTAAAAAGCTGCTCGTAGCGATCGACTCTTGGCGGGCTGGCGATAGCGGCGAGTCCGTCTGGTAATTTGCGCCGCGCGTCGCGGACTTGGCTCAGCGCGAGCGACTGGCACAACCCGGGTCTTCTGGAGCAGCGCGATGAGGATGAACGAAAGCTTTACGCAGTTCGAGCTTGCCTTCGAGCAGGAGGCCGCGCTCGAGCGCCGGCGCCGGGAGCAGCTTCGCCGGCGGGCCGCTTCCCGGTCGCGGGCGCGGCGGATTCAGCGGACCGAGCAGCGCGGCAAGGTCGGCTTCGGCGTCCTGATGATCGCGCTCACGCTGACGGTCGTCGTCGTGACCGTGGTGATGTTCGAGACGCTGGCCTGGCTCATGGGCTAGCCCGCCGCTAGCCCAAGCCCCAACGCCTAACCGGAGCTAATCGTTCGTCGAAAGGTCCCCCAGCGCCTTGTCGACGTGCTTGCTCGCTCCCTGCTCCTCCGACATCTGCTCCTCCTTGATGGAGAGGTAGACCTCCTTGCGGAACACCGGGACGTCGCGCGGGGCGGTGATCCCCAGCCGGATCTTGTCGCGCGACACCGCGAGGACGGAAACCTCGACGTCGTCGCCAATCATGATGCTCTGATTCGTCTTTCTGGTCAGGACGAGCATCTCGCCTCCATTCGAGTGAGTCGGCCAGTCCGGCCGCCAACTGAAGCCAGAGTAGCCACTTGGACGGCGCTTCGCCACCGACAACCGTCTGCGGGGCTTCGGTACCGCTCACCGCGGGAAGTACGGCCCCGGCTTGGCGAGTTCGGATCGCCGGCTGGCAAGGAAGAGGGCGCAGGCTTTGCTGGCGGCAAGGCCAAGCCCGATGACGCCGCCAGCCGGCGATGCCGGACCGCCAAACGGGATCGTATTTTCGGCGGGGAGCGGTTAGCATCCCGCGCTCCCGGAAAGCCGTATGTATGGCAAAAAAACCGCTGCGCTCACAGCTGAATCAGATCCGCGCCTGGGTCAGGCAGGGGCGCACCGACGCGTGGATCGCACACCAGCTCGACGTCTCCGCGGCCGAGCTGCGGGAGTTCCGTCGCCGGCACGAACTCTCCGCCGCCGAGGACGAGGACTCCGGCGAGTTCGAGCTTCGCGATGAGATCGAGGCCGAGATCGAGGCGCTGAGGGAGGCAGAGGAGGAGGAGGAGGAGGAGGAGGAAGAAGAAGAAGAAGAAGTGCCCGAGGCCGAGGAGGGCGAAGCCGACGAGGCCGAGGCAGACGCGGAGCGCGAGGGAGAGCCGAGCGGCGGGCGCAGGCGGCGGCGCCGGCGGCGCCGGCGCGGCGGCCCAGGCGAGCGTTCCGGGGCGGCGATGCAGGCGACCTTCGACCACGGCGAGGTGGACGGCTACGGCCTCTGGCTGGATCCCGCAGTCGCGGACGATCCCGTCTACAGCGAGCATTGGGCCGGGCACCGGCGCGTCGAGGTGACGATCGAGCCCGACCGGATAGTCGTCAGGCGGGTTTAGCCGCGTCCGCTAGCGGGAGGTGCCCCTGGCCGCGACGCCGGCTCCCAGGCGACCCAGCCCGCGGACCGCGCCACGAGCTCCGCCCCGCGGCTTCCGCAGCTCCCACACGTCATCGCCCACTCTGGCGAGTTCGTTTCGCAAGTCCTCGAGCGTGCGGAGCTCGTGCGCGCTCTCGCCGCTGGCGAGCAGCTGGCGCATCTTTCGCAACCGGACTGCGACCGGCTGGTCGGAGAACAGGAACAACGAGATGCCCGCGTCGAACTCGCTCTCGGCGGACAGCCGAACGCCGCCCTTGACCGCGGCGCGGCGCAGCAGCCGCACGAGGTGGGCCCCCTCCGCATTGGGATCAACGAGCTCGCCAAGGCCGTCTGCGCGGTTGTGGGCATCCGGCGAGACCAGCGCCTCGGGGGGCATGCGATCCACCACGGCTCGGCGCAGCGCAGCCCGCTCGTCCCCACTCAGCGCTCGCAGCCCGGCGCGCCTCTTGAACGCAACGACCGAGCGCCGCCCGGATGCAGCAAGAACCAGGTGCTTGATCGGACTCCAGTGGCGCTCCGGAATGATCCGCAGCAGGAACAGCAGGCCGAGCCAGACCAGCATGATCGCCGCAATCGTCGGCAGCTGCACCCACTTGTCAGCGGGATGCGCGAAGTGGTACGCGACGGCGATCGCAACCGCGACGAGCGTGGCCTGGGCCATCGGGATGTACGGAAACTTGATCGGCGTGTCGCCGAGCTGCGTCCTCAGGAACATCGCCGTCGAAGGGATCAGGAACGCGGCGATCATCGCTACCGGCGGCGCATAGATCCCGATGTCGGTGAAGCTGAGCAGGCCTACAGACAGGGCGACGTACGCGAGCGCGACGAAGATCACCGACCCGATGAACATCCTGCGGCGGTTGTCGTAGGTGGCCGACATCTGGATCGTGCGCATGAGGGGGGTCATCGACATCGCCGCCGCGGTGAGGGGAACGAGTGGCGCGACCGACGCGAACTTGCTGCCGCCCACGGCGATCAGGATCTCGCCGCCCAGTGTCATCACGAGAATCGCGGTGAGCGTGAGAAGGTAGAAGTAGGCGAGGATCTCCCCCTGCGCGACCGCGATTCCGTACTCGCGCCGGAATGCCTCGTACGCAGCCGTTTTCTTGAGCGGTCGCAACGCGACGCGAAAGCCCTGCGGCAGGAACGCGACCATGAACCCGCTTCGCGAGGCGAGGTTGTAGAGGCCGATGTCCGTGTGGTTGAGGAACCGCGAGAGGACGAACGCGTCGGAGTTCTGCACGACCCAGAGCGAAGTCGCCACTGGGATTCGCATCTTCCCGCGGTCGAGGATCGCCTTCAGCTCGCCGAACGAGAAGACCTTCTGGAAGCTCGTCCAGATCAGGCCGACGCAGAGGAACGTGGCGCTGACGGTGCCGATCGTCTGGCCGATGATGGCGCCCTCGACCCCACCGCCCAGCGAGAGGATGGCGATGATTGCCGCGAGGTTGAACGCCGGCCGAGCGGCGTCGACAAGGACGAAGGTACGGGGCCGTCCTTCGAACCAGACCACCATCTCGGCGAGCTTGAAGATCGCCCAGACGGCACCGGTGATGGTCGCGAACATTACGGCGGTGCCCTGGTGGGGATCCCCCAGCAGGAACGATGCGATCGGGCCCTGGAAGAGCGTGACCGGCACGATCACGGCCGCCGCAAGGAAGACCGTCCACACCAGGCCCACGCCCAACGTGTAGGTCGGCCGATCTGACCCGACCTCGCTCCCCTCGTCGTCGTCCCCTGCATCGTCGGCGTCGTCGTCGGAGATGCCGAACGTCCGCATCATCGTGCCGGGCTTCGACACCATGTGAATGATCTGCGTGACGAGCCCGGTGAGGAAGAAGAGGAGGGCGAAAGAGCCGAGCGAGTGCGGGCCGAGGAACCGGGCCACGAGGACGAGCGAGGCGTAGTGCAGGACGTTGCTCATGACCAGGGAGACCCCCTGGTAGCTCGAGAACCTGGCGAGGTGCGCCCCGAGGACCGCGCCGGTCCCGCCCGGATGGCTGTGCTGGTACTTCTCAGGCTCGAGCGCCGCGCTCTTCGCGGCCCTCGCGCGCCGGCGCCTGTTTCGCTTTTCGTTTGCCATCAGACGTCCCAGATCGACCAACCGGACAGATCAAGCCCGGTCAGGTCCCGCAGCCGCTCGGCGTCCTCCCGCAGCGAGCGCAGCGTCTCCGGCGGGAGGGCGCTGCGGACGTCCGGGACATCGATCGCGCGGCCGAGGGGGAATACGCGTCCTGCCAGCGCCCGGAAGCGCGCCGCCGAGACGCGCCCCCGGCGGCGGTCGATGCGCTCGACGAGCTGCGTGAGCGGCGTCCCGCGCCGCTTGCGCGACGTGCGGTGGCGCTGCGAGGCAAACCCCGGGTGGATGAAGTCGGGGTCGACGCCCACGAACTCGAAGATCCGACGCAGCGTCTCGAGCCGGTGGCTGCGGAGCTCCTCCTGCTCGACCACCATGACCCGCTGGAGCGGGTACAGCCGCAGAAAGCGCTGGAGCTGGGCGTGGTAGTGGCTGCGGGCGAGGTAGGACGTATTTGGGTGTAGGAGCGTGGTCCGCAGGTCGCCCTTCTCGCGGCGCTTCGCGTAGTTGTGCACCCAGTGCGCCGCGATCCGGTCGATCGGGTCGCGCACCATGTACAGGAGCCTGGCGTCGGGGACCACGGAGTGCATGCGCTCGGGCACGCCGAGGTGCTGGGGGTACGCGGTGTAGTTCGGCGACGCCTCGCTTCGCACCGTCGCCCTCGGGTCGAAGTGGCGGCGATACCAGTCGAGACCCTTCGCCCAGTTGCGCTCGGCGATGAAGAAGTTGAGCTCCTTGGGCCGCGAGACCGAGATCTCGGGATGCAGGCTCAGGTAGTAGTGCAGTCCGCTCGTCCCGCACTTCTGCGCGCCGATGACGATCAGGTTCGGCAGCGCCCCCGCCTCCGCGCGCCCATCCCGGGCGGCGATGTCCTCGTGAGCTTGCGTGGGGGCGGGAGGCGCCTCAGGCGTGGTCCGCGTTGAGGCCTCCATCGTCAGGCAGGGTACAAGCCGGGCCGTATCGCTCATGCGGGCCGGAACCCAGCCCTGCGACCGCTGATCAGGCGGCCAGCAGGCGCGAGCGCCGCCGCGGGGACTCCGTGGCGGCCTCGCGCAAGTCCGCCGGCACCTCCCCGGCTGCAATCAAGCGCGGCAGCCGAGGGCGGTGGGCCAGGATCAGGCCCAGGCGGCGGCGGCGGAACTCGTCGTATGCGAGGCCCGAGAGCGCCGCCAAACGCTCGCCCGGGCCGGGGATGTGCTCGACGCCCGTGCCGGCCCTCCAGACCTCGCCGATCGCGAGCGAGTCCGTGACCACCAGCACCCTCTCAGGCGGATCCTGCGCCAGCTCGATCGCATCGAGGATCGCGCTCTCCGTGGCGCCAAACGCAAGCACGAGCGTGCGCGGCCGCGGCAGCGAGATGGTCTGAGCGATCAGGCGCGCGATCGTCTGCGGCAGCGTCCGGACGAAGACCCATCCGCGGGCGGCCTGGGCCCGGCGGCGCGACCGGCGCCGGGCCCGCACGTCGAAAGGTGCATTTCCCGCGGATAGCGCGGGTTTTGCACCGCTCAACGCTTTGGGGGTGGCGGCCAGCAGGCCCTCGAGCCATCCCGCCGCCTCCTCCGCGCCGTTCTCCGGTCGGAGCTCCTGCAGCCGGCCCCTCATCGCCCTCCGTCGGTCCGTGTCGAGGAGCTCGTTCAGGCGGTCGGTTATCCGCTCGTCGCGCGGACCGTCCACCGCCAGTCCGACACCGACCCGCTCCGCGTAGCGGGCGCGGGCCGCCTGGTCGTCCGTCTCGCGCCGCATCGGGACGAACAGTGTCGGCACGCCAAAGCGCACGAGCTCGTGGAAGACGTTGTACCCGGCCGCCGCCACAGCGGCGTCGAAGGCCGCGTAATAGCGGCTCATGGGGTACGTGGAGCGCAGGCGCACCACGCCCTCCGGGACGTCCAAGAGCGCGGCGATGGTCGACGAGGCCGCCGCCACCTGGACATCATCGCGACCAGCAAGCGCGCTCAGGCAGCGTCTGGTCGCGGCCGCCACCTCCGCGCCCTGGCCGAGCTGGACGAGGACCGCGGGCCTTCCGGGCTCCAGCCCGAGCTCGCGCTCGGCCTCCGCTCGCGGCAGGATCTCCGAGCCGTCCAGGAAGACGATCGGCGCGACCTGGTTCGCCTCGCTGCGGCGGGTGCTGGTGGGGCCGGCGTCCTCCCTGGCCGCGAACTCGCCGGGCTCCAGGACCGCGTCGAAGAGGTCGCTCCGCGTGAGCGGGGCGGTGGCGGCGCCCCGCTGCCACAGGCCGCGCCGGCACCAAACGGTCACCGGGACCTGCCTCATCGCAGCCAGGAGCGGGTCGTACGGGAGGATGCCGTCGAACAGGAGGATCCGCGGCTCGGCCTCCCCGATCGCGACCCTCAGGCGCGCCGCGGTGCGGCGCGACCAGCGGAAGTCGGTGCCCGCGCCCGTGCTGCCGTGGGAGGCCATGTACTCGACGGGAAAGCCCATCTCGCGCACGACCGGCGCGGCGCGCGACAGCGTGATGAACAGCGACTCGATCGCCGGGTTAAGCCTGCGCGCGACCGCCATCGAGCGCGTCAGGTGGCCGAGTCCCGTGCCGTTCGACGACACGAACATGATGCGCCCGTTGGCCATCAGCCCATGCGCTCGAAGGCCGCACGCAGCGCGGGCGCCGCGTGGTTTCCCTCGTCGTCGAGCTCGCCCAGGATCCGCTCGTAGCGCCGCGTGATCCACCAGCGCGCCAGGCCCCGGGCCTGACTCCGCCAGCGCCCGCGGCCCACGGCGTCGGCATCGATCGGTACGGGAGCCGGCACGGCGCCATTCTCGCCCAGACCGAGGCGGTTCAGCAGCCGCGCGTGGGCCGTGGCGGCGCCGGCGGCGAGGAGCTCGTCGAGGACGACGACCGCGAGGCGATCCGGCGGGATCGCGTACGGCGAGCCGTCCTCCTCTCCCCTCACACCGCGCTCGATCTCGCGCAGCTCACCCGCCCACCACTCGATGCCGGCCGGGATCCGGCTTACGTTCACGTCCGACCGGACCGCCGCGGCGGCGACGTCGCGCCCGTCGCGTGCGACGTGGACGAACCTCGCCTCGGGGACGAGCCGCATGAGCGTCTGCGCCTCAACGAGATTGCCGGGGCTCGCTTCAACGAGCGCCCGGGCCTCGCCGACGCCGGCGAGCTCGCCGAAGAGCGCCCACACGAGCTCCAGGCAGGCCTCGAGGGGCTCGGCGTGGTAGCGGTCGCGAAGCGCGCCGAGCGCACGGTCGAGGCGGTCGCAGGCCACCCTCTCGGCAATCTCGCTGGAACGCACCCTCGCCGTGAAGTCCGCCAGCCCGATGCGCCCGTGAAGCAGCGCCGGGACTCCCCACGGATCGCTGTGGAAGCGAGCCGCGACCGGCACACCCGCGGCGGCGGGATGGTCCGCCAGGAGCACCGCCACGACCTCCGCGCCGCTGAAGCGCGTGCCGCCCACGAAGATGACCTCGGGGCGATCGCGCAAGGTCACGCGCTTGGCTGCGAGGCGAGCGTGCGCTCATAAGTGCGACGAAGCAGCGCGGCGCAGTGGTAGTCCTCGCGCTCGAGCCGCGAGAGCGTCGCCTCGTAGTGAGCGTTCACTTCGCGCTGCTCCGTCGCGTCGAGGCCATCGCGCCAGCGCCCGATATTCGCCGCCTGAGCGGTCATCCGCAGCTCGAAGAACTCCCGCATCAGCTGCTCGTCGTCTGTTCCCAGGAACTCGAGCAGCTCGGCGTAGGTGCGGTCGCGCTCCGCCCACGCGAGCTCGTCGAGGCTGACCAGGCAAAACCGGGAGCGGTCGTCGCTCGAGAGCCCTTTGACCCCGAGATCCGCGAGGCGAAGCCGCTCGGCCCAGAAATCGATGCCCGAGATCGCGTCCGTCGGATGGTGCGCCTTCTCGCGAAGCCCCACCTTTGAGGCACCCGAATCACGTCCGTCGCGCACGCTGTGCACGAACCGGGCTTCCGGAAAGATGCGCGCCAGCTCGGGTGCGGCGGCGATCGAGTACGTGCTCATCTCGACCACGGCCGGTTTTCCGGAGCCCTCGCGAAGCGGCGCGAGGATGTCGTAGAAGAGGTGGCGCGACGCCCGCAGGATGTCGTCGCGATGGGTCTCCTCGAACCGCGCCACCGCGGCGTCGAAGCGGTCGCGATCGATGATCTGGTGCAGGCCGCGCACCCGCGCCTCGACCCGCGGGCCGATGCCGAGCCGCAGCCGCGCCCGAAGCGCCGCCAGGCGAAGCCTGCCCGCGAGCCCGCCCGGCACGATCGCGCTTGAGCGGACGCGCACCCGGTACCACCAGTAGGTCCGCAGCTTCCGCACGAGCTCCTCCGGCGTCGCACGCCCCGCGACCACGTCGGCGAGCCCGGCGGGGTGGCAGTGGAAGCGGCACTCGATCGGCACCGCGAGGAACCGCGAGCGGTGACCGAGCAGCTCGGCCAGCACGGTGGTGCCGCTCCGCCCGGTCCCGCCGATGAAGACGAGGTCCGCAGGATCGCGTCTCACGCGGGCACCTGAAGCGGGCTGCCGTCGCCGGCGAGGAACGCGGTGATCTCATCGTCCGAGACCCCTGCGCCCCGCGAGCGATCGAGGGTGCGGCGCAGCAGGGGCGCGCAGGCAATGCCGTCCCGCTCGAACCCCGCCACGATCTCGTCGTACATCCGCTCGAGCTCGGTCGCCCGCCGATCACCCAGGCCGGCGCGCCAGCGCGCAGAATGCGCGAGCTCGGGGCTCATCTTGCGGCGGAAGAACCGCTTCATCTTGGGCTGCGGGTAGACGCGGACGAACCGGCAGATGGGCCGCAGGCCCCGGTGGCGACCCAGCAGCAGGAGCTCGTCGAGGCTGACCGTGATCAGGCGGTCGCTCGGGATCTCGCGGGCGCCGGCGTCGATAGTGCGGATGCGTGACTCCCACCACTCGAGGCCCTGCCGGCGCGTTCGTGGGTAGACGAGGCCGTGGGTCTGGGCGACGCGCGAGGCGGAGGCATCGCGTCCATCGCGGACGACATGGATGAACTTCGCCTCGGGAAAGAGCCGCGAGAGCGTCCCCCCCTCAGCGACCGTGTCGCAGCTCTGCTCGACGAGCGTCGGCGCCTGGGCCCGCTCGCGGCGGACGCCCAGCAGGTCGTAGAAGAGCTGCCAGCACGCGGCCTCGGGATCATCCTCGAAGGCGGGCTCGAATCTCGCTACGGCGGGCTCGAACCGCTCCCGCGGCACGAAGCGATACAGCCCGCGCATCCGGCGGGTCTGAAAGCCCCGCCACCAGAAGCCACGAAGCCGCCGGAGGAACTGATCCTTCGTCACCTCGCCGGAGAGCAGTCCCGGAAAGCCGCTCCTATCGGTGTGGAAGCGCACCTCGACGGGAACGAGCGCCATCTTTGAGTGCTTGCCGAGCAGCTTCGCGAGCACGTGCGTCCCGCTGCGTCCGGTGCCCCCGACGAACAGCACCGGCGGCGGCTTCGCCACCGGGCGGCCCTCCTCATTGCGGAGAACGGTGGGCAGCTTGACGGGGTGGTTCATGGCCGACATCGGACTGAAGTTAGTGGAGGGAGGCGTCAGTTCTTGGACGCGCGCGCCTGGCCGGGGGTTCCCTTGCCGCGGACGATGAAGTGGTCGAGGAAGCGGCTGCAGGTGTCGTGAAGCGGCGCGATGCTCGGCCCGCCGCTCGTGGCCGCAAGCGAACCGAGCCACACGTGGCGGCTTACCCCCACGAGCCGCTGGAACCCGCTCGGCTCGCGCGCTGTGACCGCGACCTTCACTCGCCCGCCGCTCGACCGCAAGGTTCCGGCCCGCCAGAAAGAGGCCTGACCCTGCTCCGACAGGTACATGCCGTCGAGCGACGGCGGCAGCGTGAAGCTGTGCCCGCCCGCGGTCACCACCAGCGGAACCTGGCTGTTGTACTGGAGCGAGAGGTCCCAGCGGCCGCGGGGGAGGCGCATCTGGACCGTCGCCGTGCCGGGTGCGTCGAAGTACCACGTGGGGCTCCAGGCAGGCTGGTGCCGCACCACCGGCCGCTGGAGGAGCGTAGCGTTGCCATCGCGGCCGGCGATGCCGTGGTCCGGACCTTGCGGGCAGGCGAGGATCCGTCCAGGTGTGCCGTCCTTGTCGATGATCCGCTGCGGCGGCGTGGGCTCGTCGCGCTTCCACAGGACGAACGACGGGGTGTGGGCCACGGGCCTGAAGTTGGGCGGGGCCGTGCTCTGGTATGCGGCACGGGTCGTGATCGCATACTCGAACTCGTTCAGGCGGCTGGGCGGAAGCGTGTCGAAGTCCATCGCCAGTCCCTGCTCCCATACCTTCTCCGGCCGGGCCTTGACCTCGGAGGGCACGTAGCCGCCGGGGCTCTTCATCAGCGTGCCCCGCAGCCAGTAACCCGAGAAGCGATCGACGCCGAAGAAGACGACGGTGTCGTGCGGGATCAGGCCGGCCAGACCCTCGAGCTCCTCACCACGCTGGTCGAAGCCGACGGGGGCCGCTCGGAGCGCCAGGAACGCGGACGCGGCGAGACACGCGGCGACGACGGCCCCGAAGGCGTATCGAGCCACGGTGACCTCGCGGCGCCGAAGCCACCGCCAGCGATCCGATGCGCCGTCGCCAGTGTCGCGCTCCCCATCCGGCGCCCAGTTGGGCGCAAGCAGCCCGAGGAGCATCGCCAGCACGACGAGCGGAGACATCACGGCTAGCGCCTTGGCCTCGACGTAGATCGAGGCGAAGAGGCGCGCGCCGACATACACGATCACCGTGCTCGCTCCCATCGCGACCAGCCCCCAGTCGCGGCGCCTCACCGCCGCCGCGGCGCCAAGCGCCGCCGCCGCCAGTCCGATCGCGACCGCGATGTAGGCGCCGCTCACGTCGCCGCGGACGATGCGGAAATCGCCCTCCGGCCAGACCCCCAGCGCCTCGCCGGGGAACACGGGCGAGCTTAACCGCCCCGCGGACGCCTGGACCATCCCCACCTTGCTGACGAACCCGGAGAGCTGCGCTGCCGAGAACGCCGCGACCGCGACGACGACGACCGCGACGACGATGATCATCCGCCGGTGCCTGCGGATCGCGCCACGCGCCGCGTCCAGATCCATCCGCAGGCCGCCCGTCAGCAGCTCGAGGACGACCCAGACCGGCAGCGCGAGCGCGAACCACACGAGGCCGGGGATGCTGTAGACGAACAGGCTGGCCGCCGCAAGCAGGATGAGGACGAGGATCAGGGCGCGGCGGGGGTGTGCCCCACCGCCGTAGTCCGGGTACCGGTTGAGGAAGGCGAGGTCCCGCAGCGTCACCGCAAACGCGAGCACGAGGAGCGCCATCGCCGTCTCCTTGAACGCGCTCTGCGCCAGGAAGGACGCGGCCAGGTACGGCATCGAGGCAAGCGTCGCCGCGATCACCCGCCGTGCCGGCGACAACGCCCCGACGACACCGAGGGCAGTGAGCGCGGTCAGCACGGGAATAGCGAGCAGCAGGCCGTTGAACGAGTCCAGGAGGCTGGCGTTCGTGGCCTCGGCGGCGGTCGCGGCCACCGACTGCGGGCCCGTCGGATACCCGAAACGGACGGCGTTGGGCTCCGGGCCCAGGCCGTGCTGGAGCCAGTTCGTCCAGTAGAGCTGGGCCGCCTGATCGTTCGTGTAGATCCCCTCTCCGAGGACGCCGTCGCGCTCGTTGAAGGCAAACGGCAGGGACGCGACCACGACCACGATCAGGGCCACGAGCAGCCCCAGCGCCCAGCTCGACTCCGGATTCCCCTCGCCCGGCGCCAGCGGCGCACCGGGGCCGTGGCTCGCCCGCGCCACGGCCGATCGCCGAGCCAGGAGGCGTCCACCGCGATCCTCCCGCCACAGGTAGAGCATGGCGGCGGCCGTGATCAGCGCCAGCAGGATGGAGACGGTGGTCCCGCGCCCCGGCAGCCGGATCAGCAGCGGGCACGCGACGAGGAGGACGGCGAACCCGACGACGCCACCCAGCCATGTGTGAACACTGAGCCCGATGACGTGGAGCAGCGCGCGTCCCAGGACCAGCGAGGCGATCAGAATCACGGCCGCTGAGGCGTAGACGCCGAGCATCGCGGCAGCGTATTGCCCTCGTCCTAATCCGAGCCTTTATCTCGCTATCCGCCCGAGTTCAGATTTGGCACGCGGTGAAGCTGCGCCTCGCTCAGCGGTTTCTGCCCCTTGCAGCCACTCGGGTCGAGCGGGCCTCGCAGCTCGAACACCCGCACGGGGCCGTCGCGGAGCACCAGGTGGGCGTTTGGGTCGGATCCCGTCCAGCGGCCCTCGGGCGAGTTCCTCAGGGTGCCCGGCAGGTACGGGTCGAATGTTGTGACCACGTGCGTGTAGCCCCCCGCGTCGACGGCCCGGCGCCACTGGCGGCAGTTCGGGATGCGGTCATAGGCGTCGTGCGGACCCCGCTTGCCGAGCCACTGCACCTCGTTCGAGAGGTTCGTGCCGTAGAACGGATACTGGGTGAACACGGCGCGGATGCCGCCGAGGGCGATGTTCGCGTCGCGGATGTCCCGCGCCCACCGAAGCGCCGAGGCGAGGTCCTGCACCTGGCCCGTGTCCTCGTAGCGGTGCTCCAGGTAATGCCGTTCCGCCGCGTACCCACCGGCCACGATGACGGCGGCGGCCGCGACGCCGACCGCGATGCGGGCCCACATGCGGCCCGCGCCCCGGAGCCAGCCCTGGCGGTGGACGACCGCGATCGCAGCCGCCAGCGCCACGACCAGCACCCCGGCCGCGATCGCCCCCTTCGTGTGCCCCTGCTTCCACTGGATAAGTGAGCCGATCGTGAACGCCAGCACGAGGCACAGCGCCGCGAGCACGACCAGGCGGCGCCGCGCGGTCGCCCGCGCGGCGGGCAGGCACGGCAGGATCGCCAGACCCACGGACACGGCGGGAGCCAGATAGCGGAGGTTCCAGACGAACGAGATCGGCTGGCCCTGCTCGCCCGCGGCGGTGAGCGGCGTGAAGACATACGCGACCGTCGTGACGATCACGAACGCGCCGAGGACGCGCAGGATGGGCTCTCGCCCGCGCCACAGCGCGAACACCGCCGTCGCCAGCATCCCGCACAAAGTCGCCGGCCACAGCGTCCCGAACGACTCGTGAAGCCCCGGCGCGAACCAGTGCGACCAGACGCCGGTGTCGTTCCAGTAGTGGATGACGGCGTAGTCCGGGCGCAGCTGAAAGTCCCTCACCGGCGCCGGCAGCGAGATCGGGGCGATGTGCGCGATGTACGGGATCGGGTTGCCGACGGCGACGAGGTTCCGCAGGTACCAGTAGCCGCCGGCCGCCAGCATCGGGATCGCGAACGCGAGCGTCGCGCGCAGCCGTCCCAGCCGTGGCGCGATCACGATGACCCCGACGGTGAGCGCCGCGACCGGAGCGAGGAACGACAGCTTGACGCCGGCCGCGAAGCCCGCGGCGATGCCGGCGATGATGAGCGGTCCGGTGGCGATCTCGCGCCCGGTGATCAGCGGGGCGGGGGGCCGGGCATCGGCCGCCCCCGGTCGAGCCCGGACCTTGTAGGGACGCGCTTGTACAAGCTGCTCTGGCTCACCCGCGGACGCCGGATTCCCGGCACCGGCTGCTCTCGTCGCCCTGGCCGCTGCGTAGCCGTTGATCAGGATCGCCACGGCTGCCAGCACGGCCGCCACGCCCACGATGTCGTTGAGGGCCTCGCCCGCCTGGAACTCCACCAGCGATTGCGAGCCCAGGCCGATCGCCGCGCCTACGAGCGCCTGCGGGCCCAGGCCGTACGGGCGGCCGATGCAGTACGCCGCCAGGAGGCCGATCGCGAGCCAGCCGAGGTTCATCACCGGTGAGACGATGTCCCGCGCGAAGAACAGGATTCCGAGCGCGTGGATCACCTCCGAATTCGCCGGATAGAACGAGGCCAGGAAGATCGGGTCGAAGAAGTAGATGTGGCCCAGGTAGCCCGTCTGGACGAACCTCGAGGCGAGGGGCATGTGGTACCAGAGGCTGTCCGCCCGGTCCATGCCCGCCGCGAACGTGCCCAGCGTCGGCACCATCCAGCCGGCGGCGACGGCGCCGCACGCGAGCACGGCCACGATCTTGGCGACGCTCCACGCGGGCGGAGCCGGCGGAGCCCGGTCGGCGGACCGGCCGCGGGGAAGCCTGGTCGCGATCAGGCCCGCGGCCAGGCCGACGGCGATCCCGGTCCCGAGGACGGCGTACTCCCCGAAGGCACCGAACGTACCCAGCGCTTCGGAGATCCAGACGAGGGCGGCGATGCCCAGTACGAGCTCGGCGAGTCGCGCCGGGGCGCCGGTCCACGCCGGCAGGAGCAGCGCCCGCACACGGTGCGCGCCGAACGCCAGCGCGGCAACCAGCGCGACGAGCTCGATGGCGCCCACCAGATACGCCCCGGCGGCGAGGAGTCGGTCGCTCGCCGGCGCGGTGTAGAACGCCGCGAGCACGTTCATGGCGCGCGTCGTGTCGCGAGCGGAGCCCGGGTCGGGCTCAGTGGTGGGGCAGGTTCCGCACGACGAAGGAGCGTTCGCCGTCTTTCACCAGGCCGAGCCTTCGGGCCTGCTCGACGACGGCGTTCGGCGACCGCAGCGCGGCGGCCCTGGCCTCGAGCCGGTCGTGCTCCTGGCGGAGGGCCTGGACCTGGGCGTCGGTCTCGTGCGCGCCGCGCCAGGCGTTCACGAAGTTGACCACCGGGCTGATGTACGAGAACAGGATCGCGAAGAACACCAGCACCAGCGCAATCCGGCCGAGGCGGTCCCAGTGGATCCTGGTGCGCCGGCCCCTGGACCTGCGCGGGGATACGCGGTACGCGCGAGCGCTCACGCCTCATGGTTCGCCGCCCGCGGCGCTCTACCTTCCGGCGAAGGTCTCGATGCCGGGATAGGTGGCTCTATCTGCGAGCTGCTCCTCTATGCGCAGCAGCCGGTTGTACTTCGCGACGCGATCGGAGCGCGAGGGGGCGCCGGTCTTGATCTGGCCGGCGCCGGTGGCCACCGCCACGTCGGCGATCGTCGTGTCCTCCGTCTCGCCCGAGCGGTGCGAGATGACCGTCGTGTATCCCGCATCCTTCGCGATTGCGATCGTCTCGAGCGTCTCCGTGAGCGTCCCGATCTGGTTCAGCTTCACCAGGACTGAGTTCGCGACGCCCTCCTCGATGCCGCGGCGCAGGCGCTCGGGGTTGGTGACGAAGAGGTCGTCGCCGACGAGCTGGACGCGCGAACCGAGGAGCTCCGTGAGCGCCCGCCAGCCTTTCCAGTCCTCCTCGCCCATGCCGTCCTCGAGCGACACGACCGGGTAGCGGTCGCAGATCGCGGCCCAGTAGTCGGCGAGCTCGTCAGCGGAGAGTGAGCGGCCCTCGTGCTCGAGCACGTACGAACCCTCCCCATACAGCTCGCTCGTCGCCGGATCGAGGGCGACGAAGGCATCCTTGCCTGGCTCGTACCCGGCCGCCTTGATGCCGGCGATCAGCACCTCGAGTGCGGCCTCGTTCGAGTCCAGATCCGGCGCAAAGCCACCCTCGTCGCCGACCGTCGTCCCCAGCCCCTGCGATTTGAGCGTCGCCTTGAGCGCATGGAAGACCTCCACGCCCATCCGCAGGCCCTCGGTGAAGGTGGGCGCCCCGGCGGGGACGACCATGAACTCCTGGAAGTCGACCTTGTTGTCGGCGTGGGCGCCGCCGTTCAGCACGTTCATCATCGGCACCGGCAGCGTGGTCTCGCGGCTGCCGCCGAGGAACCGGTAGAGCGGCTCCCCCGCCTCCGCGGCGGACGCCTTGGCCACGGCCAGCGACACGCCGAGGATGGCGTTGGCGCCGAGGCGCGACTTGTTGGGCGTGCCGTCGAGCTCGATGAGCGTGCGGTCGATCGCGCCCTGCTCGGTCGCCCGCGCGCCGGTGAGCGCCCG
>JBKPHA010000015.1:0-12320 GCA_046729615.1 Actinomycetota bacterium
CGGCGGGGGTTGGCGCCTGCCGCGCCTCGGCTGGCGCGGCGGCCTGCTCGGCTGCGGGGGTCTCGGGCGAGGCCGGGGGCACCGAGGGCGCGCCCTGTGCGGTTGCGTCGGCGGCGGCCGACGCCTTCGCCTTCGCGGGCGCACCGTCTCCTGCTGGCGCCTCGCCAGGCTCGCCGATGCGAGCGATCACCTGGCCGATCGGGAGCGTCGCGCCCTCCTCGGCGACGACCTCGATCAGCGTGCCGCTCGTGTCCGCCTCATAGACCATGTTCGCCTTGTCGGTCTCGATCTCGACGAGCTCCTCGCCGCGCTCGACTTGGTCACCAGGCGACTTCAGCCAGCGCAGGATCGTTCCCTCCTCCATCGAGTCGGAGAGGCGGGGCATGACGACGTCGGTAGCCACTACGAGGCGTTCTCCATGGGTCCGGCAGGGAGCATGGAGCAGGTAGAACGCCCAGCGACTCGATGACCTCTACCTGCTCCCTGCTCCCTGCTCATATCGAGCCTTCCAACGCCGCAAGCGCCGCCGATACCACGTGCTCCGGGTGCGGGATCGCGGCTTGCTCCAGGCGCTTGGCGTACGGCATCGGTACGTCAGCGCCCGTGACCCGCTGCACCGGGGCATCGAGGTAGTCGAACGCCTGCTCGGAGATCAGCGCCGCGAGGTTGGCGCCGACGCCGCCGTGAGGCCAGCCCTCCTCGACGACGACGCAGCGGTTGGTCTTGCGCACGGATTCCAGGATCGTGTCGAGGTCGAGGGGGCGGAGCGTCCGCGGGTCGATCACCTCCGCCTCCGCGGCATGCTCGTTGGCCAGCGTCTTCGCCGCTCGCTGCGCGACGTCGACCATCCGCAGGATGCCCACGATCGTCACGTCGCTGCCCTCGCGCAGCACCGACGCCTCGCCGAATTTGACCAGCGGCCCATCCCCGTCCCCGTCCGGCACCTCGCCTCGGAAGCCATAGAGGGTCTCGTGCTCGACGAAGATCACGGGATTGTCGTTCCGGATCGCCGCCTTCAGCAGGCCCTTGCCGTCAGCCGGCGTGGAGGGACAGGCGACCAGGAGGCCGGGGATGTGCAGGAACACCGCCTCGAAGCTGTGCGAGTGAGTTGGGCCGAGCTGGTGTCCGCCACCGCCGGGCATCCGAACCACCATCGGCACTCGCACCTGGCCGTTGAACATGTAGGGGATGGCGGCCATGTGGTTGACGAGCTGGTCCATCGCGAGCAGCGCGAAGTTCACGGTCATGATCTCCACCACCGGACGCAGCCCCGCCATCGCCGCTCCGACCCCCGTGCCGACGATCGTGTTCTCGGAGATCGGGGTGTCGCGAACCCGCTTTTCGCCGAACTCGTCGAGGAGCCCCTCGGTCACCTTGAAGGCCCCCTGGAACACTCCTACGTCCTCGCCCATGACGAAGACGCGCTCGTCGCGGCGCATCTCCTCGGCGAGCGCCTGATTCAGCGCCTCGCGCATCCGCATCACGGCCATCAGGAGGGGCCCTCCGGTGGCTCATCCTCGCCCGTGTCCTCGAGCGCGTCTGAGGCTTCGCGATCTTCGGTCGTCTGACGTGGCCGCCGGCCGCGCGGGCTCGGCTGGCCGGCGTACGCGGCGGCGGCCTCCGCGAGCTTCCGCGCCTCGCCGGCGGCTCCGATCTCCCGCTCCTCCTCACCGCGGTGGGGCTCAGGCGTCCGCTCGTCCACGGCGTACCAGCCGGGGACCTGATCGCCGACGACGTAAAGGTGGTCGTACAGGGACTCGAGCGGTGGCTCTGGCGAGGCATCGGCGAACTCGACGGCCTGCATTACCCGGCGCTCGATGCGCTCGCGCAATTCGTCGACCTTGTCGGTCGAGATAACGCCCTCCGCCAGCAACCGGTCGCGAAAGACCGTGATCGGGTCCTTCTTGCGCCACTCTTCGACCTCCTCCTTGGTCCGGTAAACCTCGGGATCGGCGGCGGAGTGGCCGCGGAACCTGTACGTGAACGCCTCGACGAGCGTGGGCTGGCGCTCCGAACGTGCGATGCGGATGTGCTCGGTGACGATCTCCCGCACGGCCAGAACGTCCATTCCGTCGACGCGAACGCCCGGAACTCCAAGGCCCTCGGCCTTGCGGGAGAGGTCGGTGACGGCCGAGTGGCGCTCGACCGAAGTGCCCATGCCGTACAGGTTGTTCTCGACGAGGAACACAACCGGCAGCTTCCAGAGCGCGGCCAGGTTCATCGTCTCGCCGAAGTTGCCGCTGTTCGACGCGCCGTCCCCGAGCATGCAGACGGTCACCGAGTCCTCGCCCTTGTACTCCGCTGCAAGCGCCAGACCGGCCGCGATCGGCAGGTTGCCGCCGACGATGCCGTAGCCCCCCATGAAGCGGTGCTCGAGGTCGAAGATGTGCATCGACCCGCCACGCCCGCGCGAGCAGCCGTCTTCGCGGCCGAACAGCTCCGCCATCACGTGGTTCGGATCGGTGCCGCGAGCGATCGCGTGGCCGTGCGTCCGGTAAGTGCCGATCAGGTAGTCGTCGTCGCGCATCACGGACGTCGTCCCGACGATCGTTGCCTCCTCGCCGATCGCGAGGTGGAGGAAGCCGCCGGCCTTCGCCTGCTGGTACTGCCGGCCCGCCTCCTCCTCGAAGCGCCGGATGAGCGCCATGGTCTCGAGCAGCTCGCGACAGGTGTCCGCGTCGGGGAGCGGGTGAGCGGCCGCGCCCTTGCCGTCGCCGGCCGCCATGGCGGTCCGCCCGTGAGCTACATCCGGCGTCTTAGTGCGCTCCTTGGCCACTGACGATCACGATAACGAGTGGCTCTAGCGGCGTTGCGACCGGGCGGCGGCGCTGACCGCCTCCTCGAGACGGTCGTCGCCCCAGAAGACCTCTCCACCGGTGACGATCGTGGGGACACCTCGGACTCCGAGGTCGCCAGCGCGCTCGGTGGCCTCGCGGAGCGCCGACTTCACTGAATCCCGCTTCACCGCGGCGAGCATGGCTCGCGGATGTATCTCCGCGGCCGCTGCGGCCAGCAGCACGTTGTCTGACTCGCTCAGGTCGCGGCCCGCGGCGAAGGCCTGCCGGAACGCCGCAAGCGAGAACGAGACGGTGCGTCCGATCTCCTTGGCGTAGATGGCGGCGCGCATCGCGAAGAGGCCGTTCGGAGGCCACGGATCGGGCCAGCGGATGGGGGGCAGGCCGCAGTCGGCGGCCCGGCGCTCACATTCGGCCATACCGCGTTCCCGTTCCGCGCCAAGGCCCCAGGATGAGCGACCGAAGCGCTTGAACAGGCCGCCGAGCAGGACCGGCTGCCACTCCGGGGGCTCGAGGCCCGCCCCGGCGAAGAGGCCGTTGACGCGCTCGGCGGCGAGATACGCGTACGGCGAGCCGAGGTCGTAGTAGAAGATCGCTCGCTCGGTCACGCGGTGCGCAGCCAGTCGAGGACGTCGGCGGCGTTCCGGTCCGGTGGAAAGACGGGGTAGAAGGTCTTGACGATCGTTCCCCGCCGGGCGATGAGCGTCAGGCGCTTGTAAAGGTGCATCCCGGCGACCTCGAACGTCGGCAGCCGCAGGGCAGCTGCGAGCTCGAGGCGCGGATCGCTCAGGATCGGATAGGGGAGGCGAACGCGCTCCGCGAACTCGACCTGATCGTTGAGCGGCTGCGCGCTGAGCCCGAGCACGTCGGTGCCGTACGACTTCAGCTCGGCGTGGTGATCCCGGAACGCGCACGCCTGCGGGGTGCAGCCACGAGCGCCCGGGATGTAGTCCCAGGACGGAGGCAGCGGCTCGCCCGGGCGACCGGTCCGTGGATACACATACAGGAGGAGCGTGCGCTGGCTTGCAGTCCTGAGATCGATCTCGAACCCCGCGGTCGATGGGAGGGCGACCGATGGCATCGCGGTGCCCTCAAGATGATCCGCCGCCCCATCATCAACAGGGACGGGAAGATCCGCGGGCAGGATGTATGGATTGGCTTGGTCGTCCACACCACCACGATAGGCGCAGCCAGCGCCGGGGATGGGTCACAGCTGACGGCTCGTCGTGTGCGTCTCGCGCTCAGGCGTGGATGGCCCAGCCGTCCACGGCGCGGGCGGCGTCGAGGATCGCCTCCGACATCGTGGGGTGAGGATGCACGATCCGGGCGAGCTCCTGGTAGCCGCCCTCCAGGGCCATGGCGTCGACGAGCTCGGGGATCATGTCGCACGCGCGGTTGCCGACCACGTGCGCACCCAGGATCTCGCCGTATTCGGTGTCGACGACGAGCTTCACCAGGCCGTCGCGGTCGTCGTAGACCGCCGCGGCGCCCTCTCCGCCCAGCTTCTGGCGCCCGACCTTTACGTCGTGGCCCGCCTCCCTCGCCTGGTCCTCGGTGAGGCCGACGCTTGCCACCTGCGGCTCGCAGAACGTGGCGCCGGCCACCAGGTTCTCGTCCACCGGATGGGTCTCGACGCCGGCGGCGTGCTCGACCGCGACCACGCCCTCGTCGGAGGCCTTGTGCGCCAGCGCCTTGCGCCCGACGAGGTCGCCGATCGCGTAGACGTTCGGGTTCTGGGTCTGGCGGTACTCGTTCACCTCGATCTTGCCGCGGTCGTTCGTCGCGACGCCCGCCGCCTCGAGGTTCAGCGGATCCGTGTCCGGCGCCCGGCCGCCCGCGATGCAGAGGTAGTCGACCTCAGTCTCGGTGTCGCCATACCTCACCTTCACCGAGTCATTGCCGACGTCGACGGACTGGACGGGCGTCCCGGTCGAGATCGTGATGTTCTGCTTGCGGAACGCTCGCTCGACCACCCTCGCCATGTCCTTGTCCTCGGCCGGCAGGACCTGGTCGAGCATCTCGATCAGCGTGACCTCGATCCCGAACCGGCCGTAGGCAGACGCGATCTCGGCCCCTGACGCTCCCGCTCCCACCACCGCAAGCCGGCTCGGCTGCTCGGGAAGGGACCACGCGCCCCAGGTGTCGACGACCCGCTCCGAGAACTCGGCGCCCGGGATCGCGAGGGCGACTGAGCCCGTCGCCAGCACGACCGTCGCAGCCTCGTGCGTCGTGTCTTGAACCGCGACGTTGGCGTCCTCCGTCAGCGAGCCTTCGCCCTCGATCATCGTGACCTTGTTCTTGTCCCACAGCATCTTCACGCCGCTCGAGAGCGTCTCGGAGACCTTTGCCCGCCGCTCGCCCAGCGCCTTCCAATCGACCGTCACGTCGTTTGCGGCGATGCCGAGGTGTGCGCCGTTTCGGGCGTGGTCGTAGACCTCGGCGCTGTGGAGGATGGTCTTCGCCGGGATGCAGGCGTAGTTGAGGCAGCGCCCCCCTGGCTTGTCGCGCTCGACTACGGCCGTCCTCTTGCCCAGCTGCGCTGCCCTGATCGCCGCGACGTAACCGCCCGGCCCGCCGCCGATCACGATCACGTCGTACGCGTCAGCCATCGGGCGCGACCACGTCGTAGGAGTCAGCCATCGGGCGCGACTCTAAACGAAGCTCATTCGGAGCGGTCGGCCTCGCCGTCCCAGTGGCCCACGCCGCTCGAGCGCCGCACCATGATGTTGTCGCGCCTCCCCTCCGTGAAGACACCGATCTTGTCGCTGTCCGGGTAGACGGCGACCGCGGGCAGGTTCGCGGTCGAGACGATGAGCATCCTCACGACCTCGCTCCCCCGGTTGGTGAGCTTGTGAGCTCCTTCGGGGCCAGCGGGAAAGCAGACGAGATCGCCCGGGGCGAGTTCGTCCTCGCCGTCCGGGTGGCGTACGGTGAGCGTCCCCTCGAGGACGAGGAGCCATTCCTCGTCGGACTCGTAGTGGTACGGGCAGTTGCTGTTGCCGGGGGACAGCTCATAGAGTGTCCCCGCCATCGTGTTGCCCCCGATCGCAGGCGCGAGCCGGAGGTAATCGCAGCGGTAGCCCTGGGGATCGTCCTCGTCGCGCCGAAGCTCGGCGCTGTGGATGTTCACCCGCTTCACGTCGCCGCAGACTAGTCGCGTCGGGTCCGCTCGGGCATCTGGATGCGGGCCATCGCGCGGATCATGAGGTAGAAGAGCGTTCCCGCGATCGCGATCACGAGGGCGGTGCCGACCGCCTCGAGCGCCGTCTCCACCTGGATCAAGCCGAGCGTGGCCGAGAGCAGGGCCAGGGCGAGGAACGCCTGGAAGCCCAAGACGGCCCAGTACCGGGCCCGCCACATGCCCCACGCCATCGTCGTGAGCAGCAGCGCCGCGGCTCCGGCTGCGATCGGGCTCGGGTGGCTGCCGCGAACCGTGACGTGCCCCGTCGCGGCGAGGACGGTCGAAACCCAGAAGACGACGGCGATGATCGCCGAGATCACCGCGCCGATGGTCACGATCGCGGGCCGCTCGCCGGGTTCGAGCGGCTCGAGCTTCTCCCGGGCGTTGCGATTCCGCTCCTCGTAGCGGGCGGCGATCTGCTCGCGGCGCGCGGCGGCGCGGGCCTTGCGCTTCTGCCGCTGGGCGCGCTGGCGCTCGTGGCGGGCCATCAGCGGACGACCGCCTCGGCTTCGAGCGCGGCGCGCAGCACCACTGCCGCCGCCTCGGGATCGGCGGCATCGCGGATGGCCCTCACCACGACGATCCGCCTGGCGCCCGCAGCCACCGCCTCCGCCACGTTGCCGGCGTCGATCCCGCCGATGGCGAACCACGGGATGGTCGCCGCTCGGGCCGCGTGCTCGAGGAGGCCCAGCCCGGTCGCGGGCCGGCCCTCCTTCGTCGGGGTCTCCCAGACGGGACCGACGCTGATCTGATCCGGACGGTCGACGCCTTGAGCCGCGCACGCGGCGTCCACCTGCCGCTGGCTGTGGGTGGAGAGCCCGATCAGCGCATCGGGACCGACCGCGGCCCTTGCGTCCGCCACCGAGATGTCCTCCTGGCCGACGTGCGCTCCGTCGGCGCCGCATGCCGCAACGAGGTCGGGGCGGTCGTTCAGGATGAACAGCCCGCCGTGCTCGTCCGCGACGCCGCGGAACGGCTCTGCCAGCGAGATGAGCTCCTCGGCGCAGCGCGGCGCCTTCTCGCGAAGCTGGATGATCTCGGCGCCGCCGCGCATGGCTGCCCGAAGCAGCGGTGTCGGATCTCCGCCATGGGGGCGGCCGTTGCAGACGAAGTACAGCTTCGCCCGCTCCAGGATCGCGAGTCTTTCCGCACGCATCAGCGCCATGGGTTGTTGTCTCCGCGAGCAGTCTCGCAGCCCCGCCGTTGCTGGTGGCGACGCGAGTACCATGGACTTGAAACGGGAGCCCACAGACGCGGGCTGAGAGGGCGGCACCGGGCCGCCGACCGTCTGAACCTGATCCGGGTAATGCCGGCGCAGGGATGGCTGGCGCGGACCGCCCGACGAGGCCGGCGCAGTCCTTGAGGGAGCACGATCGTGCCGCACGACATCACCTCCATCGGCGTTAAGGGCGCCACGAACGACGTGGTCGTTCCGCTGCGGCGTGCGCGATCGCGCGACGGTGGCCAGGGCCTTGACGCGGTCATCGTCGGCGCCGGGACGATCGGACTTGCCTGCGCCTGGCGCGCGGCGCGGCGCGGCCTGCGCGTACGGGTGCTGGAGCGAGATGCGCCCGGCGCGGGCGCGACCCACGTCGCCGCCGGAATGCTGGCGCCGGTGGGCGAGGCGAACTGGGGGGAGGACGCCCTCGTCCGGATCGCGCTCGCCTCGGCGCGCGACTGGTCCGGGTTCGCGGCCGAGCTCGAGCAGGACGGCGGCCTCGAGTCGGGGTATGAGCCGCGCGGCGCGCTGCACGTAGCGCTCGATCGCGACGAGGCCGAGGAGCTGCGCCGGCGGTTCGAGCTGATGGGCTCGCTTGACCTCGGGATCGAGTGGCTTCGACCGCGCGGCTGTCGCATGCTGGAGCCCGGCCTCTCGACCCACGTCGCCGGCGGGGTGCACCTTCCCGGCGAGGCGGCCGTCGATCCGCGCCTCCTGGTGCCCGCCTTGGTGGCCGCGGCCGAGGCGTCGGGCGGGGAGATACTCGTGGAGGCGGACGTGGTGGACGCGGTGTTCGAGGGGGAGCGGATTGTCGGCGTCGTGACCGCGGACGGGCGCGAGCACCGCGCCGAGCGGGTCGTGCTGGCGACCGGGGCCTGGTCGGGCGCGTCGGCCTGGTTGCCGGCGGCGGCGCGGCCGCCGGTGCGCCCGGTGAAGGGCCAGCTCTTGGTCCTGCGAGGCAACTCGGAGCAGACCGTGTCCGAGCGCATCATCACGACCGAGCGGGTGTACCTGGTGCCGCGCCCGGACGGGCGGCTGATCGTCGGCGCGACGGTCGAGGAACGCGGGTTCGATCTCCAAGTGACGGCCGGTGGCGTCTATGAGCTGTTACGCGAGGCCTACCGCACGCTGCCCGACGTGGCCGAGCTCGAATTGGTGGAGACGCTGGCGGGGCTGCGGCCCGGGACCCCCGACAACGCGCCCCTCATCGGCCCCGGCGCGATCGACGGCCTGCTGCTCGCGACCGGCCACTACCGCAACGGCATCTTGCTGACGCCGGGGACCGCGGAGATCATCGCGGCGATGCTCGCGGGAGAGCCCACGCCGCCGGAGGCTCAGCTCGCGCACCCAGGCCGCTTCGGCGCCGACAGCGCCCCCGGTCTCGCCGCCGCTCCGGCGAGCGAGGAGGTGACGACGTGATCGTGCAGGTGAACGGGCGACCGGAGGAGCTGCCGGAGGGGTCGACGGTCGCGGACGTCGTGAAGCTCGTCGGCGTCGACGGGCAGCGCCGCGGCGTGGCGGTGGCGGTCGACGGCGAGGTCGTGCGGAGCGCGGACTGGGAGCGGACGAAGCTATCGGAGCGTCAGACGCTGGAGGTCGTGAGGGCGGTGCAGGGTGGATAGCCGGCACGCAGCGAGCAGCACGCAGCATCTCGAGGGCAGCCGGCCGCGGGTCGTGGTCGCGCGCGACCTGCAGCAGGAGGCCGGCTTCGAGCTCGGCGCGCGCGTCTGGGGGTCGCGCCTGATTGTCGGCACAGGCGGCTTTCGCTCGCTCGACTCGATGGAGCGCGCGCTCGTCGCCTCCGGCGCCGAAATCGTCACCGTCGCGCTGCGCCGCGTCGACCCGACGGCGAAGGGGTCCGCGCTCGAGCTGATCGACCGGCTCGGGAAGTTCGCCCTGCCCAACACCGCGGGCTGTTACACCGCCCGGGACGCCGTGCGAACCGCACGGCTGGCGCGCGAGGCGTTCGAGACCGACTGGATCAAGCTCGAGGTGATCGGCGACGACCGGACGCTGTTCCCCGACGCCGTCGAGCTGATCGACGCGGCCGAGACGCTCGTGGACGAGGGCTTCGTCGTTCTTCCCTACACGAACGACGACCCGATCCTCGCGCGGCGGCTCGAGGACGCGGGCTGCGCCGCGGTGATGCCGCTCGGATCGCCGATCGGCTCCGGGATGGGGATCGCGAACCAGTACAACATCGAGATCATCGTCGAGCAAGCTTCGGTGCCGGTGATTCTGGACGCCGGTATCGGGACCGCCTCCGACGCCGCGACTGCGATGGAGCTCGGGTGCGATGGCGTCCTCCTCTCGAGCTCGGTGGCGCGGGCCAAGGACCCCGAGCTGATGGCGACGGCGATGCGCAAGGCGGTGGAGGCCGGGTACGCGGCCCGCCGAGCGGGGCGGATCCCGCCCAAGCTCCACGCGCAGGCATCGACGCCGGAGGAGGGGATCCCCGAGCTCCGCTGAAGCTGGCTAGGCGCGGCTTCGTCGACGCGCGACCTGGCGATCCGTCCACTCGCCGACCGTTCCGACCGCCCACGCCATCTGATGCGCCGCGCGGCCGACCGGCGAAGTGTCGAGCGGCTCGATGGCGTCATCGGGACGCTCTCCCAGCGCCACGGCGGCCCTGCGGACGGCGCCCTCCTGGCGGCGCACGCGACGCTCCCAGGAGCGGCAGAACTCCGGGAGCTTGTCGTCACCGCGCGCCTCGCTCACGTTCGCGAGGTAGGCAAGGAGGGTGGCGACATGCTCGAGATCGTCCACCGCGAGGCGAAGGGCCTGGTTGCGCTCGAGGAACCGGTCGAAGACGGCGCCGCGCACCAAGCCGAAGTTCGCGCCGCCACCCTGGGCCGTCACGTTCGCATGGAGGTCGTGGCGAGCGGTCAGCGGCCCGAGCTCCTCGAGGAGCTTCCCGAGCGACTCCGCGGCCTTGTCCACCGGCTCGCGCGCCTGCGTCCCGCCGAGCGCGAACCCCAGTCTGCCGAGCCGCTTCTGGGCGGCCCGGGCGCTCACGTAGAGCTCGCGATACGCGCGGTTCTCGGCAGGGTGCAGCGGCACCGCAGAACCGTATTGGAAAGCTGCGCCGCCGATCATTCTGGCGACCATACTCCCGCTCCACCGACCTACGGCGGCGGCTCGGGCTGCTCGAAGACGACCTCCTCGGGCTCCTTGTCCGGCCGCAGGCCCTTATAGACGGGGGCCCGGAGCGTGCGCGCGTTCGTCCACTCGCGGAAGGCAACCTCGGCGACCAGCTTCGGCTCCACGAACGCCGCCTCCCGCGGCGGCTGGCGCCCGGTGAACGGGCTCTTCCTCTTTCGCAGCGGCTCGAGGAGTCCGGCGAGGCGGTCGAGCTCGGCGTCGGTGAAGCCGGTGCCGACGCGGCCGGCGTAGCGGAGGTGGGGCTTGCCGTCCTCGTACTCGTTGTAGCCCACCAGGAGCGCCCCCAGGGTCCCCGTCCGGCGGCCCTGCCCGGGCAGCCACCCGCCGATCACGAGGTCCTGGCTCATGAGGTTCTTCACCTTTAGCCAGGCGCGGGTGCGCCGGCCAGGGAGGTAGCGGCTGTCGAGGCGCTTGGCGACCAGGCCCTCGAGCCCGCGCCGCTCGGTGAGCTCGAGCAGACGCTTGCCGTCGCCTCGGTGGTAGCTGGGCGTCTGCCAGTTGGGGCTCTCGAGGCCCAGCTCCTCCAGGCGCTCGCGGCGCTGGGCATAGGGGAGCTCCATCAGTGTGCGCCCGTCGAGGTAGAGGAGGTCGAAGATGAGAAAGGTGACGGGGCAGTCGCGAATGCGGCGCCGGACGGCGCCGTCGGAGGCGAGGTTCATGCGGCCCTGAAGGCGCTCGAAGCTGGGCTTGCCACCGTCGTCGAAGGCGACGATCTCGCCGTCGAGGACGGCGTCTGTGGAGCCGAGCTCCTCGGCGAGGGCGCGAAGCTCGGGATAGGTGGGGGTGATGTCGCGCAGGGTCCGGCTCTCGAGCCGCAGGCGACCGGTCTCGCAGTAGGCGAGGGCGCGGATGCCGTCCCACTTGATCTCATAGCCCCAGCTCTCGTCGTCGCGCGGGACACTCGTCGCCAGGACGGCGGCCATCGGCCGCAGGCCCTCGGGCATCGGCTCGCGATCCGGATCCGCGGGCGGATCCATGCGATGGATCATCCAGTTGTCGCCGTTGGTCTGAAAGAGGGCGTACTTGCCCTTGACGCGCTCGCCGGCGAAGACGGCGATGACCTCGTCGTCGCGGAACTTCTCGGCCTCATACGTGCCGCGGTCCCAGATCCGCATCCTGCCGGCGCCGTACTGGCCTTCGGGGATGTCGCCCTCGAAGTCGAGGTACTCGAGCGGATGATCCTCGGTGTGGACGGCGAGCCGGTTGTGCTTGGGGTCCTGGGGGACACCGCGGGGAAGCGCGAAGGAGACGAGGGTGCCGTCATGCTCAAGCCGCAGGTCCCAGTGCAGCCGCCGCGCGTGGTGCTCCTGGATCACGAATCGGCTGCCCTTGGCGGCCCTCCTTCGCCTTCGGCCGCGCGGCTCGGGCGTTGAGTCGAACGAGCGCTTGCGCTCGTACTCGCTGAGCTTCTTGCCGCCTGCCATGGCGAACCCATGGTAGGCGCGACCGGCTGATCAGCCTTCGGCCTGGTCTCGCTCGGAGTCGTGCTCGGCCTGCTCGGGAGCCCGCGGTGGGCTCGGCGGGTCAAGTCAATGTGCATGCACCTGTCGGATGCAGATTGCACTGACCTGCATGTGTCGCCATCGTCGCGTGCCCTCATTGGCTCTACAGTCCCGAATGGGGGCGTGGCCCGAAGGTCGGGCTGCAGACTTTTAATCTGCTGGTCTGGGTTCGATTCCCAGCGCCCCCACTCGCGACGAACCCGGTTGTCAGCCGCTTCCGGGCAGCGACGTGTGCGCGTGGGCGATCGCCTTCGGGCACACGCCGTAGACGATCGAAATCGTGGAGCCCTTGGGCAGCCGCGTGCCCGCGGGAGGGGACCCGCACCGGCACCTCGCCGGCGGGTGGGCGGAGGACAGAGGCTCCTTCGCGCTCCCGATCTAAGAGCCAGGCAGTTCCGACCATCGGATGCCCGGCGAACGGGATCTCGACCGCTGGCGTGAAGACCCGGATGTCACCGCGC
>JBKPHA010000016.1:0-41924 GCA_046729615.1 Actinomycetota bacterium
GCGGGGTTGAACGACTCGAGCTGCCCCACGGATTCGATTCTAGGTGGCGGGATCGCGACCGCCCCCGACGTGCGGGCTCGACTCGAGGCGGGAGCCCACGCGGTCGTGGCCGGAACGCGCTTCCTGATGAGTACGGAGAGCGGCGCCCATCCCGAGTACAAGCACCGCCTGGTCGCAGCGCGGGAGACCGTGCTCACGGACCTCTTCGGCGCCAGGTGGTCCGCGCCGCACCGCGTCGTCCCGAACGAGGCGACCCGGCGGTGGCTTCGCCGCGATCCGCGGGGCCCCGGCTGGCTGCGCGTCGCGAACCGCCTCACGGCGCCAGGCCCCAGCGGGGTCCCCCGGCCGCTTCAGCCGGCCCTGGCGGCCACGCAGAGCGGGAATCCCCCCTCCTCGGGCCGGCCGCGGCGACGGCCGGCGGCGGCGACAACCTGGTCGAGGGCGGATCGCTCTACGCGGGCGAGGTGGTCGCGCAGATCGACGACATCCGCCCCGCCGGTGAGCTGGTCCGCGAGCTGGTGCCCTAGCCGGAGCGACCGAGCCTCCGCCTGACCTCCTCCAGCCGTCTGGCGAGCTCGGCCTCGAACCCGCGATCGGAGGGCTCGTAGAAGCGCTCTGCCTCCATCCCCTCAGGGATCACCTGCTGGTCCGCGACGCCCCCCGGTTCGTCGTGCGGGTAGACGTAGCCGATGCCGCGCCCGAGCTTGCGCGCGCCGTAGTAGTGCGCGTCGCGCAGGTAGGCCGGCGGCGGTTGCGCGCCGTGCTCGCGGACGTGGGCGACCGCCCGCTTGAGGCCGACGTAGGAAGCGTTCGACTTCGGCGCCAGTGCCAGGTACGTCGCGGCCTGTGCGAGGTTGAGCCGGCACTCGGGAAGCCCCACACGATCGACGGCGTCGGCGGCAGCATTCGCGACCGCGAGCGCCTGTGGGTCGCCGTTGCCGATGTCCTCGGAGGCGAGGATCACCATCCGCCGCGCGATGAATCGCGGATCCTCCCCGCCCTCGAGCATCACCGCCAGGTAGTACAGGGACGCGTCGGGGTCGGATGCCCGGGTGGACTTGATCCAGGCCGAGATGTAGTCGTAGTGGCGGTCGCCCTCGCGGTCGTAGGTCAAGGCCTTTCGCTGGAGCGCTTCCTCAGCGGTGTCGAGATCCACGGCGCGGCCCGCCGCGCGGGCAGCCTCGACCGCGCGCTCGAGCGCCGAGAGCGCAACCCGCGCGTCGCCGTCCGAGCGGCTCGACAGGAGCTCGAGCGCCTCCTCCGTGACCTCCGGCGGGTCCTCGATTCCATGCCCGGGATCGCTCAAGGCTCGGTCCAAGAGCTTCAGGATGTGCCGCGGCTCGAGCGGATGGAGCTCGTAGATCTGGCTTCGCGAAAGCAGCGCCGAATTGACCTCGAAGTACGGGTTCTCCGTCGTCGCGCCGATCAGGGTCACCAGGCCCTCCTCGACCGCCGGCAGCAGCGCGTCCTGCTGGGCCTTGTTGAAGCGGTGGATCTCGTCGAGGAAGAAGATCGTCGGCTGCCCGGTGGCGCGCCGCCGCTCCTCGGCGCGCTGGATAACCGCCCGCACCTCGGCGCGGCCGGCGTTAACGGCCGACTCCTCCTCGAAGGCTCCCCGCGCCGCCACGGCGATGATGCGCGCAAGCGTCGTCTTCCCCGACCCCGGCGGGCCGTAGAAGATCGCCGAGTGCGGCTCCCCGGTCTCGACCGCGATCCGCAGCGGCGATCCCTCGGCGAGCAGGTGCTCCTGGCCGACGAGCTCGTCCAGCGAGCGCGGCCGGAGGCGAACCGGCAGCGGCGCCTCGCTCGGCGGGACGGCGGTGCGCTGCCGCCGCTCCTCCTCGGTGTCGAAGAGCCGCTCCATGTATCCAGTATTACCCGCGATGCCGCGTGTCTCAGGTCCGGCGTGGTGCCCGATCGCTATTGCTGGAGGGCCTCGTCTTGGGCGTGGGCGCCGAACTCCCGGGAGCGAACCTCCGCGACCTCCCGGTAGCGGGCGCGGCGGTCCTCCCAGGCCGTCCGGACGCCGAAGGCACGCCTGGCGAAACCGACTCCCTTGATCGCCTCCGGCAGCGACGGATCTCCTGGCGCGTAGGCGACCGCGGGGTCGCCGATGGCGACCATGCCCGGTGCGAGGAAGAAGCCGCTCTCAAGGCGCGTGCCGCCGTGGACCAGCGCCCCGACCGCGACGACGGCGCCCGATTCGACCAGGGCTGCGTGGAGGACGGTCGCGCCCGTGGCGACGTAGGTCGCGGGTTCGAGCCGACAGCCGAGAAGGGTGGCGTGCGGGCTGACGAAAGCATGGTCGCCGACGGTGACCGACTGCTCCTCCTCGCCAACCGCGGTCGCACGAAGCACGGCGTGCTCGCAGACGATCGCGCACTCGCCGAGGTCGATCCGCGAGTCTTCGGCGTCGAGGATCGCGCCCGACATGATGCGGGCGCGGGGGCCGATGGTGACCCGGCCGATCAGCTCAGCGCTCGGTGCGACATAGGCGGATGGATCCACGACCGGAGCGTGACCGCGATGCCGCACGAGCACGCGACGAGGGTAACGGAGGCGTGAACGGCATTAACCTCCCTCTCGTGGAGGGAGAGAGAGCAGCGGCGGCCGTTCAGGGCTCGGACGCGGTCGCGCTGCTCCAGCGCCTGCTCCGCATCAACACCGTCAATCCGCCCGGGAACGAGGAGCCTGCCCAGGAGCTCCTGGCCGAGACCCTGACCGATGCGGGGTTCGAGTGCCAGCTTCTGGCGGTGGAGCCCGGCCGGCCCAACGTCGTCGCCCGCCTTCCCGGCGAGGGCCAGGGCCCAAGGCTCTGTCTGCTCGGCCACGTCGACACGGTCCCAGCGGAGCCCTCGGAATGGAGCTTCGACCCGTGGTCCGGAGACGTCGTCGACCGCGAGGTCCGGGGTCGCGGCGCCCAGGACATGAAGGATCAGGTCGCGGCGGAGGTGGCTGCGGCCGCAGCGCTCGGTCGCGAGGGCTGGCGTCCGGCGGCCGGCGATCTGCTGGTCGTTACGACCGCGGATGAGGAGAAGGGTGCCGCGGCGGGAGCGCAGTGGCTATGCCATGCGCACCCGGACGCGGTGCGGGCGGACTACGTCCTGAACGAGGGCGGCGGCGTCGCATTCGAGGTCGAGGGACGGCGCTTCTACACGTTGTGCGTCGGGGAGAAGGGGGTGTTCCGGTTCCTGGTGCGGACCCACGGGCGGGCGGGCCACGCCTCGGTTCCGGCACTGGGCGACAACGCGCTCCTGAAGCTGGCGCCGCTGCTCGAGCGCCTGCGCGAGCAGCCGCCGATCGACGCGACCCCCGAGGCGATCGAGTTCATCTATGCGTTGGGCGGCGAGGAGGTCGGCGCCGATCCGGACGGGCTGGACGAGGCGGTCGCGCACGTGCGGGAGCGGGCGCCCGAGGTGGTCGCGTACCTGCTCGACCCGATGCTTCGGGTGACGCTCGTGCCCACCACGGCGCGCGCCTCCGAGAAGGAGAACGTGATCCCCTCTGTGGCCGAGACGCTGGTCGACTGCCGGGTTCCGCCGGGAGGGGACGAGGTCGAGGTCAGGCGCCAGGCCGAGGCGGTCCTGGGCGGACCGAACGGTTACTCCCTCGAGTTCACAGAGCACGTCGTCGGGAACCGCTCGCCGTCGGACTCGCCCCTCCGCGACGCGATCGCAGACTGGCTCGCCGAGAACGACCCGGGCGCGACGCTTGTCCCCATCGTCATGGCCGGGTCCAGCGACAGCCACTGGTTCCGAAAGGCCTTCGACGCGGCGATCGTCTACGGATTTTGCCCGCAGCGCGAGCTGTCGCTGCTGGACGCGGCGCCGCTCGCCCACGGCGCCGACGAGCGGGCGGCGGTAGCCGATGTCGAGCTCGCCGAGCGCTTCTACCGCGACATGATTCGGCGGGTGCTCGGGTGAGCGCCAGCGGGAACGGCGCCTCACCCAAGCGCCGCCTGCGGCTGGGCGGGATGGCGCTTCGCAACGGGCTCTTGATCCACGGCCCGACCTCGTGGGCGGCCGCGGCGCGAGCGCCGGACGGGTCGATCGAGGTCGCATCCGGGCCGAAGCCGACCCTCGCGCGCGGGCCGCTCGCCTCGGTGCCGCTCCTGCGTGGGCCGCTGCGCCTCGCTGAGGCGTTCGCGGTCGTCCCGCTCGCGCGGCGGCGTCTGCCTGCCGCGCGCCTGCCGATCGAGGACTCGCGGGTGGTCGGGATCGGGTTCGCCACCGCTGCGCTTTCAGCGGCGATCCGGCGCCTCGGCCCGACGACCCTTGCGAGGGAGGCGCTGATCGCGACCCTCGGCGTCCTGCCCGCAGCCACCGCGCTTCGCGACCACGATCTCGCCGCCTACCACGGCGTCGAGCACAAGGCGATCGGCGCGTATGAGCTCGGCAGCCTCGATCCGGCAGATGCACCGAAGGAGCATGATCGCTGCGGCTCGAACCTCGTGCTGCCGCTCCTCGTGCTATCGGTGGCGGGGCAGCTCGCCGTGGAGCGGCTCGTTCGAGATCCATCCCCGGCGGCGCGCGGCATGGCCGGGCTGGCGAGCGTGTCCGTCGCGGTGGAGCTCTTCGCCTACGCCGAGCGGTCACCGGACTCCGCGATCGGACGGATGATTCATGGCGCCGGCTACGAGATCCAGCGCCTCCTGTCGACGCGCGAGCCCACAACCGCGCAGCTCGAGGTGGGCTCGGCGGCCCTGCGAGAGGTCCTGCGCGTCGAGTCGGGCGACAGCGACCGTTCAGCCGCGGCGTGAGTCTGCCTAGACTCACGCCCGTGTTCGGGTTGATCGATCACGTCGGCATCGCGGTCTCCGACCTCGACCGTTCCATCGCGCTGTACGAGGGAATGTTCGGGATGCCGCTGGTCCATCGCGAGACCGTTGCCGAGCAGGGCGTGGAGGCGGCACTGCTCGACGTCGGCGACGGTCACGTCGAGCTGCTCTCCCCGCTCGGTCCCGAAACCGTCGTCGGGAAGTTCGTCGGGCGGCGCGGCGAGGGCATTCATCACGTCGCCTACCGCGTGGGCGACATCGAGGCCGCTCTCGCGAGGCTCAGCGAGGCTGGCCTCGAGCTCATCGATTCCGAGCCGCGAATCGGCATCCGCAAGAGCCGCGTGGCGTTCCTGCACCCGAACTCCACCGGCGGCGTGCTGACCGAGCTGGTTCAGCCCGCGACGGATCACGACTGAGGCGACGAGGAGAGATGGCGGAGGAGATGAAGAGGATCGAGGTCGGCTTCGCCGGGGGTCAGGTGATGAGCGCTCGCGTCGTCTCGCGCGAGCTCGACGCGCTTCGCCAGGCGCTCGTGTCGACTGACAAGCTCTCCAGCGAGGCGGCGGGCTGGTACGACCTGGCCTCAGAGGACGGGACGACGTCGCTCGACCTGCGCCAGGTCGTGTTCGTGCGGGTTGTCGGGGCGCCACACACGATCGGCTTCTCGAACACGTGAGGAAGCTGATCGCCGCGGCGGGGCTGGGCGTGGTCGGCGTCGCGCTCTGGTGGCGGCAGAACCCGTCCGCCTGCCCTTACAGCCAGCGCTTCTGGGTCGAAGCCCCGCACCCGGTGATCACGCGCGCGCGCCTGCGCGAGATCCTCGAGCCGAAGCCGGGCGAGCGGGTGCTCGAGATCGGCCCCGGCACCGGCTACTACACCCTTGACCTCGCGGAGTGGGTCGGGCCGGAGGGGACGGTCGAGATCTTCGACCTGCAGCAGGAGATGCTCGACCACACCATCCGCCGCGCCCGCGAGCGCGGGCTCTGGAACGTCAACCCCACCCAGGGCGTCGCGCAGGAGCTCCCGTACGAGGAGAACTCGTTCGACGCGGCGATCCTGATCACCACCCTCGGCGAGATCCCCGACCAGGACGCCGCGCTGCGCGAGGCGGCGAGGGTCCTACGCCCCGGCGGTCGGCTCATCGTCGGGGAGCTCTTCGGCGACCCACACATGGTCGCCCTGCGATCGCTCCGTCGCCGGGCCGAGGCAAGCGGGCTGCGCCTCGTGCGCCGGACGGGCCCGCCGCTCGCCTACTTCGCGCGGCTCGAGGCCTGAACGCGGCAATCCGTTTCCGCTGTCGCGCCAGGGGTAGGTGCCCCGAGCGGCAAGGAGGCGCATGGCAGAAGGAACGCGTCAGAGCCCAGCGGTGGTGCAGCCAGGGAGTGCGACCTCGGTGGCACTCCTGGCGAATCCGGGCTCCGGCAAGGGCGAGGCCGAGCGAGCGAGACTGGAGCTCGCCGATCTCGGCGCCGCGGTCGAGGTGTATCCGATATCGGAATGGCAGCAGGCCGCGAGCTCGAGCGCGGATCGCATCGCCGTTGCCGGCGGCGATGGATCGGTGGGATGGGCGGCCGCCGCCGCGAGCACAGCTCGGGCTCCCCTCGCCGTCATCCCCGCCGGAACCGCCAACGACTTCGCGCGGACGCTCGGGCTGCCCGACGACATGCACGCGGCCTGCCGCCTCGCCGTGAACGGGGTCCGGACGCGGTCGCTTGAACTTGGCCGGGTGGGTGAACGGCCGTTCGTCAACGCCATGAGCGTGGGTCTATCTCCAGTCGCCGCGCTGAAGGCTCGCGACTGGAAGCGCCCGCTCGGAACCCTCGCATACGCCATCGGCGCAGTCCGTGCCGGGCTGAGCGCCAAACCGGTCGAGTGCGCGTTGTGCTGCGACGGGGCGCTCGTCTTCTCGGGTCGCACATGGCAGGTGACCGTCGCCTGCACGGGCGCATTCGGTGCAGGTTCCCAGGTGGACGCGAATCCCTCTGACGGCGCGCTCGACGCCGTCGTGGTCGAGGCGACTCCAAGGCTGACGCTGGCGTTCCGCGCCTACGGGCTGCGCCGCGGTGCGCTGGAGTCGCAGCGCGGCGTGCGCTCCTTCCGGGCGCGGCGGGTCGAGCTCGAGGTCCCGGACGGCACCACGTACAACGTCGACGGCGAGCTGGTCACGGGGGGCGCGGTGGCGCTCGTGGCCGCTCCGCGCGCGTTCGACGTGGTCGTGGGATGAGGCTCGAGGGCATACTCTCGGGCCATGCTGAAGACACGAAAGAAGGGTGTGCGAAAACCCCCCGTCGTCCGGCTGCCGCTCGCCCGCCGGCGGGCCGTCGGGCCCCCCGTCCGTAAGCCGGGCCTCGTGGGGTTGCTCGGCTGGGTGGACCAGACGGTGCTGTGGCTGATGCGCACCCGGGGACACTTCGAGCCGTTGGAGAGGGCCATGCGCGCGCTGGGGGCGGCGGGGGAATGGGCTGCCGTCTGGACTGCGCTGGGAGCCGCCGGAGCGGCGATCGATCCCCGCCGGCGCAGCCGCTGGCTCGCCGCCACGACGGTGGGACCGGGCGCGATCGGCGTCAACTACGCGGTCAAGGTCGGGGTCGGGCGAAACCGGCCGCTCATCGAGGAGCATCCGCCGCTCGCCCGCGCTCCGAGCAAGCTCTCGTTTCCCTCCGCGCACGCGACATCGTCCGTCGCTGCCGCGACGGCGCTGGGACGGGTCGCGCCCCATCGGCGCGTGCCGCTCTACGCCCTGGCCACGGCGATCTGCCTCACGCGTCCCTACCTCGGGATGCACTATCCGTCGGACGTCGTCGCGGGCGTCGCCCTTGGGGCTATCGTGGGCAGGGCGATCCCGCGCCTCGACGGGCCCGGCATCGAGGAGCGGCTCATCGACCTGGTCGCAAGCCGCGCAAGGCTGGGCAATGCGACCACCGATGGTGCTGGTGACCGTGCCGCCGGAGCCGTTCCGGGGACAGCCGCCGGCGCGCAGTGAAGATCGGGATCGTCGGCCTTCCCAACGCCGGAAAGACGACCCTGTTCAACGCGCTCACGAGCGCGTCGGCCCAGACCGCCCCCTATCCGTTCACGACAGTGGAGCCGAACGTCGCGATCGTCGAGGTGCCCGACGAGCGACTCGCGCCGGTAGCCGCCGCCGCGCAGGCGAGCCCGCTGGTGCCGGAGACGATCGAGTTCCGCGACATCGCCGGCCTGGTCCGCGGCGCCTCGCGCGGCGAGGGACTGGGCAATCGCTTCCTCGCCGAGATCCGCGAGACCGACGCGATCTGCCACGTCGTCCGCGCGTACCGAGACGAATCGGTCCCGCACCCGGAGGGCCGAGTGGATCCGGTCGCCGACGCCGAGGTGGTCGAGGCGGAGCTCTACCTCGCGGACCTCGAGCAGGCTGAGCGGCGCCTCGAACGGGTGCGAAAGCAGGCGGGATCGGGCGCGAAGGAGCTGGTGGCCGAGCGCGAATGGCTCGAGCGTGTGACCAGCGCGCTCGCCCGCGGCGAAGCTGCGCGCAGCGTCCCACCGCCGGACCTAGCCCCGGAGGCGCGGGCAAACCTTCAGGCGCTGAGCTCGAAGCCCATCCTGTACGTGGCCAACGTGGACGAGGAGGAGGGCGGGCCTCCCGCCGACCTCGCCGCCCACGCTCGGGAAGCCCCCTGCATCGCGGTGAGCGCGCGGATCGAGGCGGAGCTCGCCGAGCTACCCGCCGCGGAGGCCGTCGAGATGCGCGCCGAGCTTGGGCTCGGCGAGTCGGGCCTCGCCCGCCTCGTCCGCGCCGCCTACGACCTGCTGGGGTTGATCACGTTCTTCACCGCCCACCGGGGGAGCGAGGCCCGCGCGCGGGCGCTTCCGCACGGGGCCACCGCCTGGGATGCCGCAGGCCGGGTCCACGGCGACATTCAGGCGGGCTTCGTGCGCGCCGAGGTCATCGGCTGGCGGGAGCTCGTCGAGGCGGAGGGGTACGCGGAGGCCCGGGAGCGGGGTCTCCTGCGCACCGAGGGGCGCGACTACGTCGTGCGCGATGGCGATGTGATCACCATTCGGCACTAGGGGGCGCCGGAGCATCGCCGACGGCCCGGCGCAAGTGGGGCAGCCCGACGGCGCGCCCAGCAGCCAGACGCGCTGCGGATGGACGTCTGCTCTCGCATAGCGAAAGTAGACGTCCACAAGCGCATCGCATCGTAGGGTCGCTGGAACTAATCGCGGCGGATACATTGGCCGCGTGCGAAGCGCGCCGCGGTTTCCCGGCGTCGCAAGCGACGCGGGCCACTATGAGAGCTTCTACATCAAGGCGACCCGGCCGGGCGGCGGACGCGGCGTCTGGATCCGCCATACGGTCCACAAGCGGCCTGGAGCTGACCCCACAGCCGCCCTGTGGTTGACGCTGTTCGACGCCGAAGCACCTGGCCCGCGGGCCGTGAAGGCGATCTTCGGCGCCGATGAGCTCGCCGCGCCGGAGGGGGCCTACATCCGCATCGATGGGGCGATTCTCGAGCCCGGCCGGGCCGTGGGCGAGATCACCGCATCGGAGCTCCCCGCGAGCTGGGACCTTCGGTTCGCGGATGAGGGTGAGGCGTTTCACCATCTCCCCTACGAGCGCCTGTACGACGCGCCGCTGCCGCGGACGAAGCTCCTCTCGCCGTACCCGAGCGCCCGCTTCGACGGCCGCCTGACGGTAGGCGACGAGGAGATCGAGGTCGCCACCTGGCCCGGCATGATCGGCCACAACTGGGGCGCCGAGCACGCGGAACGCTGGGTCTGGATACAGGGGGCGTTCCTGAGCGGCGAGAAGCCCGTCTTCCTCGACATGACTGCCGGCCGGATCAAGCTCGGCCCCGTGCAGACGCCCTGGATCGCCAACGGGACGCTGCGCATCGGCGGCACGGAGCACCGCCTGGGCGGGCTCGACCGCGTGCTGTCGACGAAGATCGCGGAACAGCCGACGAGCTGCGCGTTCCGGCTCTCGGGCAGGGGAATCAGGGTGCGGGGACGGGTGTCCTCGGAGGCGCGGAACTTCGTCGCCTGGATCTACGCCGACCCGAAGGGACCGGAGCACAACACGCTGAACTGCTCGATCGCCGATCTCGAGCTGGAGGTCGAGCGGGACGGAAGTCCGCGCGAGCGCCTGGAACTCATCGGCGCCGCGGCATACGAGCTCGGCACCCGGGACACCGGCCACGGCATCCCGGTGCAGCCGTATCCGGACGGCTGACGGACCGTCCATTTCGCGTTCGCTCGTTCGTCCTTGAGGTGGAAGGCGAAAGGAGCCGACCCGCGCGTCGGCGGAGCGAAAGGACGAGTTCATGCAAGCACGAGCCAAGGTGGCGGTCGCGGGCGCGACGGGCCGCGTTGGACATCACGCCGTCGACGTGCTCGAGCGGGCGGGGCACGAGGTGGTCCCAATCTCGCGGTCGAGCGGCGTCGACGTCATCACCGGCGAGGGACTCCCGGACGCACTGGCCGGCGTCGACTGCATCATCGACGCGGCGACGGGACCCTCACCGGAGGAGGACGCGGCGACCAGGTTCTTCGTGACCGCCATGCAAAACCTGCACGATGCGGGCGAACACGCCGGCGTCCAGCGCATGGTCGTCGTCTCCATCATCGGCTGCGACCGGTTTGCGGGTGGCTACGGCAGGGCCAAGGCAAGCACACGAGCGCGCGGCCCTCGCCGGCTCGACCCCGACCCGGATCCTGCGCGCCGCCCAGTTCCACGAGTTCGTCGGGCAGCTCGTGGATTGGGGCCGGCAGGGCGATGTGAGCTATGTCCCGAGGATGCGCACGCAACCGGTGGCTGCGAGAGCCGTTGCGCAGGCGCTCGTCGAGATGGCCGTCGCCCACGACTGGCGGGCGCAGTTCGGCGATGCGTTCCCCGAAATCGCCGGGCCGCGGGAGGAGCCGCTCGTCGAGATCGCAAGGCTGTTTGCAGCGCGACGCGGTGATCCGGTACGCGTCGAGGAGTCAAGCGATCCTGACGACCCCGACGCCTCCCTGTTCGAGAGCGGCGCGCTGCTGCCGGGACCGCATGCCGTCCTCGCCGGGCCGACTTTCCAGGCATGGCTCACGACGGTGGCCTGATCGTCAGCGCGCGCCGGTCGACGCCGTGGGGCTCAGCCGATCAAGCGCGGCCATGTCCTCGTCGTCGAGGCGGACGGCAGCCGCGGCGACGTTCTCCTCCAGGTGGGTAACCGACGAGGTGCCCGGGATCAGGAGCGTCGCCGGTGAGCGATCCAGCAACCACGCCAGAGCGACCTGAGCCGCGGTTGCGTGAAGCTTTCGCGCGACGGCGAGGACCTGCTCGGAGCGGGCGAGCTGCCCGGCCGCAAGCGGAAAGTAAGGCACGAATGCGATGCCTTCGCGCTCACCAGCGCTCGAGCATGCCCTCGCCCGATCGGACCCTCAGGTTGAAGTGGTTCTGGACGGCCGCGACCGGCGCCATCGCTTGAGCGGCCTTGAGCTGGTCCCAACTCGCGCTGCTCAGTCCCAGGTGGCGGATGAGGCCACGTTCGCAAAGCTCGGCAAGCGCACCGAAGCTCTCCGACAGTGGCACCAAGCTATCCGCCAGCGCGACGCCGTGAGAGGCGCTGCTCCAATTGTGGCCGTTCAGGGCCAGCCGCGGCGTGGGATCAGCGTCGCAACCGTCACCGATCCCGGCTCCTGCTGATGGCAGCGGCGGCGAACCAGGCCAGCTGACGCCGCTACCGCCGGTGGAACCTCGCCCACGCGCTCCGCAGGTCGAGGTGGCCCTGAAGCGTGGGTCCCGAGACTCGAGAGCCGCCCCCGGAGCCGACCACCTTCGCCTTGACGATGCGGGGCGAGTCTCCCGTCTTCGTGACCCTGATCTTCTTGAGGTTGCCACGGAAGAGGCCGTCGAGCCGCGATTCCATTTGGCGCTGCGAGTAGCGGACCCTCCACTTGTGGTACGGCGAAAGGTCGTCGTACGGGTCCTTGACGCTCTTCAGGTACGGAACCGGGTTCGAGCCGGGGAAGCCGTACTGGACACTCTCCGTCTCCCCGCCGGACGTCGAGAAGAAGTAGGCCGTGATCACGTGCTTGTGGTAGCGGACCACCTCGTTGCCAGTCGCGCGAACCGCGCGGTCGGTCGCCTTCGTCTCGGAGGCCTTGCCGTCGTAGACCTGGCTGCGGGTGTCGTCGTAGACGTCGAAGCCGTGGCCGCCGCCGGAGGTAAGGCCGAACGAGCGGGTCGCGACTGCCTGCGCGCGCAGCGCAGCCTGCGGCCACGAGGGGGGCATCTCGTTCGGGACCACTCCGCGGGCGTAGTCGTCGACGCCCAGCTTGTTCACAACGAGGAGGCCGCCGGTCTCCGTCGTGATCAGCTTGCCCCGGTAGGTGCCCTTCCCCTCGACGCGGATCCCGCGCCCTCCCTTCGCCGTCCCGTTACGGCCGCACGCAGCGAGCCTGCGCCCACCCGGGCTGCGCAGGATCACCTCCGAGCCCGCGTCAACGAAAGAGTAACCGCGACCCTTCCGTAGGTGCTTTCCGCACGCGCTGCGGGCGCGGCTGAAGCCGACCGAGCCGACCCCCGACTCGAGCAGCACCCTGACCTGCCCGCTCGCCTTGCCGATGTGGGTGTGCCGGTAGTAGTGCTCGAGGATCTCGCGGTAGTTCCGGCCGTGCTTGGCGTAGCCGTAGGCACCGTACTGACTCATGCCGACGCCGTGACCGAAGCCACGTCCGTGGATCACCCAGCTGGCCGCGGACGCGCTCGCCGCGAGCGCGCCGGCTCCGATGGCCGCGCACGCCGCCACGGCAGTCGCCATTCGCTTCCCTCGCCCGCTTCGCATCTCCGGATCGGCTTCGACCGCAATCGGCCGTTCCCTGCCCGCTTGATCGTACGCATCGGCACTCCTCGTCGCGGCGCTTCACGGCCTCGGTCTCGTCGCTCTCGCCTCCGCCGACGCCGCAGCAACGGCGTTAATTCCAGCTGGAACCTCGCGGAGTGTCCGTCGAGCGCCCGGATTTTCCGTTCGGTCCCCACGGGAACATGTGTTCGTATGTACCCACCCACGGAGACGCCGGCGGCGGCACCGCCGAAGCCGGCCGCCGACCCCGCCGAGCTTAAGACCGAGCGCCTCGAGCACGAGCTCTGTTCGCTCGCCTCCCACCTTACGGGCGGGAATCGCCCGCTGGATCGCCCTCATCGACGAATACGACCGCCGCGAGGGCTGGGGAAGGTGGGGAGGCATCGAGTAGGAGAGCTCGCCACGAACGCCGACGTCCTCTGTCTCATCGCCGAGTCGTTCCTCGCCCACGGAGCGAGGGAGCGCGCCGGCCCCCAAAGACAGCGCCTGATCGTCCACGTCGACGCCCACACGCTCTCGCGCGATGCTCCCGGGCGCTGCGAGCTGGAGAACGGCCCCCACATCCCGCCCGAGACCGCCCGCCGCCTCGGCTGCGACGGCGGAGTCCAGCTTCTGGTCAAGCGCGGCAGGCGGATGCTCTACCTCGGCCGCAGGACGAGGTCGATCCCGCCGGCCTTGAACCTCGCCCTGCGAGAACGCGACGGACGCTGTCGCTTTCCCGGCTGCACGAACAGACGCTGCGCCCACCACATCGTCCCTTGGGTGCTCGGCGGCCGTACCGACCTCGACAACCTGATCCTGCTCTGTCGCCGCCACCACCGCCTCGTCCACGAGGGCGGTTCTCCGTCACCGGGAACGGAAACGACGAGGTCGTCTTCCGAGACCCGCGCCGGGAGCGCCTCGATAACTTCCCCAAGCCGCCGCCCGGCTCATTGGAAGCGCTCCTGAAGACGAATCGCGGCGTCGGCCTTCGCATCGACCACGACACCCTGCTCAAGGGCGACGGCGAACGGATGGACCTGGAGGAGAACGTCTACGCGGTAGCGAAGGCGATCAAGGGGCCGCGGCCGGTGCGCGTCTACTCGTAGACAGACGCGATCGTACGGCGTCGTCTCGGGTACCTTGGAAGTGAAGGCTTCGATGGAGGTGTGGGATGGCTATCGCGACTAAGGAGCAGAGCGTCGTCGACCAGGTCGGCAAGCAGCTCTACATCGGCGGCGAGTGGCGCGACGGCGGCGGCGGCGAGACGCTCACCGTCGAGGACCCGGCGACTGGCGAGGCGCTATGCGAGGTGGCCGACGCGACACCGGAGGACGCTACGGCGGCTCTCGACGCCGCGGTGGAGAAGCAGGAGGAGTGGGCGGCGACGCCTCCCAACAGGCGCTCGGAGATCCTCTACCGCGCGTTCGAGCTGCTCAACGAGCGCTCCGACGACCTCGCTCTACTGATGACGCTCGAGATGGGCAAGGCCATCGCCGAGTCCAAGGCGGAGATCGCCTACTCGGCCGAGTTCCTGCGCTGGTTCTCGGGCGAAGCGCTGCGGATCGACGGCTACTACAAGGTGGCCGGCAACGGCGCATCGCGCGTGCTCGTCATGCGCCAGCCGGTCGGCCCGTGCTTCTTCATCACGCCGTGGAACTTCCCCACGGCGATGGGGACGCGGAAGATCGGACCGGCCGTCGCCGCCGGCTGCACGATGGTCTGGAAGCCGGCGCAGCAAACGCCCCTCTCCGCATTCGCCCTCGCCCAGATCCTCGAGGAGGCGGGGCTGCCAGGCGGCGTGCTCAACGTCATCACGAGCTCATCGTCGAGCTCGGTTGCGGGGCCGATCATCTCCGATTCCAGGCTGCGAAAGCTCTCCTTCACCGGCTCCACCGAGGTCGGGCGCAAGCTGATCGCCCAGTCCGCCGACAACGTGCTCAAGGTCTCGATGGAGCTTGGCGGCAACGCTCCGTTCCTGATCTTCGATGACGCCGACATCGACGCCGCCATCGAGGGCGCGATGCTGGCGAAGATGCGAAACATCGGCGAGGCCTGCACCGCCGCCAACCGCTTCCACGTCGCCGGTCAGATAGCCGACGAGTTCACGGAGAGGCTCGCCGAGCGGATGCGCAAACTCCGGGTCGGCCGTGGCACCGAGGAGGGCGTGGACATCGGCCCGCTGATCGACGACGACCAGCGCAGCAAGGTCGCGGAGCTCGTGGAGGACGCCCTGGGCAAGGGGGCGAAGGCCGTGGTCGGAGGGGAGAAGCTGGACGGGTCCGGTTACTTCTACGAGCCGACGGTGCTGGGCAGCGTCTCGGCCGACGCCCGCGTGCTGAAGGAGGAGATCTTCGGACCCGTCGCCCCGGTCGCGTCCTTCGACTCGACCGAGGACGCGATCGCCGCAGCCAACGACACCGAGTACGGCCTCGTGGCCTACGTCTTCACTCGCAACCTGAAGCGGGCGCTGACCGTGTGCGAGGCGCTGGAGACCGGCATGATCGGCCTGAACCAGGGCATGGTCTCGAATGCCGGCGCGCCGTTTGGCGGCGTCAAGCAGTCCGGCATCGGCCGCGAGGGCGGCAACGAGGGCATCGAGGAGTTCGTCGAGACCAAGTACGTGGCCGTCAACCTCTGAGAAGGCTCGGCGTCCGGGCAAACGTAACCCGACCAGGAGGCTCGGATGGCCGCTGATCGCCGGGCGGGGTGGCAGGTCGTCAAGGCTTCCTTGGCTGTGCTTCTCTGCGGCGTCGCGGCGCTGACCACGGGCTGCGGAGGGGAGAGCAGCACGTCGACGACCCCCCGCCCCTCCACCCCGACCACCACCGCCACGCTCTCACCGTGCGGCAGGGCCTCGCCTGACTCCAAGTCCTATGACCACGTCATCTGGATCTGGATGGAGAACAAGAGCTATGACCAGATCATCGGCTCGAGCTCTGCGCCCTTCCAGAGTTCACTCGCGGCGAGGTGCGGTCTCGCCACCAACTACCACAACATCACCCATCCGAGCCTTCCCAACTACATCGCCGCTACCTCCGGCCTCGGCGGCCAAGACCTCAAGCCCTTCCACAGCGACTGCAATCCCTCGCCGAGCTGCTCGACGCGGGCCGAGAGCATCTTCGCCCAGGCCCCGAGCTGGCGCGCATACGACGAGTCGATGCCGACCAACTGCGATCGAGAGGACTCAGGTGGTTACGCCGTTCGCCACAATCCACCCCCCTACTTCACCTCCCTGACCGGGTGCGAACAACACGATCTTCCGCTCACCACCTTGATGGCAGATCTCGAACACAACTCGATTCCCGCCTTCTCCTTCGTAACCCCCAACCTCTGCCACGACGTCCATGACTGCCCGGTAAGCACCGGTGATGCCTGGTTGGCGGCCGAGGTCACCCGGATCGTCGAGAGCCGCGCCTACCGGGCCGGCCACCTGGTGCTCTTCATCACCTACGACGAGGGCGAAGGCGGCTCAAGCAACGTCTGCGCCACCAATCGAACCGATGTGGGCTGCCATATTCCGACCGTGGTAGTGAGCCCCTCGACACCCGCCGGACGGCGCTCCGGCGAGCTCCTGAATCACTACTCGCTCCTGCGAACGACAGAGGATCTGTTGGGACTCGGTCATCTGGGCAAGGCCGCCACCGCCACCAGCATGGCCAACGCCTTTGGGCTGCGGACGCGGAGGCCGTGACCGGCGCCGGCGTCGAGGTGCGGCGCGCGCTTGACGTCCTAGAGCCCGTACTGCTGGCGCGTCAACCGCTGGGGCTTGCTCAGCGGCCCAGCAGCATCCCGAGCATCCCGCCCTTCGAGGCGCGCTTCTCGAGGTAGCACTGGTGATACTCCTCGGCGCGCCAGAAGGACTGCGCCCGCTCGATCTCGGTCACGATGGGATCGCGGAAGCGAGGCTGCGTCCGTTCGATCACACGCCTCGCGATCTCGGCCTGCTCGTCTGAGTGGGCGAAGATCACCGACCGGTACTGCCATCCTACGTCCAAGCCCTGGCGGTTCAGCTGTGTCGGGTCGTGGATCTCGAAGTACTTGGAGACGAGCTCCTCGTAGCCGACCTTCGCCGGGTCGAAGGTGACCTGGCAGACCTCGACATGGCCGGTGGTGCCGGTGCAGACCTGCTCGTAGGTTGGGTTATCGACGTGGCCGCCCTCGTAGCCGACCGCGGTGTGAATGACGCCGTCGAGCTGGCGGAACGCCTCCTCGACCTGCCAGAAGCACCCGGCGCCGAACGTCGCCTTCTCGGTCTTCGTGCTCGTCCCAATCTCGCTCGTCATGGGGCTCCTTCCGATCGTCTAGAGGCTGGACGGTGGCATCTATTGGTCACCCGAGCGGGCGATCCATTACTGCCGCGCTCAGTCGTGGGGGCGTGCCATCCGTCGATGGTCGAGGGCCTCCTCGAGGATAGCCTCGTCCACTCCCATCTCCCGGGCGACCTCCCGGAGTGGACGGCCGGATTCGTGGGCGGCCTGGACGATCTCGGTCGCCCGGTCGTAGCCGATGTGGGGATTGAGTGCGGTGGCGGTGGCGAGGGTCGCCTCGGCATGGCGAGTGGTCGTCTCCTCGTCCGCCTCGATGCCGCGCACGCACTTGGCGTCGAGCAGGCGACAGGCGGCGGCCAGGAGCTTGATCGAGTCCAGCAGGTTGCGCGCGATCAGGGGCGCCCTGACGTTCAACTCGAACTGCCCCTGAGAGCCCGCGATCGTGATCGCGGCGTCGTTGCCGATCACCTGGTCGGCGACCTGGATCGTCACCTCGCAGATGACGGGGTTGACCTTGCCCGGCATGATCGACGAGCCCTTCTGGAGCGCGGGCAGCTTGATCTCCGCGAGGCCCGCCCGCGGCCCGGATCCCATCAGCGCGATGTCATTGGCGATCTTGTTGAGGGAGACCGCGACGACCTTGAGCGCTCCCGAGAGCTCCACGAGCGCATCGCGGTTGCCTTGGGCCTCGAACGGATCCGCCGGTTCTGCGATCTCGAGGCCCGTCGCCTCGCTCAGCTTCTCCCGCACCCGCTGGGCGAACTCGGAGTGCGTGTTGAGGCCGGTGCCGGTGGCCGTCCCGCCCAGCGGGATCTGGCCCACCCGCGCGAGCGTTGCGCGGATGCGTTCCGTGCCGAGGCGGACCTGCGCCGCGTAGCCGCCGAACTCCTGGCCGAGCGTCACCGGGACGGCGTCCATCAGGTGGGTCCGACCCGCCTTGACGACATCGCCGAACTCCTCCGCCTTACGCTCTAGCGACGACGCCAGCTCGTCCATCGCCGGCAAGAGGTCACGCGTCACCTCATCCAGCGCGGCGAGGTGCACGGCCGAGGGAAAGACGTCGTTGGAGGACTGGCCCATGTTCACATGGTCGTTCGGGTGGGCCCCGTCCCCGGCGAGGGTGGCGATCACCTCGTTGGCGTTCATGTTCGACGAGGTCCCGGAGCCGGTCTGGAAGACGTCGATCGGGAACTGTTCGTCGTGCTCGCCGCGGGCGATGGCGTCACCCGCGGCGGCGATCCGCTCCGCGACGTCGGCGTTCAGCAGGCCGAGCTCGGCGTTCACCCGCGCGGACGCCGCCTTGATGCGACCGAGCCAGTGCACGACCGGGGCTGGAATCGGCTGCCCGGAGACAGGGAAGTTCTCGATTGCCTTGGTCGTCTCGGCCCCCCAGAGCTGCTCGCTTTCAACATCGGTGGCCGCCATTCGTTCCTCCGTTATCGCCATTTCATGGTCCTAACCGGTGGCCTCACCGGCAGCGTATCCCTTCCCGAATGACTGCTCGAACGCGGCGCCCGGCGTGCCGCCGCCGGGTACGTAGCGGGCCGCCGTATCGACGCGGCGCACGAGGTCGGCGTCGCTCGGCACGTGGGCCGTGCCCTTGTGGACCGCCCCGGACAGGTATCCGAGCTCGACGGTGGCCGGACTTGCCGGATCGCGCCGGGCCTCTGCGTTCAGCCGCGAGACGGCTGTGATCACAGCGTGGGTGACGTCGGGGCCCTCGGTGCCGGTGAAGCAGTCGCTGATCGGCGTCTCGCCGGCGAGGCGCACCGGTCTCGGCGCGGCGGCCAGCGCCTTGATGTACGAGGTGGGCGATCCCGCGCAGGCGACGGGCGTCGTGGTGGAGCCCTTCGAGCCGCAGCCGGCGGCGAGGGCGGCTATGAGGGCGAGCGCCGCCAGAGGCGCCCAAGCTCGGAGCATCCAGGCCATGCTAGGGCGGGGCTAATCTGGCGGTGATGATCACGGCCGCGAAGGTCCTGCTCGCGATCGCGGGCGTGCTGGCGCTCGTCGGCGCTGGACTGCTGCTCGCGTCGAAGCTGGGCATCGAGCGGCTGCCCGGCGACGTCGTCATCAAGCGCGGCAACTTCACGCTGTACGCGCCGATCGGCCTCATGATCCTTCTGAGCGTGGTGGGGTCGATCATCCTCACTCTCTTCGTGCGCCACTGAGCGTCAGAATCAGCCGGCGATGCCGTTTCGCCCAACAGATCCGAAGCAGTCCTTCCCCGAGCTTGAGGACCGGATCCTCGAGCGCTGGCGCCAGCGCGACATCTTCCACCGCTCGGTGGCCCAGCGGGAGGGCGCGGAGGTTTGGAGCTTCTACGAGGGGCCGCCGACGGCGAACGGCAGGCCGGGCTCGCACCACGTGCTGTCGCGGGTCTTCAAGGACATCTATCCGCGCTATCGCACGATGCGCGGCTACCGGGTCCCGCGCAAGGCGGGATGGGACTGTCACGGGCTCCCCGTGGAGCTTGAGATCGAGAGGGAGCTCGGGATCACCTCGAAGGCGGAGATCGAGGAGTACGGCATCGCGGAGTTCAACCAGTGCTGCCGCGAGTCGGTGTTCCGCTACGTGGACGAATGGGAGCGTCTCACCGAGCGCATCGGCTTCTGGATCGACCTCGACGACGCCTACATCACGATGCGGAACTCGTACATGGAGTCCGTCTGGTGGTCGCTGCGCCGGATCTGGGACGACGGGCGCCTGTATCTGGGGCACAAGGTCGTCCCGTACTGCCCGCGCTGCGAAACGGCGCTGTCCTCGCATGAGGTCACCTACGAGGGCAGCTACAGGGACGTCACGGATCCCTCGATCTACGTCAAGCTCCCGATCCGCGAACCCACCCCCAGCGACGAGATCCCGGAGTCTCCTCTCCAGCCGGGCGACCAGCTCGTCGTCTGGACCACGACGCCCTGGACCCTGATCTCGAATGCTGCGGTCGCAGTCGGTCCTGACATCGAGTATGCGCGCGTGCGCCCGGCTGGGTCGGAGGAGGTCTTCGTCGTCGCGACCTCGCTCGTGGAGCGGGTGTTCGGCGAGGGCACCGAGGTTCTCGCGAGGTTCCCCGGCAGCGCGCTCGCGGGCACGGCCTACGTCCCGCCGTTCGGCTACATCACCGACTACGGCCCGCGCGGCCACACCGTGCTCGAGGCCGACTTCGTCACCACGGACGAGGGAACGGGGCTCGTCCACACAGCGATCGCCTTCGGCGAGGACGACTTCCGGCTCGGCGAGCAGTACGGGATCACGCTCCAGAACCCGGTGCGGCCCGACGGCGCCTTCGATGACCGCATCACCGACTTCGCCGGCCGCAAGGTCAAGGAGGCGGATCCCGACATCATCGAGGCCCTCAGGCGGAAGGGCCGTCTGCTGAGGGCGGAGACCTACGAGCACGCCTACCCCCACTGCTGGCGCTGCGGCACGCCGCTCCTCTACTACGCGACTTCGAGTTGGTACATCCGCACCACCGATGTGCGCGACCGCCTCCTCGCCGAGAACGACGCGATCGGCTGGCGCCCCGAGCACATCAGGCACGGGCGCATGGGCAAGTGGCTTGAGGGAAACCAGGACTGGGCGCTCTCGCGGAAGCGCTACTGGGGAACGCCGCTGCCGATCTGGGAGTGCGCCTCGCCCGACTGCGACGAGCGCTTCTGCGCCGGATCGGTTGCCGACCTGCGCGAGCACGGTGGGGAGGTCCCCGAGGACCTCCACCGCCCGTACATCGACGAGGTGACGCTGCGTTGCGATTCCTGCCGCGGCGACATGCGGCGCGTGGAGGAGACGATCGACGCCTGGTACGACTCGGGGTCGATGCCCTTCGCCCAGTGGCACTACCCCTTCGACGGCGAGACCACATTCGAGGAGCGCTTTCCGGCCGACTTCATCAGCGAGGGGATCGACCAGACGCGCGGCTGGTTCTACTCGCTGCTCGCGATCTCGACGCTTCTGTTCGATCGCGCCGCCTACCGGAACTGCGTCGTCTTCGGCCTGATCCTGGATCCCGAGGGCCAGAAGATGTCGAAGAGCCGGGGCAACGTCGTCGACCCGTGGGAGGTGATCCAGCGCCACGGCGCCGACGCCTTCCGCTGGTACTACTTCACGGCGCAGCAGCCTTGGGCCGGGTACCGGTTCTCGACCGAGACCCTCGGCGAGAGCGTGTACCGCTTCTTCACCACGCTGTGGAACACGTACTCGTTCTGGGTGCTGTACGCGAACGCCGAGGGGTTGGGACCAGAACATTTCCAGGCGGGGGCAGAGCCGGTCGCCGAGGCCACCGACAATCCGCCGGTAACGGACCTCGATCGCTGGGCCCTCTCACGGCTGCAGGGGGTGGTCCAGCGGGTGATCGAGCACATGGACGACTTCGACTGCACCACCGCCGGCCGCGCGGTGGCCGAATACGTGGACGAGCTCTCCAACTGGTACGTCCGGCTCTCCCGGCGGCGCTTCTGGGAGGGCGACCGCGCCGCGTTCGCCACCCTTCGCCACTGCCTGCTGACGGTGACGGCGCTGCTTGCGCCGTTTGTCCCCTTCCTGGCGGATGACATCTACACGAACCTCGTGGGGGGCGCGGACGACGACTTCGGCGAGCTGCCGGGCTCGATTCACCTCATGGATTTCCCCGACCCGGATCGGGATCTCGTGCGCCCGGAGCTCGAGTCCGGCGTCGAGGCGGCGCTTCGCGCGATCGAGCTCGGGCGCGCCGCCCGTGCTGCGGCGCAGGTCAAGATCCGCCAGCCGCTTCGCAAGGCGGTGATCGTCGCCCGCGGATCAGAGCGCGAGGAGATCCAGCGCCTCCAGGACCTGGTCACGGCCGAGTTGAACGTCAAGGAGCTCGAGTTCGTCTCAGAGGAGGCCGAGCTCGTCTCCTACGACGTCAAGCCGAACTACCGCTCTCTCGGACCGCGCTTCGGCAAGCTGATGCCGAAGGCGGCGGCCGCCGTTGAATCGCTCGATCCCGCGTCGGTCGCGGACGCTCTCGCCGGCCGCCGCCGGATCGGCATCAACGTCGACGGCACCGAGCACGAGCTTCAGCCTGAGGACATGAGCCTCGTGATGAAGCCGCTCGACGGGTACCGCGTGGAGGCGGAGGCAGGGCGCGCAGTCGCGCTCTCGCTGGAGCTCGACGAGGAGCTGAGGCGCGAGGGGCTCGCGCGCGAGGTCGTGCACGCCGTGCAGAACGCCCGACGCAACGCCGGCCTGGACGTGACCGATCGGATCGAGCTGGTGCTGGGCGGGGACGCGGAGCTGCTCGAGGCGGCCCAGGCCTACGAGGAATACGTGGCCGGCGAGACGCTGGCCACGCGCGTCAGCTACGACGGCGAGGTCTCGGCGGCGACCACCGAGATCGAGGGGCGCGACCTGCGCATCGCGGTGGAGCGCGCGGGATAGGCGGGGGCGCGGGATCTCCCTCACCGCCATCGTCTTCGATCTCGACGGGGTGCTCGTCGACTCCGAGGCGGTCTGGGACGCTGTCCGCGAGCAGGTGACTCGCGAGTCCGGAGGGCGCTGGCACCAGCACGCGCAGCGGGACATGATGGGCATGAGCTCCCTCGAGTGGTCGCGCTACATGCACGAGGAGCTCGGCGTGCCGATGGAGCCCGAGGAGATCTCGGCGCTCGTGGTCGAGCGGCTGCAGGAGCGCTACAGGCAGGACCTGCCGCTCCTCCTCCACGCGGTCGAGACGGTTCGCGAGCTTGCCGAGCGGTGGCCGCTGGCGCTCGCTTCCTCGTCGAACCGGCCGGTGATCGATCTCGTGCTGGAGGAAACCGGGCTCGCGCCGTGCTTCCTGGTCACCATCTCGTCGGAGGAGGTCGGTCGCGGAAAGCCGGCGCCGGACGTCTACCTCGAGGCGGCGCGCCGGCTCGGGGTCGAGCCCACGAGCTGCGCGGCGATCGAGGACTCGACCAACGGGATCCGTTCGGCCAAGGCGGCCGGGATGTGGGTCGCCGTCATCCCGCGCCGGGACTTCCCGCCGGCGCCTGAGGCGCTCGAGCTTGCGGACGTCGTCCTCGACTCGCTCGCGGACCTTGGCGAGATGCTTGAGTCGGCCACGGCGGCCTAGCGATTCCGCCGCGCCGGACATGAGCTATTGATGGAGCTCGGCGGCGCGGAGTCGGGGAGCGGGCCTTCGAGGCGAACCCGCTAAGCCAGCGCCGGCTCGAGCTCGGACTCGAGGCGCCGCTTGGGCATCGCGCCGATGACGCGCTTGGCCTCGGACCCGCCCTTGAACAGGATCAGCGTCGGGATCGAGAGCACCTCGTACTTCGCCGCCGTCTCCTGGTTCTCGTCCGTGTTCAGGCTGACGATCCGCAAATCGTCACGCTCGGCCGCCATCTCCTCGAGGATCGGGTGGACGACACGGCAGGGGCCGCACCAGGGGGCCCAGAAGTCGACCAACACGGGCTTCTCGGATTCGAGCACCTCGGACTGGAACGTTCCATCGGTCACGTCGGGAAGCTTCCCAGTCACTTTCTCTCTCCTGATCGATCGTCGTTCATCTGGGCACGCGGCCCTGGAGCCCATTGCTATACAAAATATAGTAGGTCGGGTTCAGGCGGAGCTAGCCGCGGAAGCATATGTCGATCAAGGCGCGGAGGCGCGGCTCAGCGACCGCGGAGCCGCATCGCGGGCACGCGCCACGCCGCCTCGAGCACGATCGAGCCCGTCATCTTCGACGCTCCCACCCGCCGATCGCGAAAGACGATCGGGATCTCGACGACCCGAAAGCCGGCCCGGATCGCGCGAAACGTGGTCTCGACCTGGAAGGCGTAGCCGAGGGAGGCCACCGAATCGAGACCGATCGCCTCCAAGACCGGCCGCCGGAAGACCTTGAAGCCGCCGGTGAGGTCGCGGATGTCGATCCCCAGCGCCGCGCGCGCGTACGTGCTCCCCCAGCGGCTGACCGCGCGGCGTGCGGGGCCCCAATCCGTCACCCCGCCGCCATCGACGTAGCGCGAACCAAGGACGAGATCGGCATGCTCAGCCGCCGCGAGCAGGCGCGGCAGGTCCTGCGGGTCGTGCGAGAAGTCGGCGTCCATCTGGACGATGAGCTCGGCGCTAGCTGCCAGCGCCTCCCGGAACCCGGCGACGTACGCGGGGCCGATTCCCTCCTTGCACCTCCGGTGCACGACCCCGACGTCGTCGTGCGCCGCCGCCAGGCGTTCGGCGATGTGCCCCGTCCCATCGGGCGAGTCGTCGTCGACGATCAGCACGCGGCGCGACGGCGGAAGCAGGTCACGCGCGGCCCCGACGATCGCCTCGACGTTCGCCGATTCGTTGTACGTGGGGATGACTAGCCAGACCCGGGGATTCTCCGGCACGATTTGATGCTATTCCGCGGCTCGGGAGCGACCCGGTCCCGCTCAATAGTTTTCCGTCATGCGAAACGCCGAGATCGCGGACGCGCTCAGCGAGCTGGCGACGCTGTATGAGCTGGACGGGGCGATCCGGTATCGCGTCCTCGCCTACCGCGAAGCGGCGCGCGTGATCCGCCAGAGCCCGGTCTCGGTCGCGGAGCTGGCGCGCGCCGGGCGGGCGACGGAGCTGCCGGGAATCGGCAAGACGCTCGAGGAGAAGATCGTGACCCTGCTCGCGACCGGTGAGATCCCATCGGCGGCGAAGCTCAAGCGCAAGTTCCCGGCATCGCTGGTCGAGGTCACGCGCGTTCCGGGGGTCGGCGCGAAGACGGCCCGGCGCCTCTACGACGAGCTCGGTCTCACGAACCTCGAGGAGCTGCGCGCGGCGGCCGCGGCGCACAGGATCCGCGAGCTGAAGGGCCTGGGGCCCAAGGTGGAGGAGAACGTGCTCACGGCGCTCGGCAGGCTGGCCGATGAAGGCCCTGCCGAGCGCCTGCTGCTATCAGAGGTCCTGCCGGTCGCCGAGCGAATCGCCGCCGATCTGCGCGAGCACCCGGCGAGCCACGCGGTCGAGGTTGCCGGCTCCGTGCGGCGCCGGGCGGAGACCGCCCATGACATCGACATCATCGCCACCGCCGGCGAGCCGCTCGAGCTCGCCCACGCGCTCCTCGACCACCCGCTCGCGGCCGCCAGGCGCTCGGCGCATGCAAGCGGTGCCCGCATCACGACCCACAACGGCGTCGCCGTCGATCTGCGGATCGTCGCCCCTGACGCGTACGGAAACCTCCTCCAGCACTTCACCGGCTCGGCCGGGCACAACGTCCAGCTTCGGGAGCGCGCGGTGGCGATGGGCCTCTCGGTCTCGGAGCACGGCATCACGCACTCCGAGTCCGGGGATGTCGCCCGCTACGCGACGGAGGCGGAGGTCTACGGGCGCCTCGGCCTCGACTGCATCGAGCCCGAGCTTCGCGAGGCCAACGGGGAGATCCGCGCGGCTGCGGAGGGGAAGCTCCCGAAGCTCGTGGCACTCGAGGACATCCGCGGCGACCTGCACTGCCACACCACCATCTCCGACGGTCGCAACTCAGTGGAGGAGATGGCGGCAGCCGCCAGGAATCGCGGCTACGCCTACCTCGCGGTCACGGACCACTCCGCGAGCCACGGGTTCGGCAACCAAGTGACGGCCGAGCGCCTGGAGCAGCGGATCGGCGAGGTGCGGGAGCTCAACTCCGGGACGCGGGAGTTTCGGGTGCTGGCCGGCTCGGAGGTGAACATCATGCCGGACGGTTCCCTGGACTATGACGAGGACCTCCTCCGCGAGCTCGACTGGGTGATCGCAAGCGTCCACACCTCGTTCAAGATCTCCGAGCAGGCGATGACGGAGCGGATCATCGCCGCGATCGAGAACCCGCTCGTCGACTGCATCGGCCATCTCACCGGGAGGCTCATCAACCGGCGCGAGCCGTACGAGGTCGACGTCGGGCGGGTGGTCGAGGCGGCGGCACGGACCGGGACGATGCTGGAGATCAACGGCAACCCGAACCGGCGGGACCTCTCGGAGCGCCACGCGCGCCTGGCGGCGGAGTCCGGGGTGATGATCTGCGTCAACACCGACGCCCACGGCACCGACACCCTCTCCAACATCGTCTACGCGCTTGCGACCGCCCGCCGCGCCTGGCTCACGGCGGAACAGGTCGCCAACACGCGCCCCTGGCGGGAGTTCGCCCGCCTGCGTAAGCGGGCAAAACTGCTTCGTTAGGATAATTAGTGATGGCAACAAATCTCGTGGAAGGCTCCCGCACGCGTGATCTGAGCGGCCTGGCCGCTCAGATGCGCCTCGTGATCACGCGGACGGCTCGGCGCCTGCGTCAGGAGGCCGGCACTGACCTCGGGCCGTCGCAGACCGCAGCGCTCGCGACGGTGGAGCGGCATGGGCCGCTCACTCCGACTGAGCTCGCGCGGATCGAGCGCATCCAGCGTCCGACCGCGACGCGGATCGTCGGCCGCCTCCAGGAGGCGGGGCTGGTCGAGCGGGTCCCGGACCCCGCGGATGCCCGCTCGTTCACGGTCAGCGCCACCGCCGATGGGCGTGCGCTGATGAAGAAGCTTCGGACGCGAAAGAACGCGTACCTCGCCCGCCGGCTCCGCGATCTGAGCGACGACGACCTCGCCACGCTCAACCGGGCGGCGGCGATCCTGGAGGGCCTGCTGGAGGGCGAGCGGCGGTGAGCGCCGCCGTGCGCCGCTCCTTCGCATCGCTCTCGGTCCCGAACTACCGGCGCTACTTCGCCGGCCAGCTCGTCTCGCTGTCCGGCAACTGGATGCAGATAGTCGCCGAGATGTGGCTGATCCTGTCGCTGACGGGCAACGGCGTCGCGGTGGGCGCCACCTCGGCGCTTCAGTTCCTGCCCTTCCTCCTGTTCGGTGCTTTCGGGGGTCTGCTCGCCGACCGCTTTCCCAAGCGATCGCTCCTCGCCGTGACGCAGACGCTGATGGCGCTCCCGGCGCTCACGCTCTGGGCGGTGACCGCCGCCGGCGTCGTCGAGCCGTGGATGGTCTGGGCGCTCGTGTTCGCGCGCGGATCCGTCAACGCGGTCGACAACCCCACCCGGCAGAGCTTCGCGATCGAGATGGTCGGCCCGGACCGCGTCGTCAACGCGGTCAGCCTGAACAACGCGCTGATCCATTCGGCGCGCATCCTCGGCCCCGCGAGCGCGGGCCTGGTCATCGCGACTGTGGGCGTCGCGCCGTGCTTCCTGCTGAACGCCCTGACGTTCGGGGCGATGATCGTCGCCCTCAGGGTCATGGATCCGGACCAGCTGCAGCCGGCACCGCTCGCGACGCGCGAGCGGGGGGCGGTGCGCGCGGCGCTGGGCTATGTCGCCCGCACGCCCGCCCTGGCGATCCCGCTCGCGATGATGGCCCTGGTCGGCACCCTGGGTTACAACTTCCAGGTCATCCTGCCGCTCCTCGCGCGCTTCAGCTTCGACGGCGGCGCCACCACGTACACGGCCCTCGCCGTGGCGATGGGAGCCGGCTCGGTCGCCGGCGCCCTGGTAGCCGGCGCGCGGGGGCGCGCCGGTCCTGGGCTCCTCGTCGCCGCCGCGTTCGGCTTCGGCGCGATCGCCTTGGTGGCGGCCGCGGCTCCGTCCGTGTCGCTGGAGATTGCCGCGCTGGTCCCGCTCGGCGCCGCCAGCGTCACCTTCGCGGCAGGGGTCAACTCCTCGCTTCAGCTTGACGCGGATCCGGGGATGCGCGGACGCGTGATGGCCCTCTACTCGATCGTGTTCCTCGGCTCGACACCGATCGGCGGCCCGATCGCCGGCTGGCTCAGCGAGACGATCGATCCCCGCGCGGCGCTCGTCATGAGCGGCGCGGCCGCGCTCGCGGCGGCGCTCGGCGCGCGCGCCGCGTTCAGCCGGTGGCCGGAGGCGGAGGCGGGGGATGACCCGCCGGCATCCGGTCGCGTCCCAGCCCGGGCGTCTTGATCAGCTTCACCGGCGAGAAAGCCGAGCTCGGCTCGACGTAGAAGCGGACGCCGTCGCGCTCCTCGATCGCCGTGACCGCCCGTTCGCGCCCACGCCAGGCGAGGGCGTTCAAGATCGCGAATCCGGTCCCGACGCCCGTCACCTGGGGCCATATCCACGCGAGCCCGCCCGCGACGATGGCGAACGCGCCGATGGGCCACAGTCGCTGGAAGGCGATTCGCCCGGCGCTCTCGGTCGGAAGCGACGTGGCGAGCCGTGCTCCGGCCAGCGCCCGGGACAGCGCCTGGACGGCGCGACCCGGCGTTCCGAGCAGGATGCCCGCTAGGGCCGCGATCACCCACCAGCCGCCCGAGAGGTAGACGATCGAGTAGGAGGCGTCCTGGTTCGCGGCCACCACCGTCAGGATGCCGAGCACCGAACCGGCGCCGGCGATCAGCAGCACCGTCAGACGTAAGAGGTCGACGAACAGCATCAGCCGCCCGGCCGAGCCAGTTCCCGCAGGACCTCCAGAAATCCCTCCGGCCCTTGAACCACCACGTCGGCCCACTCGGCGAGCTCCGGCGGCGCCTCGTCCGACAGAACGCCCACCAACACGGCGAATTGCAGCCGACCCGTCTCCACCAGCCTGTCGAAAGCCGCGAACGCGTCGAGATCCCCGCGATCGTCGCCCCCGAACAAGGCCTGACGAGGATCGTGCTCCCCGACCAGCCGGTCGACCGCCGTCCCCTTGTCGATGCCCGCGACCGGGCGGATCTCCAGAACTCTGCGGCCCCAGCGTGGGACGAGGTCCGCCCGCTCGGCGGCGTGCGCGACCCGCCGTGCCTCCGCCTCCGCAGCGTCCGGGTCATCCGTGGCGCGCCAGTGAAGCGCCTGGATCGGCCCCTTGTTCTCGAGCCGGAGCCCGGCCTCGCTGATCTGGGCCGCGTCCAGGCCAACAACGAAGTCACGCGCGCGCCGCGCCCTGCCCGCGACCGCGGGATCGATCTCGGGGTTGTCGGCCCCTGGCCGCAGGAGCTCGAGGCCGTGGTTTCCCGCGTAGACCAGCTCGTCTGTGCCGACTATCCGGCGGGCCTCGAGCGATCGCCGGCCGGTCACGCACGCGGTCAGGGCGTAGCGGGGGGCTAGCTCGCGGAGCAGCTCCCGCGTCTCATCGGGGACCGCGGCGTCCTCGGCGTCGGGCACGATCGGCGCCAGCGTTCCATCGATGTCGAACAGGAGCGCCGATGTTGCTGGGTTCGCGCGAAGCGGCGCGACCAGCTCCGCGACGCCGGATCCCGCGGCCGTGTCGCTCACCGCTCGCTGGCCCTCGCCGCAGTCATCGCCACACTAGTATCGCCGCCAGTGACCCGGGATCGCCTGCTGAAGCTGGTCGCGATCGGGACCACGGGCGGCTTCTTCAGCGGCCTGTTCGGCGTCGGGGGCGGGACCGTCATCGTCCCGCTCCTGATCCTCTGGCTCGCCTACGGCGAACGCGAGGCAACCGGGACCAGTCTCTTGGCGATCGTGCTCATCGGCGCTTACGGGACGATCGCCCAGGCCATCTACGGCAATGTCGATCCCGCGAACGCGGCGGTGGTCGGGATTCCGGCGCTGGCGGGAGTGGTCGCGGGAGCCGCGGTCCAGCAGCGCATCCCGCAGCGCGCGGTGGCTCTGCTGTTCGCCGCGCTCCTCCTCGCGACGGCCATCGAGTTCATCCTCTGATGGATTACGTCGCGGTCGGCGTGCTCGGTTTCCTGGGCGGGATGCTCGGAGGGCTCGTCGGCGTCGGCGGTGGGGTCCTCTTCGTTCCCGCCCTCGCCATCTTCCTCGACCAGGCACAGGTCAGGGCGGAGTCGACGTCGCTGTTCGCCATCGTGTTCGTCGCCGCCCTCGGCGCCTACCGCCAGTACGGCTATGGGAACGTGCGAGCTCGCGATGGCCTGATCGCTGGCGCGGTCGGCGCCGGAGGCGCCGCCGCCGGAGTCGCGATCTCCAACGCGGTCTCAGGCCGTGTCCTGCAGCTGATGTTCGCCGCGCTCGCGCTAGTGATCGCGGCGCAGCTCGTGCGCCGGGGGCTCACGCCGTCGAACGACCAGGAAGACCGTGCTCAAGGGCGCCCTTGACCGAGGCGTCGAGCGCGTTCAACCGATACAGGGCCAGCGCCTCGGGCGAGTCGAATCCGCGTCCGGGTGCGCCGCCGGCGCGCACGGGCCCTGCGTCCGACCCGTGATGGGAGAGGACGCAGTTCAAAAGCGGCAGGCGCCGCTCGACGGGGAGGTCGTCCGTGGCCTCGGAGATGAGCTGAGCTCCGATCGCGAGATGCCCGAGCATCCTGCCCTCGTCACTCAGCTCAAAGCGCGCGCCGTAGGTGAACTCCTTGGCCTTGCCGACGTCGTGGAGCAGCGCCGCAGCCATGAGCAGGTCGGAGTCCAGACGGGGGTGAAGCTGGCACAGCTCACCGACGAGCGTCCCCACGGACACCGTGTGCTCCAGTAGGCCGCCCAGGTACGCGTGGTGACCGGCGCGGGTGCAGGGCGCCCGCCGAAACTCCTCCGCCACCGGCCCGCCCAGGAGCAATCGCTCCACGGGGCGGCGAAGGGAGGGATCGTGAATCTCGCGAGCCAGGTGCTCGAGGAATCCCTCGAGCTCCTCGACCGAGCGGTAGGCGGCCGGCAGGAACTCCGCCGGATCGAACGCACCGGGCTCGAGGCGCTGGACGTCGTCGAGCTCGGCGACCATCTCGCCGCGGAAGCGCGCCACCCGTCCGCGCGCCCGCACGGCGTCACCGCTTTCGAAGCGCAACCCGATGCGGTCCGCGTCCCGAAAGACACGCGCTCCGATCGCGCCGGTTCGGTCTCGCAGTTCAAGCGACAGGTAGGAGCTGCCGTTGCGCGCGGTCAGGCGGTCCTTCCGCAGGCACGCGAAGCAGCCCTCCAAGCGCTGGCCCGGCCGCAGCTCGGCGATCGTCGGGGTCGATTTCTGGGCGGCGGGCCGGGCTGTCGCGGCTTCCACACCCCGATGGTGAACGCGGAGCCGGACGGCGTAATCAGGCAACCAATAGGCTCGCAACGGTGGATCCGCTCCGGTGGGAAGGAAACGTCCCCGAGCTTCGCTCGCCGACGCTGGTCTGCGCGTTCGCGGGATGGAACGACGCCGCGAGCGCCGCCACCGCCGCCCTCGAGGCGGTGGCGGCATCGCTCGAGCCTGAGGTGGTTGCCAGGATCGACCCGGAGGAGTTCTACGACTTCCAGGTCAACCGCCCGACGATCCGCTTGATCGAGGGCGAGACGCGGCGAATCGACTGGCCCGCCAACACGCTGCTCTCCGTGCGCGTTCCGACCGCAGAGCGCGACCTCGTCCTGCTGAGCGGGGTCGAGCCCAACATCCGCTGGCGCACCTTCGCAGATGCGATCCTCGGTGCAGCCGAGCAGCTGGGCGTCGAGATGCTCGTCTCGCTCGGTGCGCTGATGGCGGACGTAGCGCACACGCGGCCGGTCCCGATCACCGGCTTCGCGTCCGACCCCGGACTGATCGACCAGCTCGGGATGAGCCACTCGAGCTACGAGGGGCCGACCGGGATCGTCGGCGTCATCCACGATGCCTGCCGCCGCCGGGGAGTAACCTCGGCAAGCCTCTGGGCCGCCGTGCCGCACTACGTCGCCGCCGTGCCGAACCCGAAGGCGGCGCTCGCGCTGCTTCGCCGGCTCGAGGGCATCACCGGCATCGCCGTCGAGGCCTCGGAGCTCGAGGACGCATCCGAGCGGTTCACCGAGCAGGTCGATGAGGCGGTCGCGGCCAACCCCGAGATCGAGGAGCTGGTGCGAAACCTCGAGGCCTCGCAGCGGGAGGACCACGAGATCACCCAGGAGATGCCGTCGGGCGACGACATCGCCCAGGAGTTTCAGCAGTTCCTACGACAGCGGGGCCGGGACAAGAATTGAGCAGCTAAGCCTCGCTGGCCGGGCAGATCAACCGGTAGTCGCACCAGGAGCAGATCTCAAACGACGGACGCGGCTCGAAGTCCTGGCCCTGGATGCCAGCCGCGACCTCCATCACCGTGCGCTCCACGCGCTCGGCGTCGTCCGGCGCGGCGGGCATGGTCACGCGCTCGTCATCCAGCACGTACCAGTAGCTGCCGGCGTCCGCGTCGACCTGCCAGGCAGAGCGCGCGGCGAGCCGGTACAGCGCGAGCTGCACGTCGTCCCCGTGCCTTGCCGTCCGCTCACCTGTCTTGTAGTCGATGAGCTCATAGCTGCCGTCCGCACGCCGGTCCACGCGATCGATCCGGCCGCGGAGCTGATGATCGCCGATCGCAAAGGAGAATCCGCGCTCGAGCCAGACCGGGCGCGACTCCGCCTGCCGCTGGCGCTCGTGATACCGCGCCAGCGCCGCCACCGCGCGGTCGCGGTACTGGAGCTCGTCGTCGGAGGAGCCAAAGCCGGCCCGGCGCCACCCCGCCTCGAACAGGTAGAGCAGCCGGTCGAGGCTGCCGGGGGGACCCGATCCGGAGACGGTCGGACCGCCGGCCGCCTCGGTGCGCAGGACCTCGGTGTGGAAGCGCTCGAGGACCTGATGGATGAGGATCCCGAAGCGCTGGTTGATGGTCGGCTCGCGCGGGATCGCGAAGACCCGGGCGAACTTGTACTTCAGCGGACACGTCCGGTACAGGTCGATGTCGGAGGCCGACAGCGCGAGCCCGTTCCCGCGGCGCGGAATGAATTGCTCGAGCGAGGGCTCACGCCGGGCAGCCACCAGCTCGCGCCGGGCGGCAGCGTCGCGCTCCTCCGAGACCACGTACTCGTCCAGCGCCGATGCCTCCATCGCCGCGCGCTGCTCGGGCGAGGCGACTCGCGCCAGGAGGTCGTTGAGCGCCGAGATCGCCTCGGCGGCCGGCTCGGTCCCAGGCCGCTGCACGAGCGCGGCGAGCTTGATCAACTCCAGATAGCGGGCCACCGCCTGGGTAACGTCCTCCGCCGTGTCCAGGCGCATCTCCGACAGCGCCGCGCCAGCGCGCCACGACGTCTCGAGTACCTCGTCGCGAAGCATCCGGTAGGTCGAGTGAAGCCCCTCGGCGGGGCCGAAGAGCTCCTCGTCATGGATCTCCTCGTCGGCGCCCAGTGCATCGCGCGCGGCCTCGTACAACGGTGATGGCGAGACCTGGCCCTCGGCGCTCTGGGCCGGCCAGGACACGACCAGTCCCCGCCGGGCACGGGTGATCCCGAGGTAGGCGAGACGCGCCCGGGCCGCCCGTGCCGAATCGTCGCCCTCGGTGCCCGAATCGTCCGGAATCAGGCTGCGTGGCAGCCACCCGGCGGCCGAGTCGCCGGGCGTGATCGCTCCGCGGTGTAGGCCGAGGAGGTACACGTGGTCGAACTCGAGGCCCTTCACCTGCTCCGGCTCGGCGAGCACGACCGCGCCGCGCGGCGCGGTCGCGGCGTCGTCCGGGTCGAGCTCGCCCGCGTCGGCGACGGCCGTCAGGTGCCTAACGAAGTCGCGGACGGATCCGCGCGGCTCGCGCCGCGTCCAGGCGGCCGCAAGGTCCGACAGGCGGGAGAGGCTCTGGAGGCGCTCCGCCGCCTCCGGGGTCGCGACGAACAGCCGGTGCCGGCGCAGGCCGATGCGCTCGATCAGGCGGCGCACGAAGACGTCGGCGCGCATCTCCTCCATCGCGGCGGATGCGGAGCGCTGAAGCTTGAGAAACGCCTTGATGCGATCCCGGGCCTCCGGAGGGAGCTGCGGGCTCTCCAGCGCCGCGTCGAGGGCGGAGATCATGTCGAGCTTGCGCCGCCGTGCGATGGCGGTGCAACGTGCAAGGTCGATCGACCGGAGCTCCACCGGCGGACGGGTCACCGCGCGGACGACGGCCGCCGAGTCGGTGGGGTCCGCCAGCATCCGAAGCCAGGCGAGGACGTCACGGACCTCCGGGCGCTGGAAGAGCGCCGCGTCGCCGGCGAAGCGAAACGGAACCGTCCGCTCCTCCAGCGCCGCTGCGACCAGCCTGGCCTCGCGCCAGCCGGAGCCGACGATTACGCAGACCGCCTCGGGACGCACCTCGCCGGCCGCGAGCAGATGCTCGATCTCCCTTGCCGTGGCCTGCGCCTCCGCCCGCTCGCTGGTGCAGCGCCAGAAGCGAACCCAGGACTCGCGGCCGGCATGCGCGTCGGCGCCCGCTCTACGGTCGGGGTGGCCCGCGAGCCCGGCGACCGCTCCCGCCGCGCGAGCCACGTCGCCGCCGAACCGAAGCGGCCGCTCCAGGACGACGTGCTCCGCATCGGGATAGCGCTCCATGAACGACGGCGCCGGATCGACCGCCGCGGCCGGAGGACGGCGCACGGACTGCGCCACGTCGCACGCGCACAGGACATGCTCGTGCTCCGCCATCGCTTCCACGAGTGCGCGATGCGCGGCGCCCGCGTCCTCGAGCTCGTCGACCATGACGAAGCGGAAGCGTCCGGCGACCTCGCCGCGGACGTCTGGTCGCTCGCGAAGGAGGCGCTCGAGTTCGATCACGACGTCGCCGCCGTCGAGGCTGCCGCCCTGCCGCAGGATTCGGTCGTGGCTCGCGTAGAGCTCGGCGAACTCCCGCTCGCGCCGCGCTCGCTCGCGCTCCTGCGCCCCGCGTGCTTCGCGCTCGCCTTCCTCGGCCCATGCGCGCAGCCGTCCGGGGCCGATCCCCTCCGCCTTCAGCGCATCGATGCGGCGCAGCAACCGGGCGACGAGGCCCGCGGGATTCCCGCGGATCTCGTGACGGCGAAGCGAGAGGTCGTCGAGATGGTCCAGAAGGAGCGCGAGGCGATCCGCGAGCCGCACGGTGGCGAAGAACGGATCGAGCCCGGCCTGCAGCGCGTACTCGCTCAGCAATCGCTCCGCGATTGCCTCGTAGGTGCCGATCCAAAGCTCCTCGTAGGGAGGCCGGACAAGCGCGTTGGCGCGCGTCCGCAGCCGCGCAGCCCCGGCTCGGGAGCGCGCGAGCACGAGCACGTGCTCCGGACGGGTGCCCTCGGCGGCCAGGCTGCAGATGCGCCGCAGCAGCGCCTCGCTGCGGCCCGATCCGGCCGGACCGGAGACGAGCATCGGGCCCTCCCGGTGCCGCACGACCCGCGCTTGGGCGTCGGTCAGCTCGATCTCGGGATCTGGCGCGCCGACTTCCTCCACAGGAGTAACGGTAGTGGGCCACTAGCATGGTGGCGTGGCCCGCAGGCAGAGCTCCGAGGCGGCGCCGAGCGCTTCGGCGGCGGGCGAGGTGGTTGGCGCGGACTGGCTTGAAGCGTGCCGGCGAATGGTCCGCGCGCAGCGGGAGCTGTTCTCCCGGGAGCACGGCATCGCGGCCCGGACCGTCTACGACGGCGTCGGCGAGGGCGGAGACCGGTCGCTCGCGATCGACCGCCGCAGCGAGGACATCGTGTTCAGGGAACTGGAGCGCCTGCACGCCGAGGGCTACGACTTCACCGTGATCTCCGAGGAGCGCGGCGAGGTCGCCTTCGGCAGCGGCGACCCGGCCGCGTCCGTCGTCGTCGACCCGCTGGATGGGTCCCTCAACGCGCGCCGCATGCTGCCGTCGTTCTCACTGAGCGTCGCGGTGGCGTCGGGGGAGACCATGGCCGACGTGGAGGCCGCCTACGTCTACGACTTCGGCTCTGACGAGGAGTACTTCGCCCGCCGAGGCGAGGGGGCGACCCTTGAAGGCACGGGGCTGCGAGCGCGCGGGCCCGGCTTCGGTCTCGAGGTCGTCGGCATCGAGGGCGCGAAGCCGGAGCGCCTGATCCCGGTGCTGGACGCGCTGCGCGGAAAGGCCTACCGGATGCGCTCGGTCGGGTCGATCGCGATTTCGCTCTGCTACGTCGCGGGTGGACGCTTCGACGCGATGATGACTGGGCGAGCGGCCCGTTCGGTCGACGCCGGAGCCGGTCAGCTGATCGCTCGCGAGGCCGGAGCGGAGGTGGCGTTTGCCGGCGGCGGACTGGACGTCAGCCTGGACCTCGATGCCCGGTACCACGTCGCCGCGGCCCTCGATCGAGAGATGCTCGAAACCGTGCTCGATGCGCAGCGGTTCGCGGAGCCCCCGCCCCACGGGGCAGCCTGACGATGGAGCGGTTCATCGACTGGAGCTTGGCCGAGCGGGTGGCGGAGGGAGTCGCTGGCGGCGGGACCATGCCGGCGTCGTTCTCGCAGGCGGCGGTGGACGCTGCCTGCGCGGACGCCCGCGATCTAGTGCTGCAGTACACGCAGCTCGTGCCTCAAGGACCGCTTCCGTCCCCGGAGCTCGTGAATCGCGCGGAATGGGCGCGGGTGGGATTGGGGACGCTCCGCGAGCTTTCCCATGCGTTCGAGGCGCATGTCGCCGCCGGCATGAAGGCGCCCGGCCCGATCGGCGGGATGGCGCGCTCGGTCGCGGGGGCGGCGGCGGGAGCCGAGGCGGGACTGGCGGTGGGCTACGGAGCCAGGAAGGTGCTTGGCCAGTATGACGTGGCGTTCACGGCCTCCGACCGCACACCAAGGCTTCTGTTCGTGGGCCCGAACCTCGCCACCGCCCACGGGCAGCTGGGCGAGACCACGGAGCTCTTCCTCCGATGGATCGCGATCCACGAGACGACTCACGCGGTGCAGTTCACCTCGGTCCCGTGGCTCCGCGAGCACCTCGTGGGGCTCCTCGAGGAGCTGGTGGAGGGCGCCGCCGCCAGGCTCGACCGCGCCTCCCTCCAGGCGCTGGCCAAGCGGATCTTCACGAGCGATCCGCGGCGCGCCATCCGGTCGCTGTTCCAGGGAGATCTCGCGCGTCTCTTTGCTGGGCCGGACCAGGTCCGCGTGCTCGACCGGCTCCAGTCCGCGATGTCGGTCATTGAGGGCCATGCGGAGCACGTGATGGATGCCGCGGCTGCGACGACCGAGCCAGGTTACGCTCGGCTCAGGGAGCGCCTCGACGCCCGGCGGGCCCGGCGCGGCGGACTGGGCGAGATCATCTCCCGGCTCCTCGGGATGGAGCTCAAGCTGCGCCAGTACAAGCTTGGCAAGGCGTTCTGCGACGCCGTGGCGGATGAGGGCGGCGTCGAGGGGTTGAACCGCGTGTGGTCCGCTCCGGAGGCACTTCCAAGCAACGAGGAGCTGGAGCGGCCCCAGCTGTGGCTCGAGCGCGTTGACGCCTCAGCGGCTGCACGGGCTGCGTAGCGACGCATCCAAGGCAGCGGCCGAACCCTTTTACGGCACGAGTGGAGGATTGGGTACGTATAAGGTCCCCAACCCTCCACTTGATGGATCTCGCCGGCGCGGGGCGCCCCTCGTTGCCCTCCCGACGCGGGCACCCGCGTTTTCGCACGAGCGGCGTAACCCTGGCGCTGCCTCGGTGTACAAACACCTGTTCGCGTTGGTAGACTCGAACATCCTTACAAATAAGGAAGTAGCGCAAACTCACCGAGGGGACTCGAAGAACATGGCAGCCAACGGCAATACCACCACCAGCACCAGCACGACGCAGCGCAAGAGCGCGCCGCGCACGGCCAGGACGGGCCGCACGGACGCCCAGAAGATCCGCGAGGGCCTCACCAAGGTCCGCAACGGCAGTGTCTCGTACGCGCGACAGACCGCCGAGCGTTCGGTTGACGTTCCGGTCGGGGCGGTGCTGACTGTCGCCGATCGGCTGAACGCAGCCGTCGAGCCGTTGACGAGTCGCGACGCCGCCCAGCGCGAGCTCAAGAGCTTCCGCGCTCAGGTCGAGCGCGAGCTCAACAAGGTCGAGCGGCGCGGGGCGCGGTCGCGGCGCAAGGCGCGCACCCGCGCGCGCCAGGCCCGCAACCGGTTCCAGCGCGAGCTCAGGCAGCGCCGGCGCCGCGTCGAGACAACGGTCAAGCAGAACCGCGCGAGGGCCGAGGAGACGCTCAAGCGCGCACAGACTGCCGTCTCGGACAGGGTCGGAACGCTCGTCTGAAACCCTTAGCCCGGGCCGCCTCGAGAGGTGACGGCCCGGAGGGATCTGCCCGCCACGTCTTGCGGGCAGACAGCGACCTCTCCTCCCTCGATCGACCGGCCAAGCGCGGGTCGATCGTCGTTCGAGGGGCCGCTCCCGCAGGCTTTGCCACAATGGAACCGGTGCCTACGCCGACGAAGGAACAGATTACCCAAGCCCTGACTGGCGTCATCGACCCCGAGCTGCGGCGGTCGATCGTCGAGCTCGGGATGGTCCGGTCCATCGCGATCGCCGATGATGGGCGCGTCGACGTGGTCGTCTCGCTGACGACGCCGGGCTGCCCCATTCGCTCCCACTTCCAGACCGCGGTCGCGCAGCGCGTGGGCGAGGTCGAGGGTGTCGCCGGGGTCTCGGTGGGATTCGACGTCCTGTCGAACGAGGAAAAGGGCCGCATCCAGCAGACCCTCGGGCGCCAGCGGCTTCCTGAGGGCGCGCTTGCACAGGTGAAGAATGTCGTCTGCGTCGCGTCGGGCAAGGGCGGAGTCGGCAAGTCCACGCTCACGGCGAACCTGGCCGCCGCGCTCGCCGCCGATGGCCATGCCTCGGGCGCGCTCGACTGCGACGTCTACGGCTACTCGATCCCGCGCATGCTGGGCGTGAACCGCAAGCCCGAGGTGAGCCCCGAGCGGAAGATCATCCCGCTCATGGGCCCAGCCGGCGTCAAGGTCATGTCGATCGGCTTCTTCCTCGAGGAGAACGCCGCGGTCGTCTGGCGCGGCCCCATGCTCCACAAGGCAATCCAGCAGTTCCTCGAGGACGTGGACTGGGGCGATCTCGATTACCTGCTGCTTGACCTGCCCCCGGGCACCGGCGACGTCTCGATGACCCTCGCCCAGCTGCTGCCGCAGGCCAAGGTCCTCATCGTGACGACGCCCCAGCCGGCGGCCCAAAGCGTCGCCCGGCGCGCCGCCGAGATGTCGGAGAAGGTCGATCTGGAGCTGCTGGGGGCGATCGAGAACATGTCCGGCTTCACGGCGTCCGACGGCGAGCGCGTCACCATCTTCGGCGAGGGTGGTGGCCAGCTCCTGGCGGACGAGCTCGACATTCCGCTCCTCGGCAAGGTGCCGCTGTCCCAGCCGCTCCGCGAGCACGCCGACGCCGGCTTACCGCTCGTCCTCGAGCGCCCGGATGACCCTGCCGCGCAGGCGATCCGCGACGCGGCGCGCGGCATCGTCGCCGCCACGCCCCAGGAGCTGCCCGTGATGCAGGCGCCACCACCGGCCGCGATGCCGCAGCCGGCCGTCAGCGGGACCGAGCTTCCGGTCGTCCAGGGCTAGCGGCGGCTCGGGGCCGCCGATAGGGAGCTACGCCTTCGCGTAGTAGTCCGAGTTGATCTGGATGTACTTGGTCCACTCCTCCGGGAGCTGGTCCTCGGCGAAGCAGGCGTCGACGGGGCACGCCTCGACGCAGGCGTCGCAGTCGATGCACTCGTCGGGGTCGATGTAGAGCTGCTCGACCCCCTCGTAGTCCGGCTCGTCCGGCGTGGGATGGATGCAGTCGACCGGACACACCTCGACGCACGAGTTGTCCTTCGTCCCGATGCAGGGCTCGGCGATGACGTAGGCCACGGCTGGTCGTTCTGCTCTTTGGCTGCCTCGATGTTGGGTGTCCGGTGGACCGCCCCGGTTGGGCGAAGCGGACATTCTAGGCAAGTTGACCCTCCCGGCCGGCGTCACCTGAGTGACGATCCGCGCTATCTGGAGGCGAGCCGAGCGCCGGATGGTCATGAGTAGAGTCCGGCCGCGTGATCCTGCTGACCGGTGCGAGCGGAACCGTGGGGCGGGCACTCCTGCCGCTGCTCTTGGCGGCCGGGTACGACGTCCGGGCGCTCGTGCGGGACCCGCGCGGGCTGGGCCGCCATCGCGTGGACGTGCAAATCGCGCTCGGCGACCTGGCGCGGCTGGGTGATCACCACCTCCAGCGGCAGGCGCTCCGCGGAGCGACGAGCGTGATCCATCTGGCGGCGGCGATCCGCGACGAGCCCCACGCCCGGGTGGAGGAGCTGAACGGATTGGCCACGGCGCGGCTCCTGCGCGCCGCGGAGCGGGCGGGCGTCGAGCGCTTCGTGTTCTTCTCGGCGCTCGGGGCGACGGATTTCCAGCGCACGCGGTTCTTTCGCGCGAAGGCGATGGCCGAGCGGGCGGTCGCCGCGTCGCCCCTGGCGACCACGATCTTCGCGCCGTCGATCGTGTACGACCCGGGCGACCGCTGGGTCCGGTTGATGAGGCGCCTCGCGCTGCTGCCCGTGATGCCGATCTCGGGCTCCGGGGCCGCCGTGTTCGAGCCGATCTGGGCCCACGACGTGGCGCGCTGCGTGGTGACGTCGCTCGAGCGCGGCGAGCGGAAGGCCCGATATGAGCTCGCCGGCCCGCAGAGGATGAGCTATGACGAGATCGCCCGGACCGTGGCGCAAGCGAGCGGCCATGAACGCCCGCTCGTCCACGTCCCGCTGGGACTCGTCCACTTGGCGCTGATGACCCTACGGCAGCTGTTCGGCGAGGCCGTGTTCGCCACCTGGGAGGAGGCAGAGCTGATGGAGGTGCCGATGGTCAGCGAGCGCGGCACCGGGGACGCGGAGGAGCTGGGCGTAAAGCCGCTGCCCGTGGACGCCGTGCTGGGGGCCTAGCGCATGGAACGCGCGTCGACGGATCCGCGCTGGGCGACGTTCGACTGCTACGGCACGCTCGTCGACTGGAACCGCGGCATCGGCGACGAGCTCGAGCGCCTCCTCGGCTCAGACGTTCGCGAGCGGGCGCTCGCGCGCTACCACGAGCTGGAGCCGGAGACCCAGGCTCGCGATCCGTCCGCGCCGTACCGACAGGTGCTCGCCGAGACGCTGACGGGCGTGGCCGAGTCGCTCGGGCGGGATCTGCCCGCTTCAGAGCGCGACGCTCTGGGCCGCTCGCTGCCGGATTGGCCGGTGTTCGACGAGGTTCCGGGCCCGCTGGCCGGGCTGCGCGACCGTGGCTGGAGGCTGGTGATCCTCTCCAACACCGACCGCGACTTCATCGACGCGTCCATGAAGCGCATGGGCGTGGCCTTCGAGTTCGCGATCGTGGCGTCGGAGATCGGCTCCTACAAGCCGGCTCACGGCCACTGGTACGAGTTCCGGCGCCGGAGCGGCGCGGACCCGCGCCGGCACGTGCACGTCGCGGCGAGCCTCTTCCACGACGTCGAGCCGTGCCGGAAGTTGGGGATCCCGTGCGTGTGGATCAACCGGCTGGACGAGGGGGCGCGGGGTGAGCCCGCGGCCGAGCTTCCAGACCTCGAGGCGCTGCCGGAGACGCTCGACCGGCTCGTTCCGCTCAGGTGACGATGTCCGCGAACTCCGGGTCGTCGCGCAGCGACTCAAAGTCCTCGTCCTCGCGTGCGGCGCCGGCGAGGTCAGGCTCACGTGCGGTCGCCTCGCGCAGCCGCTTCAGCGCCTGGCCGCGATGCCCGGCTGTGGCTTCGAAGCACGCGAACTCGTAGCTGACGGCAGCGCTGTCCGGAAACTTGGCGGCGGCCTCGTCGAGGATCTCGCGCGCCCGTTCCACGTCGCCCTCGGTGCGCGCGGCCGCCGCCCTGAACGTCCACTCCCAGGCCGATGGCTCGAACGTGGGAGGATCGCCGAAGCTCAGTACCGTCGTCCCGGCCTCAGCTGCAACCGCATGGCGGTGAGACACAGGGTCGGGAACGAAGACGTACGTCCCGGCGGGGGCATCGAATCGGTCGCCGTCGACGGTGAACGTCGCTCGCCCGCGGTGCACGAAATACAGCTCCTCGTGGGCGAGCTTCGGATTCTCGGCGTGCGGCTCGACGACGTCGACGCCCGGTTCATCGGCCGTGTATGCGTTGGTGCCGAAGGCGAACAGGCCCAGAGTCGCCCGGATCGGCCGCCACGTCAGCGTGCCTGGACCGGGAACTGCGTCGATGTCGTCGAGGTGGAGAACCCTGTGCCGCCGGCGCCGTCCCGAATCGTCCATCGGCGAGGGAGCCTACCGCCGGGCCGAGGCTGCGGTTTGTCGCGCCTGGTGGAACAGAGTGCAGCCTCGGCGGCCACCGTCCCCCTCGCTGCCCCGTCGTAAGCGAGAGGGCCCGGCGTCCCGCCGGGCCCTCTCGAAGCATCCAAGCGATGCGCGCCTGCGGCGCGCATAGCAGAGGAAGTGCTCCTACATCATCCCGCCCATGTCGGGCATGCCGGCGCCCGCGCCGGCGGGCTCCTTCTCCGGCGGCTCGGCCACGACGGCCTCCGTCGTCAGGATGTTCTTGGCGATCGAGGCGGCGTTCTGGAGCGCCGAGCGGGTGACCA
>JBKPHA010000017.1:0-50278 GCA_046729615.1 Actinomycetota bacterium
GCAGGACAATCGGACGGGCCAGTTCAACACCTGGTATGCCCGGAGCGCGGACGGAGGGACTAACTGGGGATCGCCCGTTCGACTGTCGAACATGGGGTCCGGAGCGCCGTACAAGAGCCCAGACGGGTACACGTTTACGGACGGTGACTACTTCGGCATGGCGGTGACCTCAACGGGGATCGCCCACGTGATCTGGGGTGAGGCCGACGGCTCGTCCCTCTACTGTTGTGGCGACGTCTGGTACACGAAGGGGTCCTGATCCCCGACCGGCCATGAGGTGGATCACATCGCGTGAAGCTGGTGCGCTTCCGCCAGTAGTCCTTTCGCGGCCGGCCGGCACTCGGGATTGCTGGCCGGTCACCGACTTGCACGGTCGCCATCGGTGAGGGTTCGGGCTCGGGCGCCGCTTCTTCCCAGCGCGGCCGCGCAGGTCGACTTACGGGGCGCCGCGGCACGGGACATCGTCGCCGCCCGATGAAGCGCAGCAGCAATACGATCTGAATCCTGCGGCGACGGGCATCGCCGACGGAAGGCGAAGCACCGCCGCGGTCGGCAGACTGGCTTCAGCGAGGCCCCGCGATTTGAGATCAGCGGGCGGCCGCCGAGGCCCCCAGGCGTCTGGCCCAGGAGGCGATCACATCGGCCAGCTCGGGCCCGGCGAGGGGGATGGTGTCGTTGTGGCCGAGGCCAGGGGACACGTGCATGCGCTTCGGCCCCGGGGCTGCCTCGAACACGGCTCTGCCCTGGGCGAGCGGCACGATCTCATCGCGCTCGCCATGGAGGACCAGAAGCGGGGCGCGCAGCGCGTGGATGCGGCGCAGCGTCGGATAGGCGTCGGGAATCAGCGCAGCCGGCAGGAACGGGTAGTGAATGCGGCCGAGCTCCCGGACCCCGGTGAAGGCGGAGAGCAGCACGAGGCCCGCCGGCGGACGCTCGAGCGCGAGATCCAACGCGACGGCGCCGCCGAGCGACTCGCCGAGGTAGAAGACACGCGCCGGGTCGACCCCCGGCTGCTCGAGCAGGCAGGCGAGCGCCGCCCGGGCGTCGCGGTAGGTGCCCTCCTCGCTCGGCCTGCCGCTGCTGCGGCCATAGCCGCGGTAATCGAACAGCACCACGTCGAACCCGACCGCGGTCAGCAGGACGGCGTGGAGAATGCGGTCGCCGATGTTGCCGGCATTTCCGTGACAGAGCAGGAGGTGCCCGAGCGGATCGGTCTGTGCCGCGATCCACCAGCCGTGAAGCCGCTCGGCGTCCTCGGTGGCGAGGGCAAGCTCGCGGTACTTGAGCCCCGCCCGGTCGGGGGTCTCGATGATCTCGCGGGAGGGGAAGTACAGGAGCGAGTTGAGCAGCGAGCGGATCACCGACGGGCATCCTCCTCCGCGGTTCGCGCCCGGCGCGCCGCCCGCCTCGCCCGCCGAAGCGGCTCCGGCGTGCGCGCCCGCCGGATCGCGGCGAGCACCACCGACGCCGCCGTGTCGAGGTCCGTGCGCCAGCCCGCATGGACGACGAGGGGGCGGGCGCCGGCGCGGGTGCGGAGGAGGAGCGCCACCGCCGTGCCGTCGAGCAGGAGCGGGGTCCTCGCCCCGCGCTCGGGTCCCGGATCCGGGCCCGATGCCAAAAGCGGCCGGTCGGTGACGCCGACACTCGGGAGATCGAGCACCGCGCCGAGGTGAAGGGCGAGTCCGGCACGGCGGGGGTGGTCGCGCCCGGTGGCGTTCGCGATCACAACCTCGGGCGGTTCGGGCAGCGCCCGAACCGCTGCCTCCAGGAGCCGGCCCTCGCGCAGCGCCAATAGCCCCGGCCGATACGGGGCACCCGCCTCGCCACGGACGACGGCGGTGCCGGCGAGATTGCGGTCGGCGCGCATCAGCGTAGCGCCCGCCCAGCCGCGCTCTGCGGAATCGCCGGGCGCGAATGCGCCTCGCGCGAAGCAGACGAAGCAGCCGGCGACGAAGGGCCGCGGAGCAGACGGGTGCCAGCGCGCAGAGTTCAGCTTGGCGAGCTCGCGCTGGACGCGGACCAGCTCGGATGGCGTCTCCGGCCACATCGTCATCGCCGAATCGGTTCTGGCGGTCCCATCAGCAGCCACGGAGAGGCTCTAGTGACTGGGCTGCCCAAGCGCCTGCAACAACCGCCGCGCCGCCTTCGGCGCGTAGTCGCGGGCGTTGTTGTTGAACATCACGTGCACCTCCTCCGCCTCGTCGGCGAGAACGCGCGCCCGCTCGGCAATCTCCTCAAGCTCCTCGGTGGGGTAGTCGTAGTCGAAGCGCTCGGCGACGCTTCGCCCGCGCAGATAGCCGTCGAGGTTTCGCCCATGGCAGCGCAGGTAGGCGAGGCGCCGGTTCGTCACCGCGTCGACGGGAGGGAGGATCGTGAAGTGCTCGTCGCGCGGCGCGTCAACGCCGACGAGCACGGCGTCCCGACCGCTCAGGTAGCGCTTTAGCTCGGCGAGGCGCCCGCGCTCCACCCAGCCGCGGTGGCGAAACTCGACCGCGACCGGGACGGGCTCGAGCTCATCGAAGACCGGGTCGAGCTCCGCGAGCCGGTTTCGGCGCGGAGAGAAACCAGGGGTGAGTTGAAGGAGGAATGCTCCGAGCTTCCGCTGGTCGGCCAGCGGGGCCGTCGCTGCGCGCATCCGGCGGGCGAGTTCGCGCTCGAGCTCGCGGTCGCGGACGAGGTGGCGTCGCTCGTCCACCTCGGCATGTTCGCGCAGGTCGGCGGGAAGCGCGTCGGGCTCGGTGGCGTGGAAGGACAGATACCGGTGGAGCTTCACGTCGAACAGGAAGCCGTCCGGGGTCCGATCAGCCCATAGCTCGGCCTGGCGCTCGGCGGGGACGGAGTAGAAGCTCGCGTTCAGCTCGACGCAGTCGAAGCGCTCGGCGTAGTAGGCGAGCCGCCGAGCCGGCGAAAGCCCCTTCGGGTACCAGTAGCGAAGAAAGCCGGGGTCGGCCCAGCTCGAGGTGCCGACTCGGATTGCTTGTCCTCGTGAAGCGTGCGTGGGGCGCGTTAGGAGTTCGCTTCGCCGGTGGTGAACCCACCTTGCCACAGCAGCGTGTCAACGATCGGTCCGGACCGGGCTGCCACCCCGACGGTGACAGAGAATCCCGCATGGTCCTGGCCACCGCTGCGCAGACCAGACGTGAAGCGGCGCAGAACCTTTCCAGTCAAGACAGGCGCTTGAACAAGCGAAGTTCTACGCAAGCAAGCGCTGCGAGCGCTTGCGTGGCGCGAGGAAGTTCCAGCGGCGCCTCCTGTCACCGAGTCGGTGGGCGGAGTGGTGCATGGTCGGCGACCGGACATACGCGCCGGTCAAGGGGCCTCACACGTGATGACGACCTTTCCTTGAGGGTGTTCTTCCTCCAGGTACCGGATCGCGTCCGGGACCTCGCCCAGTGAGCAGGTCCTGTCGATTACCGGCATCACATTGCCCGCCTCGATGAGCTCCTTCAGGAGGTGCAGGTCCTCCTTGTTTGGCTTCACCGTGAAGCTGAGCAGGGTCTGGCGCACGAACGGTGACAACGCAGCGGCTTTGACACACGATCCAGGGGCCGAGCCAGCGACCGTCGGATTCCCCGCTGCTCAGTACGAGCGTCCCGTTGGAGGTAAGCGCGCGCCTGCAGCCCGACGGCGAAACCGTCCCCGCCAACTGGAAGATGAGGTCGTAGCGCTGCCCACCCTGGATAAAGTCCGCTTGGGTGTAGTCGATGACGTGGTCCGTGCCGATCGATCGGACCATGTCAGTGTTCCTCGTGCTGCAGGTGCCCGTCACCTCGACGTCGAAGGACTTGGCGATCTGCACGGCGAACGTCGGCCTCGAACGTCCCCACGCCTCCCGAGGCACCGATAACGAGCACCCTCTGGCCCGGCTCGATCCGTCCCTGATGCCGCAGACCCTGCAGGGCCGTCAACGCGGCGAGGGGTACCCCAGCCGCTTGCCCGAAGGACAGATTGGCCGGCTTCAGCTCCAGGAGGTCCTCCGAAACGCGTGCGCATTCGGCGAAGGCGCCAAACCCGCGCATAAATGGGCTCCCGACCACCTCGTCGCCGGGCCGAAGCCTGGTGACGTTGTCACCGACGGCCTCGACCCGCCCCGCCAGATCGCAACCCAGGACGGTGTCCTTCGGTTTGCGCAGCCCGGCTTGCGGGCGCATGATGTAGGGACTCCCTCTCATGAAGTGCCAGTCGGCGGGGTTGACGGAGGCGGCGTGAACGCGCACCAGCACCTCACGATCCTTGGCGACGGGTTTGTCTATGTCCTTGAGTTCCAGGACATTCGGTGAGCCGTACCTGTCTCTTACGATCGCCTGCATCCGCAGCGGATGGCACCTAGGCGCCCAGTGCATCGACGGACCCCGCGGCGCTGGTTCTCCTCCATCATGCCGAATGGACTAGCTGCCGCGTTCGCCTGAACGCAGCCCGAGGTCGTCGACTGATTACGCGGCGGCGGCGACTCCCGCAACGCGCGGCGCGAGCAGCCGCCTGTAGACGCGCGCGTAGTGGGCCGCGACCAGCACTGGCGAAAAGCGCGCCGCGTATCGCTGCGCGCCCGCGAGATCGACCTCGCTTCCGCCGGCGAGGATCGCGGAGATCGCCCTCGCGAGCTCGTCGGGATCCTCGGGAGGGACCAGCACACCCCGTCCCTTGGCGAGAGTCAGGGGCAGTCCCTCGACGGCTGTGGCGATCACCGGGACCCTGTGCGCCATGGCGGTGACCGCGGTCTGCGACCACGCCTCGTGGCGCGAGGGCACGACACAGGCGCTGGCGCCGGCAAGCCACGGGCCGATCCGAGGCTGCCAGCCCACCAGCTTGACGGTCGCAGCGAGCCCGAACGCGATCACGCGACGCCGCAGCGACGCCGCCAGCGGGCCGCTGCCGAGCACAAAGGTGGGCACCGGCGATGCCAGCCGGCCCAAGGCCTCGAGCAGGAGGTCCGGTCCCTTCTCGCCATGCAATCGGCCGGCGAAGATAAGCCGCGGCCGTGGAAGGCGACGGACCGCGTGGGGGGTCGGTTGCTCGATCGGCGAGCTGGCCGGATGAAGCCGGGTCGGCGGCAAGCCGAGGCGGAGGAACATCGCCGTGGCCGCCGGGCCGTGAGCGAAGCACGCGTCAAGGCGAGCGAGCGCCTGGCGCATCTCCCCTAGACGAGGGCGTGCGGGCCAACGGATCGCGTTGTGCTCGCTGCCGACCAGAGGAACGTCGGCACCGACCGCCTCGCTTGCCGCCCACCAAGCACCGAACATGTGCGCGTGGACCAAGTCGGCGGCCTCGAGGCGCGGTCGTAGCCAGGCCGCAAAGCGCGGATCGCATTCGTACTGGAGGTCGTCGGCGGCGCCTCCCCAGACCTCGAAGTCCAGGTCTGCTTCGTCGAGCAACCTGCGGCCCTGGCTCGTCGCCTCGCCGACGAGCAGCCGCGTGCTGACGCCGTGCGGGCGCAGCGCCTGAATCAGGCGGATCGCTCCGAGTTGCGCCCCGCCGGGCTCCACCCTCGCTATCACCCGGGCGACGAGCATCAGCCAGCCGCCGCGGGCGCCACGGATTGTCCTCGAGGGATCCCGCCTAAACGAACGGAGCGCGCCCAGATCCCGGCTGCTGAGCTGAGCGCGTCCATCGGTGAAATCCCCGCAAAAGCGTAGACCCCGGCGTCGACGAAAATGTGACGAGGCCGTGAATGGGCCACACCAGCAGCTGCTATGGCCCAGTTGGGCCAGGCCTTGGCCTTCGCCGAGGAACCTACCGCCAGGCCTGCACGAGACGCCTCGCCGAGCGCGACATCAAGCCCGAGACCTGGTACGTCCGTCAGCTCATCGCCACGCCGGTGCGATCTGCAATTCGCTCGTCCGCCGTTGCAGGATCTTCAGCCGCGGGCCTTGATGGACGGGCCGAGGGTGCCGAGGGCCGCCCGGTGAAGTGGGCGGCCCTCGAATCCTGTGAGTCGGTCGAGCTAACCGCGAACGAGCTCGCGGTCAGGCTCCTCGGTCTCGAGCTCGGGCTCAGGCTCGTCGCGCTCGGGCTGGGTTGCGGAGAGCCAGCGGAGCCGCTCCGCCTCGCGCTCCTTCTCCCGCTCACGGCGCTCGCGCTCCCACTGCTCGCGCTCGTACTTCGACCAGCACATGCTGAGCCTCCTTATAACGACTGCGGGGAACACACGGTAGCGCGGCGTCTCCGCGCCCGAGCGGGTCGCATGCGGTGTCACCGAGCGGTGGCGCCCGCCGGTGCGCAAACGCTCCTTCAGGAACTCGTCGAGGTCCGGCCAGCCCGTCCCGGTCCAGCTCCACCGCGGGCGCGAATGAAGCCAGGAAGGCGCGATGATCCCGCCCGATATGCCCCGCCGGCCACGCCGTGGCGCGCTTGCCCGGATGCGCATCGTCCGACGCTGCGGACTCCGGGTCATCATAGACCTCAACTTCCAGCGGTGCGCGTTGCCCCGGACGAAGAGCGCGCGATCCTCCAGCGCCATCAGGGCGTCGAGCGTCTCCGCGTTCATGGGACCCGTGACGGCTTCGCCGCCGATCACGCCCGATCGGGCGCCGCCACCTCGACCTCGCGGTTGCGCGAGATCGCGTCGCTCAGCTATCGCAATGCACCGACACCAGGAGCGCTCACGTCGCTCGTTCCGGTGGACCCCATAGTGGTTCATGGGAAAGGGCGCTGGTTGAACCGGCCTACCCGACGCGCCAGCAACGCGGCCCAGCTGCCCGCGTGCGGCATCCCGCTGCGCTCGGCGGCGCGCCGAACCTCGCCGACCTCGACGGGTACTCGCACGAGGGTGACGGCGGGCGCGCCACGCTCGGACTCAACGATCGCGTACTCCGCGTAGGCTGGGACCCAACCCGGCTGGTCCGGCAGCCAATTCTCGATCCGCTCGCCGCGTACCGGCACACCGACGCTGCCGGGGTTGAGCAGCAGGGCACCGCGGTAACCGCGCACGCCCTGCAGGTGGGTGTGGCCACCGGCAAGGACGGTGGCCGTATGTTCGCCCAGCCGCTCAGCGAGCAGGGAGTCGGGCATCGTGTGCAGCAGGCGCTCGGTCGTTCCGCGAGGGGTGCCGTGGAAGGCCAGAACGCGCGTGGCGTCAGCGAGAGCGAATTCGAGCGTAAGCGGGAGGCGGCGCAGAAACGCGCGATTCTCATCGGACAGCCGCTCACGCGCCCAAGCGACGATCTCCTCGAGGGATTCGCTGTCGGCGTCGCCCCCGGGCCTGGGTAGACCGGACAGCAGCCATTCATCGGCGTTGCCGCGGACCATCCGGCAGTCCAGCTCCCGGAGGCGCGTCAGCACCTCGTGCGGCTGTGGGCCGCCGCCGGTTGCGTCGCCGAGGCAGACCACGGCTTCTGCTCCACGCCGCTCCCAATCGGCGTGCACCGCACCGAGCGCAGCGCCGTTGCCGTGGATGTCGGAGATCACCGCTACGCGTCCCACAAGAGACCCTGAGGTTAAGACGGACCCAGCGCCCGCCTGTGACGCGGCGCCGTCGCTTCAGCACCGGTGCGATATCGGGAGCGCCGCGGCCTCGCGTTGCCGCCCTGGCGACACGCAGTGAGAGCTCCTCGGACGGGGTCGTGCCTGTCCGTGGAGCATTAGCGGGCGCTCAGGTGAGCCGGGGCGATTCGGACGCGGGGTTCTGCACAGTGTTCTCACACTTCGTGACCACGGCGCTGGCAATATCAACGATGAGGGAGGAACAGACGATCGAGGACGGCACACTGAGCCAAAGCAGCCGGACCGCCGCGACGGCAGCGCTTTGTTGCCGCTATGCCTCGGCCGCAGCCGCCTCCGCGTTCGCCATCTCGACGTGGGCCCGGCTGTCGCGGGTGCGGATCAGGACGAGCGTCGCGAGGAACCCCAGGGCCGCAATCACCGCGCCCCCGATGAAGGCGCCCTGGAAGCCGTGCGTGAGCGCGTTCGGCAGGGACGAGGTTCCGCTCGCCATCACGTGATCCGTTCGCGTCGTAGCGATGGTGGACAGGACGGCGAGGCCGAGCGCCCCACCGATCTGCTGCGAGGTGTTGATCAACCCGCTCGCCAGCCCCTGCTCTCGCTCCTTGACGCCGGAGACGGCCGCGATCGTCGAGGTGACGAAGCCGAAGCCCAGGCCGATCGCCGCGAGCAGCGACGGCCCGAGGATGTCCGTCGTAAAGCCGCCGCCGGCGGACACCCGGCTGAACCAGAGGAGGCCGGCGGCCACGAAGAGCATCCCGGCCGCCAGGATCGGCTTGAACCCGAACCGCGTGACGAGCTGACCGCCCAGGCCGGCCGCGATGACGATGGTCACGGCGAGCGGCAGGTAAGAGAGGCCGGCGTGGATCGGGCTGTATCCGAGCACCTGCTGCATATACAGCGAGATGAAGAAGAACATCGAGAACAGCGACGCGCCCAGCAGGATCCCGACCACGTTGGCGCCCGTGAGCGTCCGGAGGCGGAAGATCCGGAAGGGAACGAGGGGCGCCCTCGAGCGCAGCTCGATCGCGACGAAGGCTCCAATCAGGACCACCGACAGGGCGAGCAGGCCAACGATCTTCGCCGAGCCCCAGCCCGCGCTGCTTGCGTCGAGGAAGGCGTAGGCGAGGACCGTGAGCCCCGCCGTCACGCTGACCGCCCCGGCGGCGTCGAAGTGGCGCGTGGCCGACTCGGAGCGGCTCTCTGGGATGAGACCCGGCGTCAGCGCGAGCGCGATGAGCGACACGGGCACGTTCACCCACAGCACCCACTGCCACCCCAGGCCGTCAGTGAGGATGCCGCCGAGGAGCACGCCCGCCGCTCCGGCTGAGCCCGCGACGGCGCCCCACGCGCCGAGCGCCTTGTTGCGCTCCGCGCCATCGGCGAACAGCGTGGTGACGATCGAGAGTGCGGACGGCGAGATGATTGCGGCACCGAGCCCCTGCGCCGCCCTAGCTGCGATCAGCTGGCCTTGGTTTGCGGCGAACCCGGCGGCGAGGGAGGCGACCGCCACGACGAGCAGTCCCGCCATGAAGACGCGACGCCGGCCGACCAGGTCGGCCGCCCGGCCGCCGAGCAGGAGGAAGCCGCCGAAGGTGATCACGTAGGCGTTGACGACCCACGGAAGGTTCGCCTCGGAGAAGTCCAGGCCGCGGCCGATGCTGGGCAAGGCGACGTTCACGATCGACGCGTCGAGAACGACGACGAACTGCGCGACGCAGAGCAGAATCAACGCGCTCCACCGGCGCTCGAGATATTCCTGTGCCGTTCTCATTTCGGGGGCTCCTTTCGTGTCTTTTAGGTACCTGCACCGCTAAGACGAACGGGAGATGCGCAAATAGACACGGGTGGCGCCGGCGGCCCACCTCCGGCCGTAGCTCCGCCCGCCGCGCCTACAGGATCAGCTTCCGCTCCATGAAGCGGATCGCGAGCCGCCAGGCGATGAGTCCGAACGCGACCAGGAACGCCAGGTGGCCCACGGCGGCCCAGCCCCAGAGGCCGAACACGGCCTCGCGGACGAGCTGGACACAGTGGTAGAGGGGGTTGAAGTTGCCGAGCACCTGGGCCCATTCCGGCAGCCCGCTGAGCGGGAAGAACGTCCCCGCGACCAGAAACATGGGTGTCAGCAGCCCGCTCTGCCAGTACGAGAAGCTCTCGATCTTCTCGGCCTTGGCGGCGATGAAGATCCCGAACGAGGCCCAGCCGAACCCGGACAGCGCGGCGATCAGCGGAACGAGCAGCATCCCCCAGCTCGGGTTGAGCCCGAAGATCATCGCGACCAGCATCGGCACCGTGCCGTAGACGCCGACCCGCGCCGCGATCCACAGCGCCTCGCCGGTCACCAGCTCCTCGGTGTCAACCGGGGCCGCGAGGATCGCGTCGTAGGTGTGCTGGAACTCGTACTTGACGAAGGTCGAGTACATGGCCGGGAACGCGCCGGCGAAGAGCACCGTGGTCGCGACGATGCCGGTTCCGACGAAGTCGATGTAGTCGTAGCCGGCGACGGTCGAGACCAGCGAGCCGAATCCGAACCCGAAGGCGAGAAGGTAGATGGTGGGGTCGACGGTCGACGAGAAGGTCGAGGAGCGCCAGAACGAGGAGAAGTTGACGATCTCGCGCACCATCACCCCCTGGAGGGCGGTGGGCTCGAGGCGGTGCAGGCGGCGCCGCACCGGAGCGACTGCCATCAGCTGATCTCCTCGCCGGTGAGGAGGACAAAGACGTCCTCGAGGTTCGTCACCCGACGCACCCCGTCGAGCTCGGCCGTGCCGTTGGAGTGGAGGATCGAGACCGAGGTCCCCGTCCGCCGCGTCGCCCAGCCGCGCTGCCGGGCGTGGCGCTCGACCTCGGCCAGCCGCGGCGGCGGGCCGTAGACCTCCAGCGCCTCCGTTCCCGCGTGCTGGGCGATGAGCTGCCGCGGCGGGCCCACCGCGACGGCCCTGCCGTGGGACATGATCGTCACCTGGTCGCAAAGGCGCTCGGCCTCCTCGATGTAGTGGGTGCTCATCAGGATCGAGACGCCCTCCGCGCGCATCGCGTCGATCAGCGCCCACAGGCCCTGGCGGACCTGCGGGTCGAGGCCGACGGTCGGCTCGTCGAGGAGGACGAGCCGCGGCTGGTGGAGGAGGGCGCGGGCGATGAGGAGCCGGCGCCGCATCCCGCCGGAGAGCTCACTGACCTTCGCGGCGCGCCGGCCCCTGAGGATCGCAATCTCGAGTGCGCGCTCGACGGCTGCCTTGCGGCCCGCCGCCGGAACGCGGTACAGGTGCGCGAAGACGAGCAGGTTCTGCTCGACAGTCAGCGAGACGTCGAGGTTGTCGAGCTGGGGGACGACCCCCATCTCCGCCCGTGCCTGCTTCGAGTCGTCCGGGAGCCGGTGGCCGAGGACCTCGAGCTCGCCCTCGTCGGCGATCACCTGTGCGGTCAGCGCCTTCATCGTCGTCGACTTGCCGGCGCCGTTGGGGCCGAGCAGGCCGACGCAGGTCCCGTAGGGGACGTCGAGGTCGAGGCCGTCGACGGCGGTGATCGGCCCGAATCGCTTCACGAACCCGCGTAGGCTGATCGCCGATCCGGACCGCGGTGGGGTGTCTTGGGAGTTCATCTCGTCTTCGTTGACCTCATCACGGGTCCACCCTGAGCTTGCCACAGCGGTCGTCGGGTTGAGACCGCCGCCGCCGGCCGGGCTCATCGCTACGACGCTGTGGATCCGCGCGGCGGGAGCTGCTGGACGGCCCCTGCCGTTGCCGTCGGGATCGCTGAAGATGACGAACACGTCGGCGTTGAGCCGACCTTCTCGGTGCAGAAGGGCTTCGGGCGATCGACGTCCGAGACGGGGATCGTCACGAGCTCGAGCTTTCGGTCCATCCGTCCCTCCTTCGGGTGGTCGTTGTAGACGCGGCGACGCTACCGGTAATTGCGGCCAGCTTCGGTCCGGGTTCAGGAGAGTTTCGGGAGGCTGGTGACCGCATTCGTCGCCATGCGAGGCGACTAGGTGGAGGCGACGATCATGTAGCGCGCCGGCGATCTGCCGGTGCTCCTCTCGCGGGTCAGACAATGACTCGCCCCCTCAGATCGGGCGCGAGGGGAACCGCCCGGCCGCACCGCTGAGCGCCCCGCAGCGAAGCCGCATTGCCCGTGTGCGTTAGTTTCGCGATAGTAAGTCGCGAACGATCAGCGTCGCGGCGGCGGGTGATGCCTTGACAAAGCCGAAGAACGGCCCAAAGTCCCTGGTCGCCGAGAAGCCGGTGATGTAGAGGCCCGTCAGGCTGGTCTGGAAAGCCTCGTCCAGGACAGGGAAGCCGTCCGCGAGCTTGACCTGGTCGAGCACGCCGGCCATATACGGGACGCTGCTCAGATCAACACGGTATCCACAGGCAAGAACCACGCGATCGACGGCCAGGTGCGTGGAGTTCGAGAGGACCACCCGCAGTTCGTCATCGTCGCCGTCCGAACTGACCTCAACGACTTCGGTGCCGGGCCATCGCCTGATCCGGTCCGATTCGAGTCGTGGGGTCAGCCACTGCTCGAGCGTCAGCCGGCCTACCTCCCAGAAGCGCCTAGCGATCGCCTCCCGTTCGGGGGCTGCGAGCTTTCGCCAGTATCCGGGTACGCTCATCGTCCGCTCGACGTGGGCATCGATGAATTTCCAGCTGACGCGGTCGAAGCGAGGGACGTCGTGGCGGTGGACGATGTCAATGCGTGCGGCGTCGTGCTCGCGGATCAGCGCAGCCCACTCATAGGCGCTCTGCCTGCCGCCGATGATCAGGACGCGCGCCCCGGCCAGCTCCTCGAAGCGCACCAGCTCGCAAGTGTGAGCAGCGGATCCCGGCGGTACCTGGAACGTCCACGGGGGAACGTTTTTGTAGTGGCGGATTCCGGGGGCGGCCACGACGGCGTCAGCGGCGATCCGCTCGCCCGTTGCTAGCGTGGCCTCAAACAGGCCGTCGCGCACCACCAATTCAGTGACGAACCGTTCGCGAACCTCGATCCCTTTGCTGTGCCTAAACCAGTCGGCGTAGTCGAGGAAAACGCCGATCGGGATTGGATCGACCTCGTCGGCGGCAATACTCCGCTCCTCAAGGTAAGCCTCCAGCGTGTGGATGCCGGCGCCGTCGATGTGCCAGTCCGGGCCAGAGCGAAGAGACATCCCGTCGGGCATGTTCTCCCGCCAGAAACCCATTGGGTGACCCAGGACCACCGTCTCGATGCCACGTTCGAACGCTAGGGCCGCGGTCGAGAGCGCGTACGGCCCAGCCCCGATCACAAGTAGCTGAGTATTCACGGCGCCCTTACTCCTGCTGCGCACATTGCGGCACCCTCGAGCACCTTACACCGGCCTCGAGGGTTGCCTTGCGTGTCGGGCGGGCGATTCGGCGACCGGTTTGATTCAGGCCGCTGCGCTCGCAGTGTCCGATCGAGCGGGGTGAGCGGGCGCCCGCTCCACCGACTTTCAGCGAGCTACCGCGCTCTCACGCGAGCGCCGTGCTCTCCGCGGTGACCTTGATCCTCAATATCTCAGGTCCCCTGCATCTGCCGCATGTTCCTCATGATCGTCTCCGAGACCTCGCGCAGCTCCTCGGCCGGGCTGAACTGGAGGTACTCGGTTCCCGCCTCGGCCCGCTGCGGATGCCCGCCGGGCACATAGAAGGCGCCGCCGGCCTCGTGGACCTCCTCGCGATCGTCGAACGTGTAGGTGACCTTGCCCTTGAACACGAAGCCCCAGTGCGGGCAGGTGCAGCGGTCGTCGGGCAGTCCCTTGAGCATCGGGGTCGAGTCGACGTCGACCGCGAACCGGACGAAGTTGATCGTGTAGCCGTCGACGTCCTCACCCCACTCATTGACCGGGCCGTGATCGTGGTGCTCGGCGGCGGTGTCCTTGGAAACAGTCGGCATCGAAGCCTCCATTCGCTAGATCTGGCGCGAGGCCTGGTAGGGGTCAGCGGCGGCTAGAAGCCGCGGCGTGCGGGAGATCGCTGTGCCAGAGAGCCCACGCGGGTACCCCGAGCCGTCGAGCCGCTCGCGGTGCTGGACCGCGATCGGCCGAGCTGCGCCAGCCCCTCTGACTGCCTCAGCATCCGCTCGGTCAGGCAGGGCTGGAACCGGATCCGCTCCCACTCACCGGCCGGCGCTTGTCCCAGATCGCGTTTGAGACGCCAAGGCGGCCGAAGTCGTGCACGAGCCCGACGCGCCGCAGCATCCGGACCTCATCCTCCGGCAGCCGGAGCTGGCGGCCCGCTTCCGCCACGAGCCGCAACCGCCGCCGAGTGGCCAATGAAGTAGGGAGACTTGAGGTCGATGAAGTTGGCGATCGCCGTCAGCGAGGCGTCGAATCGCTCGCCGGACAGGACGAGGGCCAGCCCAGGCTCCGCCGCGATGACCGCCTGCCAGGTGTCGGCGTCGTCGAGACCCGAAAGGATCAGGTCCCCGTCGGTCAGGATGAGCTCGGCCAGGGTGGGGTCGAATTGCTTCCCGGCGCGGTCGCGCGCCAAGCCCTTAGCGGCGTCCACGCCACGGACGCGATGCGCGACCTCGACGTACTCCGCGAACTGCGCAATACGGCTCGCCAGGGGCACGTCCTCGCCAGAGAGCTCGCCGGGCCAACCGCGGCCATCCCACTGCTCATAGGCGTCTGCGATGGATTCGGACACTGCCTCCGGGAGACCGAGCTGCTCCGCCAAAGCCCGCCCCATCTGTGCATGGTGCTCGATCATCCCATCGAGGTCGCGGCGACCCGAGATCGCAAACTCCAACCCAACGCGGAACCGATGGAGCAGTGGGTTCCGTGAGCCGATCAGCTTCATCGTCGCCGCCGCGCCGCCCGCGCTGGGCATCTTGTGCTTGTACTTGATCGCTTTGAGCGCGAAGTCGTCGCCGAACCACTTCGCCTGCTCGTGGGCGTCCGTGTGGCAGCCGACGTTCACGAGCAGCGCCGCGTAGTACACGACCGCGCGCTGCCCCTCGCCGAGGCCGATCCGCTCGGCCAGCCGCAGCGCGATCAGGCACTGACGCAGCACGTGCTCCATCGGCTGACCGAAACCGAGGTCGACCCCCAGCGAGAGCGCGGCGACCAGTTCGGCGAGGCGGACGTGAGCGCGATCGGGTTGAGCCATGCGCTCAAGCGTATGTGCGCGGCGGCCTCGGAGCTCTAGCTCAAGAGCGAGGCTTCCCCTCGGCGAACCGCTGCAATCCGTCGTCGGGGATCGGCTCCCACGGAGCGGCATAGGCGACGTAGGTGCGCCAGCTCGGCCGTACGCCCGGGTCGCCGTCGAACGCCCCCAGGCGAACGCTCATCTGGCTGGAATCGCGGACGTTGCGGCTGAAGAGGTGGGATCCGCACTCGCGGCAGAAGCACTTCTCGAAATCGCTGTCCCCGGGGCGCCAGCACTTCACCAGATCGGCGCCTTGTAGGAGCCTGAACGTGCGGCCGTCGATCCGAGCCTGCGCCGATACCGCGGTTCCGGTGCGCCGCTGACAGCGAGTGCAGTGGCAGTAGCCGGCCTCCGTCGCCGGCTCCGTGAGCTCGAAGCGAACGCCGCCGCACAGACATCCCCCCGTAACCGACGGATCGGGCATTGCCGAAGCGTGGCACACGTCCGTGCCGCGGCGGGCACTCGAGCGGTCGATCAGATCTCGCGAAGCGCGGCGAGGATCTCCGCCGGCGTTGCGTTGTCGCTCACGTCCTCGGACATGTGCGACCAGGCGACCGAGCCGTCCGGGCGGATGATCATCGCGCCACCCAGTTGCGCCGGGTGGCCGATGGTCCGCCCCTGAGGCTGTCGCGAGCGAAGCGCCGTGAGGAGGCCCTTCGCGACCACCTTCGGGCCGAGGAGCTCATCGAGGGCTGCGATCTTCGCGCCCGCGGCCTTGTAGCTCGCACGCTTCTCGTCGGCGAGCACCGGCAGGTCGATGCCGAGGCGCCGCCGGAAGTGCGCCGCGTGATGCGGAGTGGCCTGCCCGATCAGCACGAGACGTGCCCCCGCCTCCTCGACGGGCTCCCGCTCGCGGTGCAACTGCACCGCGTGTTGGCGGCAGTAAGTTCAGCCGTAGTGCCGAAGCCAGACGAGGACCGCGGGCGCGTCCTTCCAGTATTCGGCCAACCGCTGCCGAACGCCGTCCTGGTCCGGCAACTCGATCTCACCGAGCTCATCCGCGCGGGATGGCGGATGGGCGTGCTGGCGCTCGTCAGCCGTTCCGGCGATCCCCATGTTGGGATTAGCTTACGGGCCCGGACACTCCGGAGTCGTCCCGCGGAGGATTCTCGAGCGGTGCCTGGAGGCAGGGCGTCCGCGACGAGGTCACGTCCCGTCCGGCAGCACGACCTCGAAGCGCGCGCCGCGCCGGGGCTCGCTGTGGACGGAGATGCGCCCGCCGAGTGCCTCGACGATCCGCCTGCTGACGGCGAGGCCGAGGCCCGAGCCCTGCTCTGATCTCGCCGCATCGCCTCGCCAGAAGGGCTTGAACACGCGCTCTAGATCGGGCTTCGCGATCCCCTCGCCGGAGTCCTCGACCGCCAGCTCCAGCGCGCCGCGGACGCGTCGTGCCTCGACTCGCACCGTCCCCTCTGCCGGGGTGTGTCGGATCGCGTTCTGGAGCAGGTTCTGGAGGACGCGTTCGAGGTGCGGCGAGCAGGGCACCTGCGCCACCCCATCGAGGGCCGTCTCGAGAACGAGCCCCTTCGCGAGCGCCTGCCGGTCGCAGGCGGCGACCGCCGCTTCGACCAGCTCCGAAAGCCGTACCCGCTCGGCCTCGAGCGATATGGCACCGGACTCGAGCTGGACGAGCTCGAAGAGATCGTCGACGAGGGTGGAGAGTGCCTCAGCGGACTTCCGCATCTCTCGCGTGTACCGCTGGAGCGTCGCGGGATCGCCAACCACTCCGTCGTCGATCGCCTCCGCCATTGCCCGGAGGCTCGAAAGCGGAGTTCGCAGATCGTGCGAGACGGCGATGATCAGATCGCGCCGCTGGGCGTCGATCAAACGTTCTCGCCGGCGACCCTCCTCGCGCATCACGACCCAGGCCACCAGGACGATCAGCAGCAGACCGGGCCCGAGCATGAGCCCGAGGTGCAGGAGCTCCTGCCCGGGCATGCCAATAGCTGCCGCCGCCGCCAGTGCGACGGCGGCTCCGGCCACCGCGGCCAGCGCCGTCAATGCAAGCGGCGGAAAGTGGCTCACGGCTCGAACCGGTATCCCACTCCCCACACCGTGCGCAGGTGCCGGGGGTTCGACGGATCGGCCTCGATCTTCTCCCGTAGCCGCCGTATGTGGACCGTGATCGTCGACGGGTCGCAGTAGCTGGCTACGTCCCACATCTCCTCGAGCAACCGGATGCGGCTGAAGGCCATCCGTGGGTTACGGGCCATGAACGCCAGGAGGTCGAACTCCTTCCGAGTCAGCTCCACGTGCTCGCCATCGACGCTCACCGCTCGCGCCCGCGTGTCGATCTGGACGCGGCCGAAGCTCAGTCGTGAAGGCATGACGTGACTCGATTCCGTGGAGGCCCCTCGCCGCAGCACCGCACGGACGCGGGCAACGACCTCGCGCGGCGAGAACGGTTTCACCACGTAGTCGTCGGCTCCCATCTCAAGCCCGACCACGCGATCGCTCTCGGCGCCACGCGCCGTGAGCATGATCACCGCGGGCCGGCTCGCGGAATCTCGAAGGCGCCGGAACACGGCGAGCCCGTCCAGGCGCGGCAGCATCAGGTCCAGGAGGACGAGATCGGGGTCATCGTCCGCGACGGCCGCCAGTGCCGCCTCGCCGTCGGCAGCGGTCCCGACTTCGTAGCCGGCATGACTCAGGTAGCGAACCAACACGTCGCGGACGATCGGCTCATCCTCGACGACAAGAACGCTCCGTTTCACGCCCGCGGCGTCCATCGACGGCTAAACCTTAGGAGCCAAACTCGACTGCCGGCGGCCTCTTGCCGGCACCATCGGCGTGCGGCCGTCCTGGGGAGCGCCGCGCGCGACGCGCGGCGCCCCCGAGACCAGCGCGCGCGGCTGGCTTCGCGTCAGTCGGTGTTCCAGATCGCGGTATAACCGGTGTCGCCCGGGCTTGCGTGGTCTTCGGTGTTGGGGTCCCCAGGTCTCCCATCCGGGAGGGTATTCGTCGCCCGGTCGGGAACGCCGCCGTTCCCCACCTCCGGGCCGATGACCGACCAGTCTCCGCCGCCGATCTGCTGCAGGTTGGGGTTGTTGTCGGCCGCCCTCGCCACACCCTGGGCCCCGTTGTGCCCGTTGGCGCCCAGGACCGGGCAGACGAAATCGGCCGCGGCCACTCCGGTGCCCGGGCCTGCAAGCGCCGCCACGACGACCCCGGCCGCGATCACACCTCGTTTGCTGCGCATCGCCTCTCCTTTCTGGTCGTTGGAGCGGGCGAGCGTGACACGGCGGGCTTACGAGATCCTTACGCGCCGTTCGTCCACGCTGCGCTGTTAGGTGCAGCGCAGCTCGGATCCCATCGATCGCGAGAGCTCGCGGAATACTCCGAGCCTTAACTACTCCGCGCCAGGTGCGCAGAAGGAGACGACGATGGGACGATTACCGTCACGAGCTTCAATTCGGCACCTCCATCACGCCGCTCAATCGGCGCTCCCAGGCCGTCGTGGAGCTCGCGAGGGTGACCGAGCGCGCCGGCCTCGACCTCGCCACCTTCCAGGACCACCCGTACCAGTCCGCGTTCCTCGACACCTGGACGCTGCTTGCCTGGGTGGCCGCCGAGACGGAGAGGGTGCACGTCTCGGCCAACGTGCTGAACCTGCCGCTGCGACCGCCGGCCGTCATCGCTAGGGTCGCGGCCAGCCTCGACCTCCTGTCGGGCGGGCGGTTCGAGCTCGGCCTCGGCGCCGGCGCCTTCTGGGCCGCCATCGAGGCAATGGGCGGTCCGCGGCGAACGCCCGGCGAATCGGTGGAGGCGCTCTCCGAAGCGATCGACATCATCCGGGCGATCTGGAATCCGGCCGAGCGTCGCGGCGTCTACGTCGACGGCAAGCACTACCGCGTAGTTGGCGCGAAGCGGGGCCCGGAGCCGGCGCACGATACCCAGATCTGGCTCGGCGCCTACAAGCCCCGCATGCTGCGATTTTGTTGGCCGCAAGGCCGACGGCTGGTTGCCGAGCTACGCGTACGTCCAGGAGGGCGACCTCGCCCGCGGCAACCGGATCATCGACGAGGCGGCCCAGTCCGCCGGCCGGGATTCGCGCGAGGTCCGGAGGCTGCTCAACGTTCAGGGTGCGTTCACGACAACCAACGGCGGGTTCCTCCAGGGTCCGCCGGAGCAGTGGGTGGAGGAGCTCTTGCCGCTCGCGCTCGAGAACGGCGTCAGCACTTTCATCCTGGCGACCGACGACCCCGCTACGGTCGAGCGCTACGGCGCGCAGGTGGCGCCCGCGCTGCGGGAGGCCGTCGGCGGCGAGCGGCAAGCCTCCGGCACTCCGTCCGCCGATGGAGTGCGCCGCCTGCGTTCGGTCAGCGGTTCGGCTCCGCCTCGCTGATCAGTCCGAGGAGCGCGGCGTGACCGTTGGATCGACGCCGCGGGCCGTTCCCCGGATCGTGATGTCCCGATCGGTGGCGACCGTTCCATCCCACCGCCCTACGGGTCGTGGGGACAAACCGGGCGCTCCGGGAGCCAGCCGCTCGAGGACGGTGCCGTCGCCCGCGACCCGCAGGACCGTGGGAACGATCACGACGCCGTACTTGCGCGCCAGATCCGAACGCTCCCGAAGGTCCACCGTCACCACCCGCTTGCCGTCGGCGGTGAGCCGCCGCTCCCACCGGTGCACTCCGAGCAGAGCGGGTGGGTGAACTCGAGATAGGCACTCGCGGAATCGCCGACTCGAAGTACGCGACGCAGGGGATGCAGAACCGCCGCCCGAGCGTCAGCCCGATGAACAGCTGCGCCGCCACCAGCTCCCAAGCGAGCGGCCAGCCGAACACCGCGCCGAGAAGCGCCACGGCGCCGACCACGGCCTGGTTGAAGCGCGGCGCCCGCTCGTCGATGACGTCGTTATCCCGCCAGGGATCGGCAAGTCCGCACCGGTCTGCGTCGGACCGCTGATGCCTCGATCTTTCAGGTGTGGCAAACGGGCAATCGTCGGCACGCTGCCTGCGCGACCATCCATCTCGGGATGTACCGATGGGTCGAGCACACCGGCGAGGTCGAGTTCGCGATCGAGGCGCGGAGCGAGCGCGAGGTCTTCGCCGATGCGCTCGCGGCGCTGGTCGAGCTGCTTGAGATCAAGGGCGATGCCGATGAGGGGCGAGCCATCGAGGCGACCGCCCCCGACCGTCCGGCGCTGCTTGCGGCATGGCTCGAGGAGCTCGTGCTCGGTGCCGAGGTCGAGGGGTTCGAGCCGGTCGTGCTGCGGGAGCTCGAGCTCGGTCCGGACTCCGTCAGGGCGGTGGTCGAGGGCCATTACGGAGAGCCCTCGCCGCTCGTCAAGGCGGTGACCTACCACCGGCTGGCGTTCGAGCCCGCGGACTCCGGATACCGAGCTACGGTGGTGCTCGATGTCTGAGCTGCCGATTCGGCGGGTCGATGACGAGCTCTGGGAGATCCCGGCGAGCGCGCGGGTGGACATGCGGGTCCCGGCGCGGGTCTTCGCCGACTCCGAACTCCTGTCGGCGATCGAGCGCGACCGCTCGCTGGACCAGCTTGCGAACGTCGCGACGCTCCCGGGGATCGTCCAGGCATCGCTTGCGATGCCGGACATCCACCAGGGCTACGGGTTCCCGGTCGGCGGCGTCGCGGCCACCGCGCCCCCCGACGGCGTCGTGTCGCCGGGCGGCGTGGGGTACGACATCAACTGCGGGGTGCGGCTGCTCGCGCTCCCGCTGGATGCGACGGAGCTCGGCGACCGGCGCGAGCCGCTCGTCCACGAGATCTCGCGCCGGGTTCCGGTGGGCGCCGGCGGGAAGGGATCCCGCGCCGGCATCCGCGGCGCGAAGCTCGAGCGCGTTCTGGCGGAGGGACCGCGGGCGCTCCTCGACGACCTTGGGATCGGGAGCGAGGAGGAGCTCGCCTACACGGAGTCCGGCGGAAGGCTGGACGGCGCGGACCCCGCGGCGGTGTCCGCCCGCGCCCGGGAGCGAGGCTCGGGGCAGCTCGGCTCGCTGGGATCCGGCAACCACTTCCTGGAGCTCCAGCGCGTCGAGAGCATCTACGATGCCGCGGCCGCGGAGGCGTATGGACTGCGCGAGGGCCAGGTGACGCTCCTGATCCACTCCGGCTCGCGCGGGCTGGGGCACCAGGTGTGCACTGACTTCGTTAAGCGCATGGACGCGTCGCTGCGGCGCTACGGCATCGAGCTGCCGGACCGCCAGCTCTCCTGCGCCCCGATCGAGTCGCCCGAGGGGCGCGATTACCTGGCGGCGATGGCCGCGGCAGCCAACTTCGCCTGGGCGAACCGCGCCGCGATCGCGCATCGGGCCCGCGAGGCGATCGCGACCGTGATCGGCCGCGCCTGCTCCGCGCGGACGCGTACCGTCTACGACGTCGCCCACAATGTGGCGAAGCTCGAGCGTCACGAGGGTCGCGAGCTATGTGTGCACCGCAAGGGAGCGACCCGCGCGTTCCCGCCCGGTCATTCCGAGGTCCCGCCTGCCTACCACGATGCCGGCCAGCCGGTCTTCATCCCCGGCAGCATGGGCACGGCCTCATTCGTCCTCGCCGGGCGCGCGGGCTCCATGGAGCGCTCGTTCGGCACCGCCTGCCACGGCGCCGGGCGCCGCCTCTCGCGCACGGCCGTCCGGAAGCAGGTGCAGGGCGCGTCGCTTCGCCGGCAGCTCGAGGATGCCGGCATCGCGGTGCGGGCGGCCTCCTCGCGCGGCCTGGCGGAGGAGGCGCCGGAGGCCTACAAGGACGTCGAGCGGGTAGTCGAGGTCGTTGAGCGGGCGGCGCTCGCGGCGCGGGTCGCGCGCCTTCGTCCGATCGGCGTGGTCAAGGGATGAGGCGATGACCGCACGGCCGAACCCGGAGCTCGAAGCCCTCCTCGCGGAGCAGATCTCCTACTACCGCGCGCTGGCGCCGGAGTACGAGGACCACGCGCTCGAGGACGTTGGAGGAAGCGCGCAGGAGCTCATCGGGGCGCTTCATGAATTCCGTCCCGAGGGCGATGTCCTCGAGCTTGCGTGCGGCCCCGGCACCTGGACGGCGCTCCTCACGAGGCACGCCACGAGCCTCACGTGCGTGGATGCCTCCCCCGAAATGCTGGGGATCGCGAGGCGCCAGATCGGGGAAGCGCGAGCGAGCTTCGAGCGCGGCGACATCTTCAGTTGGCGGCCGCGGCGGCCTTGCGACGTCGTCTTCTTCGGCTTCTGGCTCTCGCACGTGCCGCCGGAGCGCTTCGACGCTTTCTGGGCCCTGGTCGGCGAGTGTCTGAAGCCGGACGGGCGGGTGTTCTTCATCGACGACGGCTACCGCACGACGGATGAGCTGGCCGGTGGCGAGTCGTCGGTCGCCATTCGCCGTCGGCTTAACGACGGCAGCGCCTATCGAATCGTGAAGGTTCCGCTCGAGCCGGCGGAACTGGAGCGGCGCCTGCGCGAGCTGGACTGGTCGATCGACGTGAGGACGACGACCGCGCAGGGGCCATTCTTCTGGGGCGCCGGCAGTTCGAAACGCTCTCTCACCGCCGGCGCATCGAGGTCGGCAATGCTGAGTCCACTGGTCAAGCACTAGCGGGAAAGGATGGGATCCATGGAGAAACGACAGCTGCGAGACCTCGAGGTGTCGGCGATCGGCCTCGGGTGCATGGGGATGTCGGCGTTCTATGGGACGACGGATGAGCGGGAGAGCATCGCGACGATCGAGCGCGCGCTGGAGCTCGGGATCAACTTCCTGGATACCGCCCAGCTCTACGGCCCGCTCACCAACGAGGAGCTCGTCGGCCGTGCGATGAAGGGCCACCGGGAGGAGTACGTGATCGCGACCAAGTTCGCCCGGCGCATGGACGACGCCGTACCCGGTGACATGTCCACCGTCGGCGCGCTCGACGGATCGGCCGATCACGTCCGCCGCTCGATCGACGGATCGCTCAAGCGGCTCGGCACGGACTACGTCGACCTCTACTACCAGCACCGAGTCGACCCCGACGTCCCGATCGAGGAGACGGTCGGTGCGATGGCCAAGCTGGTCGAGGCGGGGAAGGTCCGCCACATCGGCCTGAGCGAGGCCGCGCCGCAGACGATCCGCCGCGCCAACGCGGTGCATCCGGTCACCGCGGTCCAAACCGAGTACTCGCTGTGGACGCGCGACCCCGAGCCCGAAGTCATTCCGACGTGTCGCGAGCTCGGCATCGGCTTTGTTCCTTACTCGCCGCTCGGCCGCGGCTTCCTGACCGGCCGCTTCGCGTCGCCCGAGGAGCTCGACGAGGACGACTTCCGGCGCCATAACCCGCGCTTCAGCGGCGAGAACTTCGAGGCGAACCAACGCATCGCCGACAAGGTCAGGGAGATCGCCACCGAAAACGGCATCACTCCTGCACAGCTGGCGGTCGCGTGGGCGCTCGCTCAGGGCGACGACCTGGTCCCCATCCCGGGAACGAAGCGGCGCACGTACGTGGAGCAGAACGCCGCAGCGGTGGACGTCGAGCTGACCGACGAGGATCTCGCGCGCATCGACGCGGAACTGCCCGAGCCGGCCGGCGACCGCTATGACGAGGCCGGGATGGCCACGGTCAATCTGTAGCGATCGCCTCCGCCCCGCCGGGCGGGCCGGGCGGGACCCCTGGACTACATTGCGTCCGTCGGCGACGGGATCACGGAGTTCGCTGCGCAGCGAGGCCTCGAATACGTGGGATCCGACGAGCTGCGCGCCGTGACGCTGGCCCTCCTCACCGGGTCGGCGGCCACGACGACGTTGGCAGGGGCCAGCTGGGGGGATGGTTTCGACACGCTCACCCACCACGTCTTCGCCGAGGGCCGGACGAGGCGCGACTCGACCGTGGTCGTCGGGTCCGTTCCGGAGATCGTGGCCTTTCGTACTAGCGCTCGCCTGCCGCGACCGAGCGGAGCTCGGATACGCCGATCTCGCCCAGCTTCCGGCAGAGCACTGGCAGCGCTCTAACTTCGAGAGCGTTGAATTCAACGGCCGCTACCAGCTCTTCACCCTCGCGGGCCAGGACACGATGATCCAGCGCCTGGCGTCCCAGTCCCAGGGAGGCGCCCCGCCGAGCGCCTGACGTCCGCGCGCGCCGTTGAAATGGTGCCGTGAGCGATGAGGCGCGCCTTCGCGAGTACGAGCGCCGGTTCCGGCGCGCGGGCCTGCCGGTCTGGATCGAGGGCTATTCGGCTTCCACCGACGTCTTCAACCGGGTCGTGCCGCTCCTCGCACTTGTCTTCTTCGGCGAGATGCTCGGCGCTACGAGTCTCGACTGGTCGCTCGCGGCGAATGTCGGAGCTGCACTCGGAGGGCTCACGATCCTGATCGCGGCGGGTGCCATCGTGAACCGTGTGAGGGGGCGACCCGCCCTGGCTCTGCCCGAGGAGGTCGGCCCCGTCGAGCTCACGATCTTCGTCTTGCTGCCGGCTCTCCTGCCGCTCGCCTTTGGTGGCCAGTGGCGGAGCGCACTCGCGACGGCGGCGGCAAACGCCGCTCTTCTCGCGCTCATCTACGCAATTGTCGGGTACGGCCTGCTGTCGATCGTTCGCTGGGCGCTCGCGCGGCTGCTCAGTCAGCTCGCCGCATCATTCGCGTTGCTCACGCGGGCGATTCCACTGCTGATGATCTTCTCGGTCGTCCTGTTCCTGACAACCGAGATGTGGCAGGTCTTCTCGGAGGCGTCCGTGGCGTCACTCGTGATCCTCGCGGCGTTGTTCATCGCGCTCGGGACCTCGTTCCTCATCGCTCGGCTGCCGCAGGAGGTCCGCTCGCTCGAGCGTGACGTTGGCGGTGCCGGAGCGGAGCTGGACCGTCGCCAGCGACTGAACGTTGGGCTCGTCATGTTCGTCGGACAGGCTCTCCAGGTTCTCCTTGTGAGCCTCGCCGTCGGTGCCTTCTTCGTGGTGCTGGGCACTTTGCTGATCGATGCCGGCGTTCTGGAATCGTGGATCGGCTCCGGCGGTCACGTGCTCGTGACCATCGACTTCCTCGGCCACGACGGGATCGTCACCGAGGAGCTCCTCCGAGTCTCGGGTGCGCTCGCGGCCTTTACCGGCCTCTACTTCGCGATCTCGATGCTTACCGACGACGTCTACCGCCGCGAGTTCCTCGACGGGCTGACGTCGGAGATGCGCGAGACGTTCCAGGCGAGGGCCGAGTACCTGCGGCTCCGTGGCGGCGGCGCGCGTGCGTAGCGTCACACCCGCTGAGCACTTGAAAAGATGTCGCCGTGGGCACGGAGCAGTACCACGAGCCCCCGGGCGAGCTCCCGGCGGCGACGCGCACGTTCGCCCGCCTGTGCACCTCGCTGATCGAGGAGGCCGAGGCGATCGGCTGGTACGAGCAGCGCCTCGCGGTCGAGGCCGATCGGCAGGCGCTGGCGATCATGCGCGACGCGCAGGAGGAGGAGTTCAAGCACTTTTCCATGGACCTCGAGTTCCTCCTGCGCCGCAGCCCGGCGTGGCGCGAGATCGCCTCCGGAATCCTCTTCACCGAGGGCGACATCGTCGAGCTCGGCGAGGAGGCGGAGGAGGAGGCGGCCGAGGGCGAGGCGGCGCGCGGCGCTCCGCTGGCCGGCGGCGAGTCGCTCGGGATCGGCAGCCTCAGGGAAACCCAGTCGTGAGCACCAGCCACCTGCTGCGCGAGCGCGCGCCGATCACGGAGGACGTCTGGAGGAGGCTGGACGAGGAAGCTCGTCAGCGCGTCGTCCCGGCGCTCGCCGCGCGTAAGCTCGTGGATTTCTCGGGCCCGCATGGATGGCAGTATTCGGCCACCGACCTTGGGCGCGTCGAGCGCGTCGCAGACGCGCCCGAGGGGATCGAGGCGGGCAGCCGCCGCGTCCTCGCGCTGGTCGAAGCGCGCGCCCACTTCGACGTCGCGCGCTCCGAGCTGGCGGATGCCGACCGGGGGGCTGAGGACATCGACCTCGGCGAGTTGGATGCCGCGGCCCTCACGATTGCCGTCGCCGAGAACGCAGCGGTGTTTCACGGCTGGCGCACCGCCGGCATCACCGGGATCGCCGAAGCGACACCTCACGACACGATCACGCTGGGCGAGGATTGCGAGCGCTACCCGCGACACGTGGCCAAGGCCGTGGACACGCTGCGCGCCGCCGGCATCGACGGACCGTACGGACTCGCCCTCAGCCCGGAGGCGCATACCCGGGTCCTGGAGACCAGCGAGCACGGCGGCTATCCGCTGCTCGAGCACCTGGGTCGCATCCTGGGCGGCCCGCTGGTGTGGGCGCCCGGAGTCCAGGGCGCGGTCGCCCTGAGCGTCGGCGGCGGGCACTTCCTGTTCGAGTGCGGCCAGGATCTCTCGATCGGCTATGCCAGCCACGACACGGACTCGGTCCGCCTGTATCTGGAGCAGAGCTTCAGCTTCCGCGTCGCGACGCGGGAAGCAGCGGTAGCCCTGACGCCGTAAGCGACCCGCCCCCTCGGTCGCCAGAATCGGATCATGGAGGCGGCGACCGACACGGCGCGATTCTCGGGCCGCACGGCCTGGGCGCGCAGCCTCGAGGCGCCGCTCCGGTCGTTCCTCCGCACCGAGACCGGAAGCGCGAGCTTCCTGCTCGCCGCTGCCGTCGCCGCGCTCGTCTGGGCGAACATCCACCACTCCTCGTACGAGGACGTGTGGGACGCGACGCTGTCGATCAGGCTGGGCGACGCCGGGATCTCGCAGAGCGTCGGCCACTGGGTCAACAGCGGGCTGATGACGTTCTTCTTCTTCGTCGTGGGTCTCGAGGCGCGGCGGGAGTTCGATCTGGGGGACCTGCGCGAGCGGCGCAGCCTCGTTCTCCCGGTGACCGCCGCCGCGGGCGGGGCGGCGCTCACCGCCGGAATCTTCCTGGCGATCAACGCGGGCAAGCCGTCGGCCGAGGGCTGGGGCGTGGCGATGTCGACCGACACCGCGTTCGCGCTCGGGGCCCTCGCGCTGGTGGGGCCGCGCTTCCCCGACCGCCTGCGCGCCTTCATCCTCACCGTCGCGGTCGCCGACGACGTGGTCGCGCTCGCGGTCATCGCAATCGTCTATTCAGGGGCGCTCGACCTCGTTGCCCTCTGGATCGGGATCGCCCTGCTCTGCGCCATCTTCGCGGCTACCCGGCTTCAGATCCGTTACGGGCCGTTCTACTTCGCGCTCGGCGCCGCCGCATGGGTCGCGCTGTTCGAGTCCGGCGTCGATCCGATCGTGGTGGGTTTGGCGATGGGGCTGCTGACGTATGCCGCCCCCGCGGACCGGGGCAACCTCGAGCGGGCGAGCGACCTCTTCCGGCAGTTTCGCGAGCAGCCGACGCCGGAGCTCGCCCGCACTGCTCGGCTGGGGCTCACGTCGGCGGTCCCCCCGAACGAGCGTCTCCAGCACCTGTACCACCCTTGGACCAGCTACGTAATCGTGCCGCTGTTCGCGCTGGCGAACGCCGGGATCCACATCGACTCGGAGCTCCTGTCGCGGGCGGCGACCTCGCCGATCACGATCGGCATCGTGGCGGGCTACATCGTGGGAAAGCCGGCCGGCATCGGCGGCGGCACCTGGCTCGTAACCCGACTTTCGCGAGGCCGCATCCGGCCGACCGTCGGCTGGGCCTCGGTGCTGGGCGCCGGCGCCGCCGCCGGGATCGGCTTCACGATCTCGCTCCTGATCGCCGCCCTGGCGTTCTCGGGGGCGGACCTTGAGGAGGCCAAGGTGGGAATCCTGGTTGCGGGCGCCGCCGCCACGCTGTTAAGCCTGGCCGTATACCGCGGCACCTTGCTGCTTCCACGGCGGGTGCGGATCCGAGCGATGTTTGGAACCGCCGAGACCGCGGTCGACCTGGCCGTCGACGTCAACCCCGACGCCGATCACGTTCGGGGCCCGCACGAAGCTCCGGTGACGATCACAGAATACGGCGACTTCGAATGTCCCTACTGCGGCCGGGCGGAGCCCGCCGTCCGCGAACTCCTGCGCGGCCACGGAGACATCCGGTACGTCTGGCGCCACCTACCCTTGAACGACGTCCACCCTCACGCGCAGCTCGCCGCGGAGGCTGCGGAGGCGGCGGGACGCCAGGACAAGTTCTGGGAGATGCACGACCTGCTGCTGGACCATCAGGACGCTCTGGAGCCACGCGATCTGGTGCGCTACGCGGAGGAGCTCGGGCTCGACACCGATCGGTTCGCCGACGACCTGCGGAATCGCCGCGGCGCCCCGCGCATCGCCCGTGACGTCGACAGCGCGGATCTGAGCGGCGTATCCGGAACTCCGACGTTCTTCATCAACGGCCGCCGGCACTACGGTGCCTATGACATCGAGACCCTCTCGCGCGCGGTGCGGCAGGCCGGGGCGCGAGCCATCGTTAGGGCGGAGCGATCCGCAGAACCAGCACCGTGATGTCGTCACGAGGACCGTTGCCGTTTCCCTCGAGGACGATGCGCTGGACCCCCGCGGCGATGTTGGCGGCCGGACCTCCGGCGCACGAGGCCACCGCCTCGACGAGCTCGTCCTGGCTGACGATTCGCTGCGGGGCGTACGCGTCGGTCAGGCCGTCCGTGTAGAGGAGAACGGCGTCGCCCGGCGCGAGCGTGGCGCGCCGATCGGCAAGCAGCGGGTTTGGCACCGCGCCGAGCAGGTTGCCCGCGACACCGACCCGTTCCACGATGCCGTCGCTTCTGATGACCAGCGGGAGCGGATGCCCCGCAAGCGCTACGACGAGGTCAGCGCCGCCGCCGTCCTTCGGGATGATTCGGCCGTACGCAACGGTGCAGGTCTCCCCGGGAGCCTGACGCCGCAGGGCGCCGTTCAGAAGCCCGAGGATGCGGCTCGGGCGGTCCTCGTGTGCGGCATCGGCACGAAGCGTGTAGCGCGCCAACGCGGTGGTGCGCGCCGCCGCAGCACCTTTACCGCCGATGTCGCCCAGCATCACGTCCCAGCTCCCGGTGCCGCTCGCGAACCAGTCGTAGAAGTCGCCGCCGACGATGTCGCCCTCGCCGGCGGGCCTGGATGCCACGGCCACCTCGGCGCCCGGGATCTTCGGCAGGTTGGCCGGGAGAAGTCCCCGCTGAAGCGTCTCCGAGATGTATCTCGCGGCGTCCTCGATTCGCTGGCGCTCCGTCATGACTGCGGCCAGAATGAGCGCCGACATCGAGGTGATGCCGACGAAGGTCTGGGCGAGCGCGAGCCGGTCGTCGAGGGGGAAGCCGGAGAACGACCCGTGGTCGTGAGCGGTGAGCGGAATCGCGATGGCGGCCAAAACGAGACTCGCCGCCACTGCGCCGGGCTGCCAGAAGCGCAGCGCGGCCCAGATCATGAATGGGAACACGATGAAGGCGCGGGGAACGTCGAGGTAGAAGGCCACGAACGCCGCGGCGGCGAGGCCCACGCCGACCGCGGTGGCCTCTGCTGCTCTGCCCGGGGCGCGCCGGTAGGGCCAGTGCGTCAGCGCGACCATGACGGCGGGCGCGACGATGAAATTGCCGCCCATGTCGCCGAGCCACCAGGTGCGCCACGCGGACCAGATGTGATCCGTGCCGACCCGGTCCGCGACGAGGAGGCTTCCGACCCCGATCGTGGCGCTGACGGTGGTGCTGACGATTCCAGCCAGAAGGGCCAGGGCGACGACGTCTCGTACCCGCTCGAGCGACGGCCGGAAATCCGCGATGCGGCGCAGCAGATATGCCCCCGCCAGGGCCTCGCACGTGTTTCCGATGGCGATCCCCGCGACGCTGTAGACGGGCACCCCGGTCCAGCTGTTCGCGAGGAAGGCGCCGAGCAGCACTCCCGGCCACAGCCGGTATCCCCCGAAGATCAGAGCCGCAAGCGCGATCCCTGTGGGCGGCCAGACGGCGCTGATGCTCGCGTTCATGAAGGCGAGGCTCAAGCCGAGCTTCGCCGCCCCGTAGTAGACCGCCGCGAGGCCGGCCACCTTGAGCGCGTAGACGCCGGGCCGCTCGCCGATTCTGCGCTGCCATTCGACGGCCGTCAGGTCCATGCCAGCGCTCATCCTTCCACGCCACGCGGGCCGGGCAACCCCGACGGGTCGAACCGCCCGGCCCGGCGTCAAAGCGTCGCGGCCGCCGGCCTGGCCCGCCCGGCTGGATCCTCGGGCTCTCGCGGCCGATCCCGTCGCAGGCGCAGGCCGACCAGTGGGAACGCGAGGGTGGAGATGATCGCCGCCCCTACCAGGGCGGTCGCGGTGGACGCCCGCCTGTCGCCGGCGTTCTGCGCGAGCGTGGTGATCGCCACGACCAGCGGCAACTCGGTGGCACAGAAGATGCCGAGCGCGGTGCGATCGCGGAACGGCAGGACACCGCGGTAAAGGAGGAGCGCCGGGGCTCCGCGAACGGCCAGGAACAACGCGACGAACATCGGCAGCTTCAGGACGGGTCTGAGAAGAGCTCGTCGACGTTGTAGGCCATCCCGCTGGTGACGAAGAAGAACGGGATCAGGAAGCCGTACCCGACCGCGGTGAGCTTGGAGTCGAACACCTCCACCTCCCGGCCGCGTAGAGCGAGCCGCGTGATCATGCCCGCGACGAATCCGCCGAGCAGGAGGTCGAGACCGAGCTGCGTGGCGAGCGCGACGAGCCCGAAGACCAGCACGACGGCGAGCCGGACCCCGAGCTGGCTCGAGGTCTCGAACGTCCGCTCGATCAGCGGCCAGCCCCGCCATGCGGTCCGCACGGCGAGCACCCCGGTGGCCACCCCCAGCGCCACGAAGAAGACGAGGATCAGCGCCTCGTGGAGCGGGTGCCCGGTGGACAGCACCAGCGTGACCAGGAGGATTGGGCCGAACTCCGCGGTGGCCCCGGCCGCCAGCAGGTAGGTGCCGAACCGTGTTCTCGACTCACCGGTGTCGCTCAGGATTGGGAGCAGCGTCCCGATGGCCGTCGTCGCCATAGCGGATCCCGTGTAGAGGCCGGAGACGACGATGTCCCCCGCCTCGAGCGCGCCCGCGATCGCATAAGCCAACGCCAGCGAGATCACCCAGCCACCCAGCCCGAGTCGCAGGGGCTGTCCGCGAACGCGATCGAAGTCGATCTCGTACCCGGCGAAGAAGAAGAGCATCCCGAGGCCGAGGTTCCCGAAGAACTCCGTGGCCGGATCGAGATGCGCGAGCCCCGCAACGCGGGGCGACGACGATTCCCAGCAGCAGCTCGACGACCACGACGGGGATCGCCACGCGGGGCCCCACGATGGTCACCGCCAGCGCTGCGACCGCCGCGGTCGCAACGATGACGAGAAACGACGCCGCGTCGACGCCGATCAACGACTCCCCCCAATCCGAGCGATGCGGGAAATCGACGCAGCGCCCCGGGCGCTTCTCGCGGAGCTATTTGAGATCCCTGGGCTTGACGAAGGCGACGACGCGGCCACTATCGGCGTCCAGGTCGCTCCAGGTTTCCTCGAATTCCAGGACCGCGAGGGCGCCGGTCGGATACTTGCGAGCCATGTCGGCGAGATCCGGTCCGCTGGCGGCGAGGTGGAGCGCCAGGTGCTCGATGGCCGGGTTGTGGCCGATCAGCATCGCGGACGGGACGTCATCGGGAATCCGGCGGAGCCGCTCCAAGAGCCCGTCCGCCGCCGCGTCGTAGAGCTCCGACTCAATCCGCACGTCCGCCGATGCGCCGATGCCGGCCGAGATCCCGTCGAGGGTGTTGCGCGCCCGCGTCGCCGATGAGCACAGGACGACCGCCGGCGAGAGTTCATGCTCGCGCATGTAGCGGCCCATCGCCTTCGCGGCGCGGTCACCGCGCGGCGCAAGCGGCCGGTCGTAGTCGGCGAGGGACGGGTCGTCGTGGCTGGACTTCGCGTGGCGCAGGAGGAACAGTCGGACGGGCATGATCCGCAAGATGACGGATCCGTCCCAAGGGCGCGGCGCCGGACGGGCGGAGAAAATCCTCCTCGCGCCGGACTCGTTCAAGGGAACCCTCACCGCCACCGAGGTCATCGCCGCGCTCGCCGGCCCCCTCCGGGAGGCCGGTTTCGAAGTGGAGGCCTGCCCTCTCGCGGACGGCGGCGAGGGGACCGCGGAGGCTCTCCTCGCCGCGGCCGGCGGCCGCCGCGTCGAGGCGGACGCGCATGACCCGCTCGGCCGGCCGCTGCGATCGTGGTACGCGCTGCTCGCGGACGGTGAGCGAGCCCGGATGGCGAGCGGGGCGAGAAACCAGCCCAGGCGCCCGTCGGGAACGGGCGCCTCTGGTTTCGAGACGGCGGTGGTCGAAACGGCCGCGGCCAGCGGGCTCAACCTGATCGCGCCTTCCGAGCGCGACCCGGAGGCGGCGTCGACCTACGGCACCGGAGAGCTCATCGTCGCGGCTGCGGACAGAGTCCAGACCATCTTGGTGGGTGTCGGAGGCAGCGCTGCCACCGACGGCGGACGGGGCGCATTTCAGGCCATCCGTGACGGCGGGGGCATCGACGGAACGCGGATCGTGTGCCTTTGCGACGTCCGGATCCCCTGGGAGCTCGCGGCGCGGGTGTTCGCCCCCCAGAAAGGGGCGGACGAGGTGGCCGTCGCCAGACTCTCCGCCCGGCTCGAGGAGCTCGCGGCGAGGCTGCCGCGCGATCCCCGCGGCGTCGCGCGCACCGGCGCGGCCGGCGGGCTCGCCGGCGGCATGTGGGCGCAGTGCGGCGCTGAACTGGTGGACGGGGCGCGCTTCGTCGCGGATCGAGCAGGCCTGGAGGAAGGCATCGGTGGCGCAGTGGCGGTGATGACGGGGGAGGGGCGACTTGACGCCACGACGCTGGAGGGCAAGGCAGTAAGCGAGGTCGCGCGCCGCGCCGAGCGCGCCGGCGTCCCAGTTCATGCGGTCGTTGGCGAGGACGCCACGACTGCAGCGGAGCGGCGGGCGCTGGGTATCTCCTCGGTCCACCAGGCCTCCACTGCCGAGGAGATCGCCGACGCTGCTGGTGTGCTTGCGCGCGATCTCCGGACGCAGTTCAGGCGGCGATGAGTCGGTGGGCGGTCAGCCCAGGACGGGCACGGTCCGCTCGGCCGACAGCGCCGAGCGCGTTCTGCATCTCGGCCGTCACCGTGTCGTAGACCTCGTCCGGATCCGGGCGCGGTCCGAACCGGTCCGGGGCCGAAGCACTCGTAGAAGCGGGTGGCGAACACGAACGTGTCGGTGATCATCGTCCCGCCGGAGTGATTGCCGACCAGCAGGGACGGGCCCTCCGGGATCCGGTCGAGGCCGCGAACCTTGCCGCGGAAGTACGTCCGGAACAGCGTTCCGAGGATCGGAAGCGTTCGCCGTATGTACTCCGGATCCCAGGCGTCGAGGTCGTCCTCGCGCACCGCTCATCGCCTCCCGCCACTCGTGCCGACGTTCGCGCCGATCTCGGCGAAGCCGTCCAGTGGGCGCGGGAGGACCCGCGCCAGGCGTCGCGTGACGCTCGTACCGGGCATGGAAAGCCCGTGCCCGCACCCGATTGCCGCAAAACGGGTTCAAGGAGGCCCCCAAGGGGGGATTTCCGCGGCGAGTGTGGATGTGGGCGGGAAGAGTCCCCAATCACGCATTCGGGGATCGAATGAGTGATTCGACCGCATATAGCGGCTCATCCATCTTTCGTCCGTTACGGGTGCCTCACCAGCTGTGCGGAGCTGGCCGCTAATGCCCTATATGAGCCAGATACACACAAATCCCGACATGGCGGTCGAAATCTTCGTGCTGGAGCCGGGCGGGGAGCAGCCCGTCGACCCCGATCTGGAGATCGCCTCCGAAGTCAGCTAAGGTCGCATCAGTGCTTGCGATCAGCGAGGATGCTGCGGCCGCGATCAGGGGGATAGTCGACGCTGAGGGCGTGCCCGAGGGCGCCGGCCTTCGAATCACGCGCGAGGAGACGGTCCAATCGGGCGGGGAGCCGCGCATCGACCTGCGCCTCTCCGTGGTAGCCGGGCCGGAGGAGGGCGACGAGGTCCTGGAGGCGGAGAGGGTGTTCGTCGACCCCGACGCCGCCAAGATCCTCGACGACAAGCTGCTCGACGCCGACTACGTCGACGATGAGCTGCGGTTCAGCCTCGACGTCCAGGCCGAGGCGCAGTAAAGCGGCGACGCCGCGCATACGCATCGGTTAGGTTCCAAGCCGAACGACGATCGGGAGGGCGCTTTGGACGTAAGCCTGCTGAAGGCGATTCCGCTGTTCGCGGAGGTACCCGACGAGAAGCTCCGCAAGATCGCAGCGTTTGCGCAGGCCGACGAGTTCGCCGAGGGGCAGGTGGTCGTCAAGGAGGGCGCGTACTCCAACCACTTCTTCGCGATCGAGGACGGCACCGCCAAGGTGGAGCGCGGCGGCGAGCACATCGCCGATCTTGGCCCCGGGGACATCTTTGGGGAGCAGGGGCTACTCGAGAAGCGCGAGCGGTCCGCCAGCGTCACCGCTACCTCGCGCCTGCGCGTGATCAAGATCGAGCACTGGGAGCTGTCGCGGATGCGCAAGACGATGCCGGAGGTGATCGAGGAGCTCGAGCGCAAAGTCGCCGAGCGTCAGGGGTAGACGCGGCGCCCTTCCGCGAAATAGACTCCCGCCCAACGTAAGGGCCGGTGGTCAAGGGAAGTCCGGTGAGAAGCCGGCGCGGTCCCGCCACTGTGACCGGGCAGCACGGCGCCGCAAGGCCCACGCGGCCAGCCACTGGGGACGCCCCAGCGTCCCTGGGAAGGCGCGGAGCCGAGATCCCGGAAGCCAGGAGACCTGTCCACGCGGCCAGCCCAAATCGACCCCTCGAGGAAGGGAGTGGCACAGATGCATCGATCTCTCCTTTGGCGCGGCGCCGCGATCGCCGCCGTCATCGTCGTCTACGCCGTTGTCACGGGCTCCGCCCTCGCGAAGACCCACTGGGCGGACCTGCGCGTCGTCACGCACACCGGCAAGACGCTCGCGGAGTTTCGCCAGTACACAGGCGCGGTCGCCGGTCACGCGAGCCGCAAAGCCGACTGCTTCGGCGCCGACAACCCATCCAGCGGAAAGCGCTACACGCTGCGCCGCGCTAACGCGCTGGGCATCCTGAAGGATGCGCTGGGATCCCACGGTGCGCTCCGCCCGCTTTTGGTCAACGACGCGTTCGTCGACGACGGCTTCGGTCTCGGCGTCTGCGCGATCGGCGGCTTTGAGACTGCCGGGTTCAGCTTCTGGGACCTCATCGCGAATCACGTCCCCTCATCGACGGGCGCGAGCCTCACGCCGGTGCGCAACGGCGACGAGATCCTGTGGTACTTCACCTCCGGCTCAGAACCGGCGTCGGGCCCGCGGGAGCTCGAGCTCGTGGCACCGCCGTCCGCGGGCGCCGGGGATGCATTCACCGTGAAGGTGATTCGCTTCAGCTCCCAGGGCAAGCGCGGCCCAGCGGCGGGCGTCGACGTGTTCGCCGGCATGCAACGCCTCGGGACGACCGGCCCGAAGGGCGAGCTGCGGGTCCGCCTCGGCTCGTCGGCGGTCTTGGAGGCGGTGGGAACGTCCGACGACATCCCCTCCAACCACGTCGCGGTGTGCGTGGCCACGGCCGCGAGCAAGTGCCCGGATGCTCACGGCAAGCTGATCTACGGATCCGGCCACGCAGACCGGATCAGGGGAACGGGCGGCTGGGATCGCATCAAGGCTCGCGGCGGCGCGGACGTCGTCGACCTGCGATCGGGCGGCCGGGATCGCGTGAACTGCGGCGGCGGTGGCGACAAGGTCATGCTCGATCAAGGCGATCGGGATGACCGAATTGGGTCGAGCTGCGAGCGGGTGCTCAGGCGCTGAGGCGATGAGTGGCCCAGCCGCATGGACCTGTGCCGCGACGGCTGTGGTATGTGCCGCCGCGGTGGCGGGTTGCGGCCTCGGCCCGGGTGCCTCATCGGCCGGAACCGCCAGGCTCACCGTCACGCGCGACTACGGATCGGCGACGTTGCTCGAGGCAAGCGACGAGCATCCGCCAGCGTCCGAGACCGTGATCCGGTTCCTGGACGACGAGGCCGACGTAGCCACCCGCTACGGCGGGGGGTTCGTCCAGTCCATCAACGGACTGGCGGGCACCGGTTCGAGCGACTGGTTCTTCTACGTCAACGGGATCGAGTCGCCAGTCGGAGCGGCCGAGGTGGATGTGAAGGGGGGGGATCGCATCTGGTGGGACTACCGGGACTGGAACGCCGCGATGAGCATCCCCGCGGTGGTCGGCTCCTGGCCCGAGCCGTTCGCCCAGGCCTCGTCCGAGAAGCCGCGGCCCGTGGCGCTCGAGTGCCGGGAAGTCCGCGGCGCCTGCGGGGTGGTCAGGGCCCGCCTCGCTGCGGCGGGAGTCAAGGCGCGGATGACACATGCAAAGCCCCCCGCCGACGCGCTCCGGCTGCTCGTCGGCACCTGGGCCAAGGTTCGCAGCGATCCGGCCGTCGATGAGCTCCGCGGTGCGCCTGCGACGAACGGCGTCTTCGCGACGTTTAAGCGCCCCGTTGGTGGTGGACATCTGGTTGGCCTCGATGCGGGCGGCCATCCGGCTCGTGATCTTGGACCGGGGGCAGGACTCGTTGCGGCGCTCGGACGTCCGCCGACGTGGATCGTTACGGGGGGTCGCCGGGATGCCGTCGTTCGCGCCGCGAAGCTGTTAAGGGAGCGCTTCCTGCGGAACCACTACGCGATCGCCGCTTTGGCCGGCAGGTCCGTTCCCCTCCCGATCGTGCGAGGGGGCCGCGCGTGATGAGGTCCCCGATCGCCTACGTACCCCGCCGGACCCGCCTGGCGGAGGCGGACGCCTTGTCGGCCAGCGTCTACCTGGGCTCGCTGGCGCTCGTGGCGTTCCTGTACCCAAGCCCGATCGTCATCGGCGCCGCGGGCATCGCGGCACTCTGTGCCGGGCTCGCGGGCGGGGCCGGCAGAGCCCTTGCCGTGACCGCCCGGTGGGGCACCGGGCTCGGGGTCTTCATCGTCGTCGTGAACGGCCTCGTCGCGCAGCGGGGCGACACGGTGATCGTCAACGGCCTGTGGCTCCCGCTCCTCGGCTCGAGTGACGTGAGCGCCGAGGCTCTCACCGAGGGCGCCGTCCTGGCGCTTCGCATCCTGGTCGTGATGCTGGCGTTCGCCGTGCACTCCGCTTGCATCGATCCCGACCGCGTCCTGCGAATGCTGCGTCCGCTCGCGCGGCGCTCCGCGCTGACCGCCACGCTGATCGCGCGGCTCGTGCCGCTTGCCGCAGCCGATTACGCGCGGCTCGGCGAGGCGGCCGCCCTACGCGGGCCAGCCGCCGCCCCCGTCGGTCGGGGGGCGATGGCGCGGCGGCTGGTCGCCGGATCGCTAGACCGCGCCGTGGACGTCGCGGCGACGCTCGAGCTCCGGGGCTACGCGCACGGGGCGCCGCGGTCGAGGGGAGGCGGACGACGCAGCCGCTACGCGCGACGGTTCCTCGCCGGCGGGCTCGCGGTTGTGGCGCTGGGCATCGCGGGGAGGGTCGCGGGGCTCGGCGGATTCGATCCGTATCCCACCGTGAGCATCGCCACCGGCGCGCCGACGCTGGTCCTGGCGGCGGCGATCGTCCTCGTGGCAGCGCTGCCGCTCGTACGCACGCCCCGACGGAGGACCCGTGACTGATCCGCTGCTTCGCATCCGCGGGCTGACCTACCGCTATCCACAGGCGACGGAACCTTCGCTCACCGACGTCGACCTCGATGTCGAGCCGGGCGAGTTCGTCGTCCTCGCGGGGCGGTCGGGATCAGGAAAGACCACGCTGCTGCACGCCTGTTGCGGCCTCGTGCCCCACTACCACGGAGGTGATGTGACCGCAGCGATCGAGGTGGCCGGGATGGACGTGCGCGACCACGGGCCCGCCGATCTGGGAGCCGCCGTGGGGCTCGTGGCTCAGGACCCGGAGACGCAGGTGGTCTCGACCACGGTCAGAGCGGAGCTGGAGCTTCCGCTCGACATGCGCGGGGAATCCCCCGCGGCTCGCGCCCGCGCGGTCGAGGAGGTGGCGCTGGCGCTCGCGATGCCGCAGCTGCTCGACCGCGCAGTGGACACCCTCTCCGGGGGTGAGCTGCAGCGGGTCGCGCTGGCGGCGGCGCTCGTGGGACGCCCGCGCGTGGTGCTCCTGGACGAGCCCACCTCGCAGCTCGATCCGGTCGCCGCCGAAGAGCTGATTGGGCTGCTCCGGCGCCTGAACGAGGAGTGGGGGACCGCGATCGTGCTCGCCGAGCACCGGCTCGAGCGTTGCCTCGCGGCCGCCGACCGCGCGGTGGCCGTCGCGGACGGCCGGATCGCGTTCGACGGAACCCCGCGCGAGTTCCTTCGCTGGGCGCTCGCCAATGATCCGGCGTTGGCCACGCCCGGCGCGCGGTTGTTCGAGCTGGCGGGCATTGCTCGGCCCCCGGTGGGGGTGAAGGAGGCGCGGCGGATGCTGGGCCATCGCGGAGGAGATGTCGGCGAGCGTGCCCAGGCGGAGACATCCCCGCACGAGTCCGCGCGCCGGCAGGCCGCGGCGCTCGTCGCGAGCGATGCATGGGTGGAGCTCGACGACGGCGCCGGGGCACGCGATGTCCTGCGCGGCATCGAGCTCCGCGTGTCGCGCGGCGAGCGCGTCGCGCTCATGGGGCGAAACGGCGCCGGCAAGACGACGCTCCTGCGCTCGGCGGCCGGGCGGCTGCGGCCGGCGCGGGGCGAGATCCTTGCCCCGGCTGGATGCGCGCTCTTGCCTCAGAGCCCGGTCGATGTCCTGGTGCGCGAGCGGGTCGGGGACGAGCTCCCCGGGCAGGTGGGGATCCGAGCGCTGGAGACGGTGGGGCTCGATTGGGCCGCGGGCGCCGACCCGCGGGATCTCTCGGGCGGTGAGCGCCAGCGGCTCGCGCTGGCGATCGTGATGGCGGGCCGCGCGGAGGACGGCGCCGTCCCTGGACTGGTCTGCCTGGACGAGCCGACCCGGGGTCTCGACCGCGCGCTCAAGGAGTCGCTCGCCAAGTGGGCTGAGACGATCTCGGCGCGCGGCGCAGCGGTCGCCATCGCGACGCACGATGTGGAGTTCGCGGCCTCGTTCGCGGCCCGGGTGGTCCTGCTGGGCGACGGCGAGGTGATTGCGGACGGTCCCGCCGCCGACGTGCTGGCTGGCGGCTGGTACTTCGCGACCGAGGTGGCACGCATCCTCGGGACTGGCGGGGCGATCCTGCCGGAGCGGGGCGCCGAGATCCTTCGCGTGCGAGCGGCGCGGGTCGCCCAGAGGGCGGTCACGGAGGCGCGATGAGCTGGCAGGCGTCCGCATACCTGCTGCTCGGGGTGGTCCTGGTCGGGGGGTTCACCTGGTATGAGCGCTCGCGCCCGCCCGCGCGCCTCGTCGCCCTTGTGGCCGCGCTGGCCGCGCTTGCCGTGGCGGGCCGGCTCGTCCTCGCGCCGATCCCCAACGTCGTCGCGACGACTGACATCGTGCTGATCACCGGCCTCGCTCTGGGAGCGGCGCCGGGGTACGCGGTGGGCGCGCTGGCGGCGCTCATCTCGAACATGTGGCTCGGGCAGGGCCCGTGGACGCCGTGGGAGATGGCGGGCTGGGGGATGGTCGGCCTGGGCGGTGCTGCCCTGGGCGCGCTCACCGGTGGGCGGATCGGGCGGATCGGTCTGGCCACGGCGTGTGGGCTCGCCGGCTTCGCCTACGGGGCGCTTCTCGACTTCTCCGTGATGGTGAGCTACGGCGGTGAGCAGTCGCTCGAGCGCTACCTTGCCCTCTCGGCGCGGGGCGTGCCGTTCAACGTGGCGCACGCCGCCGGCAACGTCGCCTTCGCGCTCGCGGCCGGGCCGGCGCTGGTCGGGATCATCGCCCGCTACCGAGAGCGCTTCGAGTTCCGCTGGCGCCAGGCCGGTGCGGCGCCCCTCGCCGTACTCGTCGCGCTTGCGGCGGCCGGCGCCTTCCCTGCTCGCGCAGAGGCGAATCCCACGGCGGCCGTCGCGTGGCTCGAGCGGGCCCAGAACGCCGATGGCGGGTTCGGCGTTGCCCCCGATAACTCGTCGAGCACGACGATGACCGGTTGGGCGGCGCTCGGGCTCGAGGCCGCCGGCCGCAGCCCGTTCTCGGTGAAGAGCGGTGGCGACACGGCCGTCGACTATCTCCGGGCACAGATCGAGCACGTCCGCTCCGTCGGCGACCTCGAGCGCACCATCCTGACGCTCGAGGGCGCCGGAATCGACTCCCGGCACTTCGCCGGGCGAGACATCGCCGCTGAGCTTCGCCGCCAACGAGCCAGCAGCGGATCGTTCGACGGCCAGGTGAACCTCACCGTGTTCGGAATCCTCGCGCTGCGTGCCTCCGGTGTGTCCCGCTCGGCGGTTGGCCGCTCCGCTGAGTGGCTGGGCGACGCGGAGAACGGCGACGGCGGCTGGGGCTTTCAGCCGAGCGCCCCCAGCGACCCCGACAGCACCGGCGCCGCGCTTCAGGGGCTGGCCGCCGCCGGCGCAAGCGGGCGCGCTATGCGCTCCGGCGTCGCCTACCTGCGCCGCACCCAGCTCCCGGACGGAGGCTTCGCCCTGGGGGGCGGCGGCAGTTCCAACAGCCAGTCGACCGCCTGGGCGATCCAGGGGCTGATCGCCGCCGATGCCAAGCCGGCGCGCGTCCGCGAGCACGGCCACTCGCCGCTCGACTACCTGGCGAAGCGTCAGCGCGGAGACGGCCACTACTCCTACTCGGCCTCGAGCGACCAGACACCCGTTTGGGTGACGGGGCAGGCTCTCGCCGCCGCAAAGCACAAGGCCTTCCCGTTCCGGCCCGTGCCGCGCCCGCTGCACCGCCACGCGAGCCGGCGGCAACAGCATGGCGCCTCCGCGGCCCCGAGCTCCGAGTCGACCGCCACGGGCGCGGCGCCGCCTTCGACCACCCCGGGTACCGGCGGCGGCGGTCGGTCGGGCGGCGATGTCTCGAAGACGAAGGCGGCAACGAAGGCCGGCGAACGCGCGTCCCCCCGCCGCGACCGCGACCGCCGTGCATCGAATCGAGCCCCGACCGGGCACAAGCGGCGCACCGCAGCCGTGCCCGCGAGCGCTTCCGTGGGCTCGGCCACCGCGACCCCTCCGAGCGGCCGGACCTCACACACCCTGGCGTACGTGCTCGGGGGCCTTGGCGGGCTCGCCCTCGCCCTCGTCGGCGGCTTCCTCTGGTACCGCCGGCGGGTTTCGTAGAGCCACTGGATACCGTGTCCCGGCGATGGATACAGAGACCGCGATCCGCACCCGGCGCACGCACAAGGCCTTCAAGCCGGAGCCGATCGAGCGCGAGACGCTCGACGAGCTGTTCGAGCTCGCCCGCTGGGCTCCCAACCACAACCTGACCAACCCGTGGCGCTTCCGGATCGTCGGGCCCCGCGCCCTGGAGCGCCTGATGGCGGCCGCCGGGCCCGAGGCCGCGCCGAAGCTCGAGCGCGCCCCGACGCTCGTCGTGTGCTCGTGCGTTGTGGCTGGGGACGAGGTGCAAAGGGAGGAGGACCTCCTCGCGACGGCTTGCGCCGCCTACATCGTCCTGCTCGCGGCCCACGCGCGCGGCCTGGGCGGCTACTGGCGGACGCCCGGGGTGCTGCGAACCCCGCGGGGACGGGCTGCGGTGGGGCTGGGGGATGAGGAGCGGTTCGTAAGCCTGATCCACCTGGGCCATCCGGTGCAGGAAAAGGAGCCGCCCGAGCGCGCCCCCGTGGGCGAGATCGCCACTTATCTCGGCTGATGCTCTCCCGTTCCGACGCGCTCGAGGCCCTGAGCACGGAGAGCTTCGACGTCGTCGTGATCGGGGGCGGGATCACAGGCGCCGGCGTGGCGCTCGACGCCGCCTCGCGCGGCTACTCCGTGGGCCTCGTGGAGCGGGAGGACTACGCCGTCGGGACCTCGAGTCGCTCGTCGAAGATGGTCCACGGCGGCCTTCGCTACCTGCAGAACTTCGACCTCGGCCTCGTCCGCGAGGCGCTTCTGGAGCGGCGGCTGATGGTGCGACTCGCGCCGCACCTCGTCTATCCGACCCCGTTCCTGGTCGCGACGTTGGGCGAGGCGCGCCGGAGCAGGCGCATCGGCATCGGGCTGAACATGTACGACGTCATGGCGACCACGCGCGTCCGGCAGGGGCGGCGGGAGCGCCAGGCCCGGGAGCGCCTGCGGGGGCGCCAGCACGCGGATTCGCCGGCCGAGGAGGAGTGGGCGCCCGATCGCCACCGCACCATCGGCGGCGACGAGGCGGCGGAGATCGTCCCGGCACTAGCGGGGCGGGATCCGAGGGAGGCCTACCTCTTCTACGACTGCCAGACCGACGACTCCCGGCTCGTGCTCACGATCCTGGGCGAGGCCGAGCGCTTCGGCGCCGTGTTCGCCAATCGGACCGACGTGCTGGAGCTGCTTTCCGCGGACGGCCGCGCGGCGGGCGTCGTGTGCCGCGACACAGAGAGCGGCGAGCGCTTCGAGGTGCGGGCAGCGAACGTGGTCAACGCCACCGGGGTGTGGGCCGACCGGATCAGGCCGGAGGAGATCCTCGCCGAGGAGGAGGTTCCCCGCATCGCGCCGAGCCGCGGGACTCACATCACGATCTCTCAGGAGCTCCTGCCGCTTGGGCGGGGCGCCTGCATCGTCCCGGCGGGCGAGGAGCGGACGATCTTCGCGCTGCCGTGGTACGGGCGGGCGCTGATCGGGACCACGGACAACGACTACGAGGGAGACCTGGCGCGCGTCCGGCCCTCGAGCGAGGACATCGATTACCTGCTCGAGGCGACGAACTCCTTCTTTGGCACCAACATCGGTCCGGGCGACCTCACTGGCGCGTTCGCCGGCGTGCGCCCCCTGGTCTCGACCGGCGATCCGAAGAAGTCGGTCGACATCTCGCGCAAGGCGGAGCTGTATGAGACCTCATCCGGCCTGCTCACGATCACGGGCGGAAAGCTCACCACATGGCGGCGGATGGCGAAGCTGGTCGTCGACCAGATGGTGGAGCGGGAGGGTCGCGAGGCGCCCTGCCAGACCGCTGAGATCCCGCTGGGCATGTCGGCGTCCGACGAGGATCTGGCGCTGCCGCCGGGCCTCGACGACGCCGCGCTTGCTAGCGGCTGGCGCGAGCTGCTCGCCCTCCGCTACGGGCATGCGGCGCGGCGCGTGCTGGACCTCGCTGCCGAGCGGCGCGAGCTCGCGCGTCCCATGGTCCCCCGCCAGCCGGACCTCCTGGCCGAGGCGGTGGTGGCGGCGCGGCTCGAGCAGGCGCGGTCGGTGGCCGATGTGCTGCTGCGCCGGACGCGGCTCGGGCTGCTGGCGGCGCCCCAGCTGCGAACGGCCGAGTCGGTCATGCCGGTCGCCGAGGCCATGGGCCAGGAGCTCGGCTGGGGCAGGCGCCGCGTGCGCGGGGAGGCCGAGGCCTGGGTGGATACGGCTACCGCGGAGGGGATCGTTCCGGCGCGGCCCTAGCGTCTATCCGAAAACCCCTGGCACCCCCGGATGGCGTCCAGGACGCTTCGCGCTACGGGCTCGGCCCGGCTCCCACATAGGGCACCGCGATGCGGAAGCAGTGCCGAGCGAGCCCGGACGGCGAGCGGGCGAAGAAACCAGCCCCGGCGCCCATCGGGAACGGGCGGGGCTGGTTTCGAACCGGTCCCGCTCGGTCCTGGACACCCCCGGTGGCACCAGGAGTTCCCGGATAGACACTTAACCTCGGGCGAGCGATGGTCGAGGATATCCTGCCGCCGCGATGGCGCAGAAGCTGGAGGACCTGCATCTGGCGGACCTGCACGAGCGGGCCGCGAAGCTGCGGATCCCGCACTACCGCCTGCTTCGCCGAGATCGGCTCGTGGCGGAGATCCAGAGCCGTAACGGCGAGGCCGGCGAGGGCGCGGCGCGCGAGCGCGAGCGGTTGGAGGAGGCCGCGGACCGCGAGCGCGAGCGGTTGGAGGAGGCCGAGACCGAGGATGTGGTCGGCGTCCTCGAGGTGACGCCGCAGCGCTACGGCTTCCTTCGCTTCGGCGCCCTGGATACGCAGGCCGACGACGTTTACGTCTCCGCATCGCAGATCAGGCGCTGCGAGCTGCGGCCGGGCGATGAGGTCGCCGGGCCGGCGCGCGCCCCCCGGCGCGGCGAGCGGCATCGGGCGCTCGTGCACGTGGACCGCGTGAACGGGTCAGAGCCTCCCACGGAGGGGCGCCCCGCGTTCGAGGACCTCACGCCCGTTGTGCCCACGCGGCGCGTGCCGCTGGGCGATGCCGCGGACGTCCTCATCCGGGCGGTCGACCTCCTGGCGCCGCTTGCGCTCGGCCAGCGAGTGCTGGTGATGGCGGCGCCCCGATCCGGCCGCACCACGCTGCTGCGCCGGCTGGCCAAGGCGATCGAGGGACGGGACGGCATCGATCCGATCGTGCTCCTGGTCGACGAGCGGCCGGAGGAGGCGACGGCGTGGCGCGACGCGCTGCCGCAGAGCGAGGTCGCCAGCGCCACCGCCGATCTGGCGCCGGAGGAGCAGGTGCGGGTCGCGGTGCTGGCGGCGGATCGCGCGCGCCGGCTGGCGGAGTCCGGCACGGACGCCGTCCTCATCGTCGATTCGCTCTCGCGTCTTGCCGTGGCGGCCTCCGCCACGGGGCGCGGGCGCGGGAGTGAGGTCGCCGGGGTCAAGGCGCTCTTCGGCTCGGGCCGCGAGCTCGCCGAGGAGGAGGCGGGGTCGCTCACTGTGATCGCGACCGTGGTCGAGGGTGCCGAGGACGGCGGCGCCGCTGAACGCGCCGTGGTGACGACCGAGAGCTCGCTGATCGCGCTCGACCCCGCCCTCGCCGCGGCGGGAATCTTCCCGGCGCTGCGAGCGGCGGAGTGCCGCGTCTCCAACGAGGACCAGCTTCGCGATCCCGACGAACTCACGGCCATCCGGCGGTTGCGCTCCCTGCTCGCGGATCTCGGCCCCGCCGACGCCGCGAACCTCGTGCGCGAGCGGATCGAGGGCTCGGCCTCGAACGCTGAGCTCCTGCGTTCGTTCCGTTAGCGTCGGTACGCGAGCCGCGCCCAGGAGGGCTCGCGCGAGAGCTCGATCGGCTCGGAGTCTCGCTCCGGCTGGACGTAGCCGAAGCTCTGGGTCTCGGGGTCGAAGACGATGTCGAGCTCGCCCTCCTTGACGCGCTGGTCCAGCCAGGCGCCCCGAAAGACCAGGCGACGGATCCAGTGCACGAGGCTGCGACTGGCCGGCCCGACGAGCTCGGTCCAGTGCTCGTTTATGTGGTCCCCGAGCGACGAGCTGGGTTCACGGATCTCGCCGCTGACCGCCAGCTCGAGGAGATCGGCGAGCTCGTCCCCCTCCAGCCCCTGGTCGACGAAGTCGAGCTTGACCGCGGCCTGCTCCACCCGCTGCGCGAAGTCCTCCTCGTTGAACGAGAACCGAAGCTCGCCGTACTCGAGGACGTAGTCGGAGCCCGAGTCGTAGTTCCCTCTGCGAGTTGCCTTCTCCACGGATTTCGTTCCCGGCCCCGATCTGACCCACGTCCGCGGCCGCCCGGACCGCCGAACCTCTTGCGGCGGCTGGGCCGCCTGACTGCATGTGCGGCAACAAAGGCGCCGCTCTTCAAATCTTTCACGATGCCGGACCAAGTTGGTGGCTAGGAGACCGCCCTGAACGGCGGTTTGCACGCTCGGGCCGCTGGACCCCACGGCGGGATCGTCACGAGCGCGCGGATGCGGCCGCGCGGCCCCGTTCCGGCGGCGATCCCGCGTCGCAGTGCTCGCCTGTCCCGTGCCGCCGGGGGCTGCGCGTCTTCCGGGTCGTAGCGCATCGAGCGGAGCTTCGCGAGGTAGGCCGCAGCTTCAGGGCCCGCCTCCGCCGCGAGGCGGCGCTCGAGGGCAAGGAGGGTGGCACCCCGCAGGTCCCACGCCCGCACCCGCCCGAGCGCTGCCGCCACCTCCCGGAGCTGTGCGTCGGGGTCGTCGCCCCACCCACGGATCCATCTGCGGAGCGCTGCCACCGCCCCGACGACCAGCAGCCCGGCTGAAACCGCGATCCAGATCTGTGGGGCCGGCACCGAGAGCGACGCGCCCGTCGCCACGGAGCCATGTTGGGACGCGGAGTGGAACCCCCCGTTCGTCTTGCGGCGGCGGTCCTGCGGATCCGGCTGCTGGTTCGTCGAGCCGACGATCGGCGCGCCGAGCCCGCTGGTGCGCGACTTGGCCGGCGCCGCCGGTGGCGTGGGGTCGAACGTCACCCACCCGATCCCGTTGAAGTACACCTCGACCCAGGAGTGGGAGTCGAGGTCGGTGACGACGTAGGTGCCGTCGGGCCTCGCCCGGCCGGGGCTGAAGCCCGCGGCGACGCGAGCGGGGATGCCGAGCATCCTCAACATCAGCGCCATCGCGCCCGAGAAGTGCTGGCAATAGCCGCGGCGGACGTCGAGGAGGAAGGTCCGGAGCCCGAGCCGGTCGATCGGCGCGAACTCGCTGTAGTCGTAGTGCTCTGCTAGGTAGCTCTCGATTGCCTTGACTGCGCCATATTCCGTGGAGTGGCCGGCGGTGACGCGGCGCGCGAGCTCGTACACGTCGCCGTAGGCGGATCCGGTGAGAGCACGATCCGCCGCCCCGCCCGCCTGCGCACCCCAGAAGGGCAGCCTGACGCTTCGCCCTGCGGGAAGCGTTATCGCGGTGTCGCGCGCGACAGCCGACGGATATCGCTCGGGGGCGTGGCGCATCTCCGCCGGAGTCGGCTCCGGGATGTAGCTGCGGATCTCGTAGGAGTCACCCTCATCGATCGCGGTGTCCGACGGAAGGACGAGCCCACGCTCCATCACGGTTACCCCGTCGAGTTGCGGCGGCGATAGCGGCGTGCCCGCGGCGACTACCAGGTCGCTGCGTAGCCGGTCGATCGTGAAGGTCAGCCGGTGAATCCAATCCGGGTTCAGGGGCGGCGATGGCGCGGCGGGCAGCTGGAGAGCCGCGTCCCCGGCGGCGTCCGACTGGACCCAGCTCGTCCCGTCGAACTCATCGAGGACCGCAGCCCGCCAGTAGTAGGGGCCGTCGCTCTCGACGTGGAGCATCCTGCGCCCCACGCGGGGCCAGGTGAGCGGCCCGTAGGACTGGTCCCACGTGAAGGCCTCCGTCGGGCCGACCGCGTGGCTCCTTCCCCAGTGCCGGTAGTCGATCCAGGGTCGGTGAGCGTCGAGCGCCGCGGCGATAGGCAGAGCGAGCAATCCCGTGGCGAGGACGAGCGCGGCGCCGAGCAATCCCCGGCGGAGTCCATGTCCGGGCAGCCACAGCCAGGCCCAGACGCCGAGCAGGAGCCAGAGGCCGTTGAGCAGCGGGGCGTCCGGCGGGGCGACCGCGGTCGCGACGACGTACGCGATCACCAACACGATCAGGGCGAGCGTCCGCCGCGCCGCCATCGCCCCGTGCGCCGGCCAGAACGCGACCGCGACCGCGACCCCGAGAATCAACGGGATGCCGAGCAGGAGGACGAGGCGCGTCCACCCGACACTGCCCGTGTACGGATACTGGACGCTCCAGAGCCCTCCGAGCCCGGTGCCCACATCGGTTGCCAGCTCGCCCCAGTTCCAGGGAAGGATGAGGCGCGGCGGCAGGCCCATCACGATGGCGCCCGTTGCCGTGGCGAGCAACAATGCCGTCGCGGCCAGGAGATGCCTGAGCGGTCGCGGCATCCGGCGATCGCCAAGCAGCGTGAGGATTGCAGCCGCCGCGACCATGACAGCGAGGACGGCTGCTGCCCGGCCGAGCGGGGGCTCGACGACCATCACCAGCCAGGCTGAGCCGACGTAGGCCGCGAGCACGGCGAACGCGCCGACGCGAAGCGGGCGCTCAAGTGCGCTTGCCGGCCGCAACGTCGTCGTCGCGCCCCTCGGGCGGGGGGCGGCCATGCCGGCGGCAGCGCTCACACGGCCCTCTTCCTCGCCGAGTCCTGCGCCGCCGCGAGCTGGTGGGCCTCGCATCCGGCGACCTCGAACGCCGGCACGCCGAGCCGGATCGGCGCCGCCGTCACCAGGTAGGAGCTTCCGCCGGAGAGCGCGTGGGGCAGCCGAGGGATACTCCCGCTCGCGCTGACCCAGAATAGTGTCCCCGACCGCGATGCGATCCTGCCATCGGCTTGCGAGGCCGATGGACCTGCGAGCGCGAGGCGAGCGTGGGCCCGGGGCCACGCGCGAAGGTCCGGATCGATCCGCAGCGGGGCGCGCTCTCCGGGCAGGACGAGCAGGCAGCCCGCCGCAGGTGCGAGATGAAAGGAAAGGGAGGCCGCCGCCCGCACCGCACGGTCCAGCGCGCTCGCGTCGCGCGGCCGCCGCGCGTCCAGCACGACGATTGGCGACGTGGCTCCGCCGCCGACCAGCCGGCGCTCGGTGAGCTCGCCTGTCCGCGCCAGGATCGGCCAATGGATTCGAGAAGCGGGGGTGCCCGGCCGGTAGGCGCGCAGACCATCGACCTCGAAGTCGACGGCCCGCCTGCCCGAGTTGGCTTCCGCGCCGTGCCCGCCGCTTGCCACCCTCCCGTCGCCGCCGTTCGTGCCAGGCAGGAGTCGGATCAGATCCTCGATCCGCGGCAGCACCAACACTCGCGGTGGGTCGCTGGCGCGCACGCGCGTCCTCGCCAAACCGAGGGGGTCGCGGATCACGAGCGTGGCGGGTTCGATCCGGTGCCACCCGCGACCCGCGGAGGCGATCTCGAGCTCGATAGGCGAGTCCGCACGCGGGTCGACGGGGACCGGGTGCGGCGCCAAGGGATGGGTGACGCTCGCGATGGGGAGCGGGATCAGCCCGCGGCGGATGAAGAGCTTGAGCGGGTACGGCTCATCCTCGACGACGGTACGAGGTGCGGGGCCGTGCTCGAGCCGAGTTTCCCGGGCAGCCAGCCATACCCATACCCAGGCGGCGACGGACGCCAAGAGGAGTCCGATCCCGGGGACGTAGAGGACCGGCGAGTCGACGGCGCGCGCCGCGACCATCATCGCTACCGCGAGGAGAGGGGTGGCGCTACGCGCGGCCACGTCTAGTGGTACCTCTCACAACGTTGCACCGTAAATGGCGGCCCCAGACGCCGCCATGCGGCGCGGCGCCTTCGGCGCGGACGGCATCCCTGCCTGGTCGCTCGCGTGCAGTCATGCACGCCACGCTCCCTGCGTCCTTGCCTGGCGACGTCTGTGCCTCGCCATTTCCAGCACAGCGTCATGACAGGCACCACTAAAGCGCCGGAACCCGCTCCAGGGCGTCGCCGATCACCGCCCGGCGGTCGTCCCGCGTGGCGCCCGGAGCCAGCAGCAGCCGGTGCTCGAGCACGCTCGGGGCCAGCGCCTGTACATCGTCCGGCAGCGCGTAGTCGCGCCCTTGGAGCGCGGCCAGGGCCTTCGCCGCGCGGAACAGCTGGAGGGCGGCGCGCGGGCTCGCACCGAGCTCGACGCGAAAGTCCTCGCGGGTCCCACCGCAGAGCGCCACCACGTAGCGGCGCAGTGCCTCGGAGCCGTGAACCGCCGCGGCCGCCGCCTGGGCGGCGAGGACCGTCCCAACGTCGGCGACCGCCTCGAGATCCAGCACGACGTCGCGCCCCCCGTGCGTGGCGAGCATCTCCGCCTCGTCCTCGGGCCCGGGGTATCCGAGTGCGAGCTGGACCATGAACCGGTCGAGCTGTGCCTCCGGCAATGGGTAGGTGCCCTCGTACTCGACCGGATTCTGGGTCGCGATCACCATGAACGGACGAGCCAGCTCGTGGAGCTGTTTGTCGACTGTGACCTGGCGCTCCTGCATGCACTCGAGCAACCCGGACTGCGTCTTCGGCGATGTGCGGTTGATCTCGTCGACGAGGACGATGTTCGCGAAGACCGGGCCCGGCCGGAAGTCGAATCGTCCCTCGCGCTGGTTGAAGAGGTTCGTGCCGATGACATCCGCCGGCAGCAGGTCGACGGTGCACTGGATCCGCGCGTACTCCGCACCGAGCGAGCGCGCCAGGGCGCGGGCCAGCGCCGTCTTTCCGACCCCGGGATAGTCCTCGATCAGCACGTGGCCTTCCGCCAGGAGCGCGACGAGGAGGTCCCGCACCACCTTGTCGCGAACCTTCACCGCGCGCTGGATGTTCTCCCGCAGCCTCGCACCCGCTTCCGCCACCGCGATCGGTTCGAGCTTCGGCAGCGTCGCCACGCAAGCATGGTACGGCGGCGGCCGCGAATGGGGTCCGGGTCCCCGGGCGATCCGGGGGCGCCCTCGCCGCGATCGGGCTTGTAGGTGGCGTGCCGCACCTGGGAGAAATCGCCGCCACCCGCCGCTTCCGCGTCTTGCCCACTACTCGCGTCTGCGGCCGCCGCCTCCCGGTCGCGGCGAACCGGGCTTCGCGGCTCCTGGGGCTGGCGCTGCTGGACCGTGCCGCCGCTGGTCCGGGGCTGCTCATCCCGCGCTGTCGCTGCGTCCACACGTTCGGGATGCGGTTCGCGCTGGACCTCGTCTTCCTGGACGAGGCCGCCCGGGCCGTCTCGGTGCGCCGGCGCGTGCCGCCGCGGCGCATCGCCGCCGATCGACGGGCCCGATCGGTGCTCGAGCTTCCGGCCGCCGGGGAGAGCGCGTGATGCTGCCGCGCTCACACACCGAGGCCACGCTCGTCGTGTGCGAGGACGACGTGCCGACGCTCGACCTGTTGTGCGACCACCTGCATGCCGACCGCTTCCGGGCCCTGCCCGCGCCGTCGGCGGCCGACGCGTTGAGGCTCTGCCACTACAACGAGCCGGACCTCCTCCTGCTCGACCTGCGGCTGCCCGACGCGTCGGGCCTCGACGTCCTCCGTGAGATCCGCGCCTCGGCGGGACCGACGGGGCGTTTCGACCCCGCTCTGCCCGTCATCGTGGTGTCCGGCAGATCGACGGAGGTC
>JBKPHA010000018.1:0-6949 GCA_046729615.1 Actinomycetota bacterium
CCGCGATCATCACCACGGCGGCGCTGGTCACGACGCCGGCGGTCGTCTTGATCCCGTGAGATACCGCCTCCTCGGTCCGGCTGCCGCGGTCGAAGGCCTCGCGGATTCGGGTGAGGATGAACACGTGATAGTCCATCGAGAGGCCGAAGAGGACCACGAACAGGAACAGCGGCATCCAGGAGACGATCGCGCCGTTCGACTGAAAGCCGAGCACTGACTCGAGGTGCCCCTCCTGGAAGATCCAGACAAGCACCCCGTAGGCGGCTCCGACCGAAAGCAGGTTGAGCACGATCGCCTTGATTGGAATCACGAGCGAGCGGAAGGTGAAGAGCAGCAGGAGGAAGGCCGCCGAGAGGACGAAGGCGAAGACGATTGGGGCGTGCGACTTCATCGTGTCGTTGAAGTCGGTTGAGGTGGCGGTATAGCCGGTGACGTCGGCGGTCGCGCCCGGAACCCGTCCGACGGTGGCCGGGACCAGCTCGTCACGCAGCTCCGCAAGGGCGGCGGTCGATCTGGAGTCGGTGCCGTCTCCGGCAACCGGGATGTCGACCTCCTCGACCGTATGGCTGGCGTTCACGGTCGTGGTGATGGGCTGTTGGAAGTTCGGGCTGGCGGCGGCGCGGGCGCGCAGGTCGTTGACCGCACCGATCACCTCAGGCGACCTCACGTCATCGGCGCTTACGACCACCTGGGCCGGGATCGGCCCGCCCGGAAACGCGGCCTGGATGCGGTTGTAGGTCTTGATCACGCCGAGGTCCTGCGGCAGGGTCTCGACGCCCGGCGTCGCGGTGTGAAGGCTGAATGCCGGGATGGCCAGGAAGACGAGGAACCCTCCGGCGACAATGACGGAGACGATTGGATAGCGAAGGGCCGGATTAAGGATTCGCGACCAGATCCCGCCCTCGCCGACGGTCCACCTCTTCCTGACGAACGGGATGCGCCCCTTCTCTACCCGATCTCCAAGCCAGGCGAGGATGGCGGGAAGGACGGTGAGGGATCCGATCACCGCCACCGCGACCACCAGGATCGTGCCCGTGGCGAACGACTGGAAGGTGGACGCCCCGGCGAGGTACATGCCCGCCATCGCGATCATCACCGTGAATCCCGAGACCATCACCGCGCGGCCCGAGGTTGCGGCTGCTGCCGCCAGCGAGGCCCCTTCGCTCCGCCCGGCTTCCCGCTCCTCGCGTTCGCGGCGCAGGTAGAACATCGAGTAGTCGACGCCGACGGCGAGGCCGATCAGCAGTACCACCTCGTTGATCGACTCGTCCACTCCGCTGCCGATGTGACTGATCGGGCCGATCAGGCCAATGGTTGCGACCACGGCCGTGAGGCCCAGCAGCAACGGGACACCGGCGGCAACTAGCGCCCCGAACGCGATCAGCAGAATCAGCAGCGTGACCGGCAGCGACGTGATGAGGGCCGTCTTGAAGTCGTTGCTGATCGACTCGCTGACCTGGTTGTTGGCACTCGCGTCGCCGAACTCCCCGATCGCAAATTGCGGATGAGCAGCCTGGACGCCGTCGATGGTCCGCAGGGTGGCGTCCGCACGGCTCTTGGCCTCGTTTTGGTCGCCGGCGATCTTGAACTGGATCAGGGCCGAGTGTTCGTCGGCGGAGATCTGGCCGCGGTTCGCGGGTTCGTATGGACTCTCGATGCCATAGACGTATGGAACCTGGGAAAGGCGGTACTCAGCGTCGCCCGCCGCAGCACGGAAGGGAATGCTGTCCGCGTTGGCCGTGGCGCTTTGCACCAGGACCATCTCATCGGCGCTCTGGCGGAACGCGTCGTCGAGTGTGAGGTCCGCGCGTCCCGACTCGCCGACCCCGAGATGAGCGTCGTCAGCAGTCCGGAGTCCGACCGCGTTCCCGACCGCGAACGCAAGGACCACGAACGCGAGCCAGCCCCAGATGGCGGTCTTGCGGTGCTGGGCGCTCCAGCGGCCCATGCGCGCGGCGAGATTGGGGCCGGAGTCGGTTCCTGGCTCGGAGTTAGCGGAGGTCCCGGCCCCGGCCGATTCCTGTTCGGCCTGGGCGAATGTGCGCTTCATCTACCTTCCGAAGGACCCACGAGCGTCTCCTGGCACCAGACGCAAGCCCGAGCCCCTGCGTCCCACCGTACCCCAGAAGGGTCCGAGCTGCAAGCCCGCGAATTACGTCCGCCAACTCGCTGTCTTGGCTTTCGGCATCGGCATCCTGACGCCGGGATTCCGGACAAGAGATCTAGCCGCCGCCTCCGAACGAACAGTCCACTCCGTTCGGAAAGACCGGCGACATCCGCGGCGCGGCCATACCTGGCCGTCGGGCGGCCAGCAGTCTTAGGAGTGGACAGGACGGCGACCCGCGCTAGATTGAGAGCGATGAGCAGCGCCGCGGCGAAGAACCTCGAGGCGATCGCGCGGGCCATCGACCAGCACAACGCCAACTGCCCATTTCCGGCGTCCGAGGTGCGGATGAACCCGTTCGAGATCGAGCGCCTGGGGTGGGATGAGATCCGCAGCCTGCCAATCGTCGGCGATCCGTCGATCGGCACGGGCCGCTTCCGAATCGTCTGCTCGCGCGATTCGGGCGGCGAAGACCTCGAGGAGGTCGAGGCTGTCGGAACGCCGATCGAGGTCGGAACGCCCGACCCGAGCGCTAACTGAGCCGCCGCCCCCCGCCTACTACATCGAACGGTGCATTTCCCGCGCCCTGCGCGGGTTTTGCACCGCTCGGCGACTCGGGGCTACGGGTTGATCCCGAGGTCCGCGGTCCACTTCTGGGCCTGGACGTTCAGGTCGGTGAATCCGCCGGTCAGGATGAGGATCCCCATCGTGATCAGGATCGCGCCGCCGGCGCCCATCACAACGCCGTAATGGCGCTTGATCACCGCGAACGCGGTGGTCATGCGGGAGAACGCGAGCGCGGTCGCCAGGAAAGGGATGCCGAGCCCGGCGGAGTAGACGGCCAGGAGCAGGGCCGCGTGACCAGCCGAGCTGGAGATTGACGCCGCGGTCAGAATCGCGCCGAGGGTCGGCCCGATGCAGGGAGTCCATGCGATCGCGAACGCCGCCCCCGCGACGATGGGGCCTCCTTTCCCCGCGCGGGCCACGAGAGCCTCTACGTGCCATTCGCGGGCCAACCGGGCAATGAAGAGGCTGGCGACGAAGTAGACGCCGAGCGCGATGATGAGCGCCCCCGCGACCTTCTCGAGTGTCCCCTGATGCTCGTTGAGGGTCCGGCCCAGTCCGGTGGCGGTGAGGCCGAGGAGGATGAAGATCGCCGAGAAGCTCGCGACGAAGATCAGGCTGGGAACCAGGACGCTGCGCCAGCTACTCCGATCCAGCTCGGCCACGGATACGCCGCTGACGGCCGAGAGGTAGCCGGGCACGAGCGGGAGCACGCACGGCGACAGGAACGAGACGATGCCGGCGCCAAGCGCCGCGAAAAGCCCCGGAAGCGCCACGGGATCGCCCTGCATCGCCCTAAACGGTACGCCTCGCGGTCAGCGACCCCCTAACGAGAGCTACGTGAGCGCTGCCGCCAGCCGCCGCCGGTGCTCTCGCGCCAGCGGGTGATCCGCACCCAACTCGGTGAAGATCGCAACCATCACCCGACGAAGCTGGTCACGCCGCTCGGGATCGCCGGTATCGCTCACGACCGTCTGCAGGGCCGCGAGCGCGTTCTCGAGCTCCCCCTGATCCCATGCAGCGAACGCCCGGCTGAGCAAGCCGGCTCCATCGGAGCGGTCCTCGCCGCTCTCGGCGAGCAGGCGAGCGCGCGCCGCGAGCCCCTCGGCCTCGAAGTCACCCGGGAACCGGTCGAGGAGCGCGAGCGCATCGTCCAGATCACCGCGCTCGAGGAGCAAACGCCCCAGCTTGCGCGCCGCGACGGCGTTGCGCGCGTCGAGCTCGAGCGCCTTGCGCAGCGACTCCTCGTCGTCGGCGGCCGCGAGCTTGTCGGCGGGGGAGGGGACGATCCGGTCGAGGAACTGCTCGATCTGCGCCGGGGGGATTGCCCCGGTGAACTCGGCCGCGATCTTCCCGTCGTTGAACGCCTTGACCGCGGGGATGCCGCGGATGTGAAAGCTCGCCGCGAGCGAGGGGTTGGCATCGGTGTCCACCTTCGCGAGCTCCATCTCGCCCTCGCGTCTGGCTACCGCCGCCTCGAGCGCCGGCCCTAGGACGCGGCAGGGGCCGCACCACTCGGCCCAGAAATCCACGACCACCGGGATCTCGCGCGAGCGCTCTACCACGCGCTCGATGAAGTCCTGCTCGTTCACGTCATAGACCATGCTTCGAGGTTAGCTACCGGGCGGCCTGCGCCAGAATGGAGTCCGATGGAGGATTCGCTACGCGGCAAGCTGCTCGTCGCCTCGCCGGCGCTGGTGGATCCCAACTTCGCCCGGACGGTCGTCTTCATCACCGAGCACAACGAGGACGGGGCGATGGGGATCGTGCTCAACCGCCCCTCCGAGACGGCGGTGGAGGCGGTGGTGCCGCCACTCGCCGTGATCGCCGGATCGGAGCCCGTGTACGTGGGGGGACCGGTGCAGCCGGCGGCGATCGTGCTCTTGGCGGAGTTCGCCGATCCGGACGCCGCCGCGTGGATCGTCGTGGCGGACGTCGGGCTGGCGTCGGCGGACACGGAGCTCGATGAGCTCGCCGCCGCCGTGAGGCGGGGGAGGGTCTACGCCGGCTACTCCGGGTGGGGGGCGGGTCAGCTGGAGGGCGAGATGGAGCTCGACTCCTGGATCGTCGAGCCGCCACTGCCCACGGAGCTCTTCCCCGACGACCCGGCGACCCTTTGGAGGGACGTCTTGGCGCGCAAGGGCGGCCAGTACGCGCTGCTGGCCCGGATGCCGGAGGACCCGTCGCAGAACTAAGGTGCCGCCATGAACGAGACCGAGCGCGTCCGGCGCATCATGGACAAGGAGGCGCCGCGGTACGACCGCCAGATGAACTTCTTCGATCGGGTGCTGTTCACCGGCGGGCGGGAGTGGATATGCAGCGGCGCCGAGGGCGATGTGCTCGAGATCGCGATCGGCAGCGGGCGCAACCTGCCGGTCTATCCGAGTGGGACCAGGCTCACCGGCATCGAGTTCAGCCCCGAGATGCTGATGCTGGCCAAGCAGCGGGCGGCGGAGATCGGGGCGGAGGTCGACCTGCGGCTCGGCGACGCCCAAGAGCTGGAGTTCGACGACGAGAGCTTCGACACCGTCCTCTGCTGCCTGGCCCTTTGCACGATCCCCGATCCCGGGACCGCGGCGAGGGAGGCGTACCGCGTGCTTCGGCCAGGTGGGATGTTTCGAGCGCTCGAGCATGTGCGGAGCCCGGTGTCGCTGGTGCGGGGAATCCAACGCGTCCTCGACCCGCTCTCGGTGCGCTTCGCCGCCGACCATCTGGTTCGCGAACCGCTCGACTACCTCCACGCGGCCGGCTTCGAGATCGAGCACCTGGAGCGCTCGAAGTGGGGAATCGTGGAGCGGGTGGTGGCGCGAAAGCCGATGGTCGGGTGGGAAGCCGCCTAACGGTGCTGAGCAGCGTCAGGCGGGGCGCCGGCGCGAGGCGGCGACGAGATCGGGGTCGGCGGCCGCGGTCTCCGCGTCGGGATAGAGGAACGGAAGGATCGCCTCGACGCCACCCTCCCGAAACGCCTGATGGCCGCGGCGACCGATCTCGACGTTGTCGATCGCCATCGGGCCAGTATGTCCAATGGCTGAGCGCGATGACGCAGTTCAGTGATGCGAACTGCAGCGGAGCCGAGCGGCGCCTGGTAGAAGTGGCAATCCTCGTGAGCGGAGGCTGGGCTATGGACGACCCGCGGCGGCTGCGTTTGGCGGTGGCGTCTGCCGCGTTGGGATGCGTAGGGGCGATCCTGCTCTTCATTACGGCAGGCGACGCCGCCGCCGCGGGCGCCGGCGGTCCCGGATTCAGCGCGCACGGAAGTGTCGGGCAGGTGTACGTGACCGGGCTTCGTGCGCGCCAGCGCATGACCCTCGTCGACCGTGAGGAGCGGAAGGTCGACACGAAGCGGGCCGACGGCCTCGGCGGGCTGTTGTTTCGCCACGTCAAGCCCGGGAGCGGATACCGCGTTCGCGCAGCCGGGGGCGGCGCAAGCTCGGGGCCGCTCACGGTGCTGTCGACCAGACCGGCGCCGCCGAACACCAAGATCTATGACCAGCGGATCGAGCCGCAGGGATATCAGTACCTCACGACCCGCGACGGCACGAAGCTGGCGATCGACGTCCATCCTCCCCAGGACGTAGCGAACGTGGGGCCGGGCGCCCACCTCCCGGCGGTTCCCTCGGGTGCCACCCCGACCCTGATCGAGTACTCGGGCTATGGGTACGCGGATCCGGACGGTCCGCAGAGCGGGATCGCGATCCTCGCGAACCTCATGGGGTTCACCGTGGTCGACGTGAACATGCGGGGCACCGGCTGCTCCGGCGGCGCGTTCGACTTCTTCGAACCGCTCCAGAACCTCGACGGCTACGACGTGATCGAGACGATTGCCCGCCAGCCCTGGGTGCTGCACAACAAGGTGGGGATGCTGGGAATCTCCTACGGCGGGATCAGCCAACTCTTCACCGCCCAGACCCGTCCGCCGCATCTCGCGGCGATCTCGCCGCTCTCGGTGATCGACGCTACCCAGACGACCCTGTATCCGGGCGGCATCCTGAACACGGGCTTCGCCGTGAACTGGGCGAAGGAACGGATTCACGACGCCAAGGCGGCCTCTGCCCACGGGGGCCAGCCGTGGGCCTACGAGCGCATCCAGAACGGCGATCGGGTTTGCGAGGAAGACCAGGTCCTTCACGGTGAGGCGGCGAACCTGATGAAGAAGATCCGGCGCAACGACCACTACCGGCCGAAGATCGCCGATCCGCTGTCGCCGATCACCTTCGTCCACAAGATCGACGTTCCGGTGTTCATGGCGTGTCAGTGGACCGACGAGCAGACGGGCGGGCA
>JBKPHA010000019.1:0-21479 GCA_046729615.1 Actinomycetota bacterium
CACGAGTTCGCCGGCGTGCCCGCCGTCTACACGCCGGTCAGGAGCGGCGGTAGATTCCACCGCCGGGTGAGGATTCCGGAGCATCGCAAACCGCGCCGCTACTCGGTCACCGGCCGCTGCGGGGGCGGGAACTTTGCGCTCACCCATTTTCGCGTCGTTCGCCATCGCTAAGCCAACACTCGGACGAGGCCAGGCGGGGCAGTGTTTTCGGTCGCCGACCCGGTCGGCGCGCTGCGTCCTTCGCGTTGGCCGGGGCCTCTTTGCCCCCGCGAGATACTGCGTAGGCGATGTCGCAGGAGAACGTCGAGATCGTGCGCCGGTTCTATTAGGCGGCTGCATGATGGGCACGATCCGGGGCGCTGGGAGGTCTAACGATCCTGTGAGACGATTCCCTGCGATGAAGATGCCGAGGCCCCTCCGCGGACGCCGCGAGCGCCGAGCGGCACGCCGGGAGCGTTCCGTCAAGGGCAAGTTGGCTTCGCGCGGACGTCACCAGCAATGGCCTATCGACGGAGCCAGAAATCCTCCGTTGGGTCCCGGAGGGCCATAGCCCCCTCGAAGCCGCCGCCGGGCTGCGGGAGTAGGCGACGATGTCGCAGTGACCCGTGATGCGCCGAGTCCTTGACTTCGCCCGGATCGGGTGTAGGGTCCCGAGGTTCGTAATCTGACGTTCGGGATACCCGTTGCAGGGACGCCCCGAACCCACGACACTCCAAGGAGGGAGACATGCGAAGGAAATTCGCCGTCGGCATTTGTGTAGCCGCGGTCACGGCTCTGAGTGCAAGCCCTGCGCTCGCCGGGGAGATCACGGGTCCGCCGGGTGGTGGTGGAAGTGACACCCCGATACGGTCCGGCACCGCAGCTTCGCTCTGCGCGTTCTCTGGTCTGAACGACTTCGTCCAGGGCCAGACCGAAACCCCCACCCAGAACTGGGGGCAGGACGTCGTTCTCGGGATCGCCGGGCAGGAGGGGCCGATACCTGGGATTGGGTGCAACCCGACCGCCGGGTGACGAAACCTCAAATCTGATTCGTTTCGCGACTGGCCCCGGAGATCCGGGGCCAGTTCCACCTTCGGTTATTCCAAGAGCGAGCCGAGGCCCTCGAAGCCGCCGGGCTGCGGGAGTAGTTCTTAGGGGCCGGTAGCCGACAGTCCGCCGACGACTGGGAAGTGCCATTAGTCCAGGTCACTCTCAACCCTTGACTCTGCGTCGAGGCCCTCATAGATTGATACGAACGTGGCCTGGCCCAGGCTGATCCAGTCGTGAAAGGAGAGGGGCTGTGCGAGTAAAGGGGATCGCCCTGGGGGCAGGACTAGCGGCTCTGCTCCTAGTGCTCGCGCTTTCGCCAGCCTTGGCGTCGGCTCGGCCGCATCGGGTAAAGACAAAGCTTCATTTCCAAACCTTTGGGATCATCAACCCCGACGGCAGCCACGACTGGCTGTACTTCGGGTCAATCAGCCCGTTCTTGGCCCCGTTCCCGTGCGTTCTAGGCCGGAAGGTGCAGTTCTATCGCGGAGTACCCAACGCTCCGGACGAGCTGATCGGCACCAGACGCACCAACATATTTTCGGGCATAGCGCTGCTGGTCCAGCCCGACGCGGATTTGACGAACATCGCTGGCAACTACTACGCAAACATGCACAAGGTGAAAAAGAAGACCCGGAAAGGCAGGGTGATTTGTACCGGCGACCGCTCACGCACAATCACCGTGGTGACGCCGCAGCTTCATCCGGTTAGCAACGGGAGCGCAAAAGGACTTCGAGCTGGGGCTCGTGCCCTGAGTCCCTAGACCGGCAGTCCTTCAGGACTGGCAGGGTCAGTAGCCCAGGTACGCCTACTCCCGCAGCCCGGGCGCTACGCGACGGATCGGGGGTCTCCCTTGCCCACTTAGGTCCGCGTCACGACCTCTACTAACACGATGAACGCAACGAAGAAGAAGGCTCCGAGGGCGATAGCCCACTTCGCCAGCCCGCGACCGCGCTCCGAGTCAGGGATGTTCTTCAGGGCAATGAATCCGAGGATGCTCGCAATGGCTCCGAGGGGAAGGAAGGCGAACGCGACGAGCGAACAGGCGAACGCGACGAGCGCGAGGCGATTGAGTTTCGGCTTCGGACGCGCCCTCGACTACAACCGGTCTGCCTGTTGCCGTTGCCACTCGGCCGCTTGACTCCGTTCTCGCGCCGCTCTCCACTCGCTGAATTCGGCCGGGTCCATGCCAGCCACCTCGGCCTTCTCCTCGCCACTGAGGCTCCCCCATTCCATCGGGCTGATCCACCCTGGTCTGACAGGCGACATCGCCTACGCAGTATCGCTTGGCGCGGCGGAAGAGATGGCTGGGTCAGCGCCTCGGGCTCATTGGTTGCAGTTGGACTGGGTCGTCGCCTTGCTGAGCGAGTTATCCAGCTGACTGATCGCATTCCCGAGCGTGACCAGCTGCTGCGATATCGGCTGGCCCTCGGCCGACTTGACCTGCGACTTGAATTGCTTCGCCGCCGACTGAAGGTTCGATGTTTTCTGCCCCGCCGCCTGCGACGCCGTCGACGCAAGATCCTGCACCCTCGTAGAAAGGTCCGACACCGCCTGCTTGACATCGCTCGCCGAAGCGCTGGTCGGGTCGAGCTGCGTGAGGTCGCCGGCGGCGGACTTGACCTTCGAGATGTCGGCGCAAATCGGGGCGTTGCCGCTTGCGCTGGTGGTCGAGCTCGTCGCTGTAGTGCCGCTAGAGCCGCCGCCCCCGCAACCGACGAGAAGCGAGGCGATCAGGACGGCGGTGATTGCCGAGACGGTGACGGCGTAGCGCATGTGGATCCTCCGACGAGCGCGGACGCGGCCAGCCTATCCCACGTAAGAGGACGGTCGCGGCGGTGAAGCGCGGGAACAGAAAACCGCCCGGTGGCGGGCCGGACACACACCGTGAATTCGCAGGCAAGCAGTTGAGATGAGCGAGAAACAGATCCCGACCTACGACGAGGCGCTGCAGATGCTTGCCGACAAGGCGCAGGAGGGCTCGGTCACCGCGATCGTGGCGCTCGAGCGAGCGCTCCGAAACCGCGCACCCGAGGACGTCGACGAGGTCGGCGACGCGATCGACCGGATCTTGAGCAGGAACCGTGGGGTCGAGGAATAGCCAACCGCCGTCGTTGGTCTGGAGCAGGAGACGATCGCCGGGCGTGTCGACACCCGCGAGCGGCCCAGTCTTCCCGCGAGGCCAGCACAGAGGGCGTCTCATTGGCGGCAGAGGTGCGCCGGCCGATCGCGATGCCAACCACCCACGCCCCCTGCGCCGACCCGATCATCGACGGCTACGTCGACTGCGTCGTGATCCGGCCCGATGGCAGTCGCAAGCTTGCTCGGGCGATGCCCGGTCCGGCAGCACAGTAGTGGCCTACGACGTCGGCACCCCGCGAACCGCGTGATCGCCAACGCCCTCGGCGGGTAAAGTAGGCGCGATGGGATTTCTCGACAAGGCGAAGGTGGCCGCCGGGGCAGCGGCGACCACGGTCCAGGAGGGCGCGACCAGGGCCCAGAAGAGCATGGACGTCGTCCAGGCCAAACGCGGGGCGGAGAAGGCCTACGCCGAGCTCGGCCGCGAGGCGTTCCGGCTGGTCGAGGCCGGCGAGATCTCGAACCCGGCCCTCGAACCCTCCGCCGAGCACGTGCGGGCGGCGAAGGCCCGGGTCGCCGAAGCCGAGCGTGCCCAGGCCGAGCACGCCGCTGGCGCTCGGGCGAGCCAAGCCGAGCCCGCAGCGCGGGCCGAACCCGCTGCCGCGGCCACGGACGAGCCTGCCGCCCCGCCGCCGCCCGCGACGCCGAGCTGACGGCCCGCCGGCCGGTCCCGCCGGCCGTTGCCGCCCCAAGATGCCAGAGCCGCCGGGGGCCCGGATCAGGTGCGCGAAGTGCGGCAAGCGTCGGCGTTGCGGATCGAGGTCGAGGACTTCCGGATCGAGCATTAGCCGACCGGAATCTCCGAGCACGCGCACGCTCGAGTCGCTGGCCCACAGAAGTTCTGATCCGCGCGCTTCGGCTCAAAGTCGTTGCCGCAGAAGTCGCACGCCTTCGTCACGGCGGCATTTTGCGGTAGTGCCGCCGCTTGACTCCGCCGTAGACCCGGATGTGCCATTGGGGGCATGAGTTATCGAACGCTGCGGCGCTGCTGTAGCGCTCGATCATCGGGCTATCCACGAGCTCAACGAAGGTGAGCTCGGCTTCCGCGTTTGCTCCCGATGTGGCGTCCAGATAGGCGGTTTGGGGAGGCACGCCCTTGGGCGCTTTCCTGGTGGAGACAAGGGATTGGGTTGGATTCGAGTTTTTTGCGGCTTTCGACCGCTTGACCAAGCGATCTACAGACCCCATTTCGGGGGTTTCCGCACCGCCGATCTCACGCCTCAGCCTGCGAACCGTGTCCTGAGATAGATCCGTCCATCGACGGACCGCCGAATCTGTCTCGCCATCCGCGAGCATCGCATGCGCGATTCGCCTCCGATCCCCGCGCTTCAAGGAAAACCGGGACTCGCATCGACGGCGATTGCCGCCCGCATCCACGATCATCACCGGCTTGATAGCGGCCAGGTCACGGGCGAGCCACACCTGCTCGCGGCCACGCAGCACGTTGCCTTGCTCCCAGATACCGCGCAGGCCGGCGCGCTCCTCTTTCGCCCGCCTCACGAGCCGAGCCAGCTCCTTGCTTCTCATTGGGCAGCCGCCTGTGCGAACATACGTTCCCATGCAGTGCCACTTTTGCGGCAGCCTTCGTCCTCGCTGGACGTATCCGATCCGAGAGGGGACACGCAACGCCTGCGACGATTGCCGCCAAGCGATTGAGGCTGAAGACCGCGAGGGGCTGCTAAACCGTGGGCTCCTGATTCCGGTTCCCCGAACGCTCCCGGATCGCTACGCGCCGCGATTCCGTGAGCAGGCAAAGCGGCTTCACGTGGAATTCTGGGAGCAGCGGAACGGTCCGGCGCGCCGCCTGCCGTGATGTCAAATGACACCGGCAGGTGCTAGCCGTCGGAACCGCCATCGTCCTCGGCGGCAGAGGCCTCGGCAAGCGCGCCAAGGGCTTCGTGGCGGGCGTCGTCCTGCTCGGAGGCCTGCGCGTCGCGGTGATCCTGAATGACTTCGGCGGCAGCGAACGCGCGGCCCTCGCGGAGCCAACGGCGACTGGTGCCCGCGCTCACACGGGCGTAGTCTGCGGCTTCATCCACGCCCATCCAATGCAAATCTTTGCTCATGCAAGTAATTATCGCATGGCTCGTCAGGTCTCCTGATTAGGCAGCCTGACGATCTAGAAAGCGTGAGTCGCTTGCTGGCGAGTGGACGCAGATTGGACTCACCCCGGGCCTTTCGCGGCCCGGGCGCGCCGCTCACAGCAAAGGAAAACCCCGCATTTGCGGGGCCTTCCTGAGTGCCGGAGGCAGGACTCGAACCTGCGACACGCGGATTATGATTCCGCTGCTCTAACCGACTGAGCTACTCCGGCGGGGTTCAGATCGTAGCGGCGGGGATTGGGCTTCCAGGCACCGTCTAGGCTCCCGCGCCATGGGCGATTTGGAGCGGGCACTCAAGGCCGTCGTGCGCGACTGCGTGGGCGTAAGGGAGGGGGAAAACGTGCTCGTCGTGTGCAATCCGGGGACTCAGCGGCTGGCCGAGCGGTTGCGCGAGGAGGCCGAGGCGATCGGCGGCGATGCGGTGCTCGCCGTGTTCGCCGAGCGGGAGCGGCATGGCGTCGAGCCGCCCGCACCCATCGCCGCGGCGATGATCAACTCCGACGTTTTGTTGGTGCCGACCGTCCAATCGCTGTCGCACACGGCGGCGCGAAGGGCGGCGACGGATAGCGGGGCCCGGGCGGCGACGCTGCCGGGCGTGACGGAGGAGATGCTCGCCAGGGTCATGAGCGCTGATATGGCAGAGCTTCGCCGCCGGAGCAACGCGGTCGCCGAGACCCTCACGGCAGGCAGCGAGGCACGGATCACATGCCAGCACGGTTCCGACCTGACGCTGAGCCTCGAAGGCCGGACGGCGATCGCCGACTCCGGGGAGCTGGCGGAGCCCGGTGCGTTCGGCAACCTGCCATGCGGGGAGGGGTTCATCTCTCCACGACACGACGTCGGCGGCGGGAAGCTGGTCGTCGATGGCATCGTTGGCTCGATCGGCGTCCCGGATCCGCCTGCGGAGCTGACCGTCGAAGACGGTGTCCTCGCCTCCGCCACCGGGGGGGTGGGCGAGGAGCTCATGCGCCAGCTCACCGCCGCCGGCTCCGACGGAACGCGCGTGGCCGAGCTCGGCGTCGGCACGAACGAGAACGCGATCCTGTCAGGCGAGCTGCTCGAGGACGAGAAGATCCTCGGGACGATCCACGTCGCCTTCGGCGCCTCGGCCGGAATCGGCGGCGAGATCCAGGTTCCCGTCCACCTGGACTGCGTCGTCATGAAGCCGACGCTCACGGTGGACGGCACGGAGGTCGTCCGCGAGGGCAAGCTCCTGGTCTAGGGCCGCGGGAGCCGGGTGCAGAATGCTGCTGGCGGTGCCGAACTTCTCCGAGGGCCGCGATCGCCGCCTCATCGAGGAGATCTCGGCTGCGTTTGCAACGGGCGCAGCGCTACTCGACGCGCACTCGGACCCGCTGCACAACCGCACCGTCCTCACGCTGAGCGCGCCACCAGAAGACGTCGTGCGCCCCCTGGTCGATGGCGCGCGGGCGTGCGTGGACCGAATCGACATGAGGAAGCACGAGGGCGCTCACCCGGTAATCGGCGCGCTCGACGTGTGCCCGGTCGTGTGGCTGCGGGGAGAGGATCGCGACGCGGCGCGTAAGGATGCACTCGCCGCGGCACGCGAGATCGGGGAGGAAATCGGGATACCGGTCTTCCTGTACGGGGACCTGGCGACGCAGGAGAGGCACTGGGAGCGCGCGTTCTTTCGCGCCGGCGGACTGGTGGAGCTGAGCCGCCGCGTGCATTCCGGCGAGCTGCGCCCGGACCTCGGGCCGAGGAAGGTCGATCCCAGGACAGGGGTGACGCTCATGACCGCTCGCGCGCCGCTCGCTGCGTTCAACGTCGAGCTGAAGGGCGGCGACATCACCGCAGCCAGGCAGATCGCCTCGCGCCTGCGCGAATCCGCCGGCGGCCTAGCGGGGGTTCGCGCGATCGCCATCGCTCTGGGCCGCGATCGCACCCAGGTGTCGACGAACGTCCACGATCCGGCGGCAGTTCCGCTCGCGACCGTGGTCGAGCGAATCCGGGAGCTTGCGAGGGAGCATGGCGCCCGCCCGGTCGCCGCGGAGGTGGTGGGACTCGTCCCGCGGGCGTCGCTTGCCGGCTGGCGTGACGAGATCCCCCTCGTGGGCTTCGACCCCGCCAAGCACGTGATCGAGCGGCGGGTTCGCATCTAGCTCAGACGCCCAGATTCGCCGGCCGAACTCTCCTTCCGGTATGTCCGCCGCCGACGGCGAAAGCCGAACGTTGGATCTAGCTGTCGCGCCTACTCGGTTTCGCCGTACCTCGCGATCTCCTGTCGCTCCTCTTCGCTCAGCTCGCGCGGGGTCTCGCCCCGTTCGACCTTCTCATGCTGCACGTGATGGCGGATGTCGTCGACGATCTCCGGGTTCGCCAGCGTGGTCACGTCGCCCACGTCGGTGAAGTTGGAGACACCGGCGATCACCCTCCGCATGATCTTTCCGGAGCGCGTCTTCGGCATGTCGCTGACGATCCAGACGTTCTTCGGCCTCGCGATCTTCCCGATCTCGGTCTCGATCGCCTTGGTCACCTTGTCCTCGACGTCCTTACTCGGACTGATTCCCGGCTTGAGCGAGACGTACATCTCGACTACCCGGCCGCGCATCTCGTCCACGACCGGGACCGCCGCCGCCTCTGCGACCTCATCGACGGTGATGGTCGCGGACTCGAGCTCCTTCGTTCCCAGCCGGTGGCCGGCCACGTTGATCACATCGTCGACCCGCCCGAGGATCCGGAAGTAACCGTCCGCCGCCTGCACCGCGCCATCGCCCGCGAAATACGGCCAGTCGTGCCAGTCCTTGCTGTTCTCGTCCCGGCAGTATTTCTCGTAGTACGTCTCCACGAACCGCTCAGGCTGTCCCCAGATCCCCTGGAAGATGCCGGGCCACGGATTGCGGATGCAGATGTTGCCGGCCTTTCCGCTGCCGGCCTCGACCTCGTTTCCCTCCTCGTCGTAGATGACGGGGTAGATCCCGAGGACTCCGGGGCCGCAGCTGCCCGGCTTCATCGACTGCAGAGCGGGCAGCGTGCTCCCGAGGAAGCCGCCGTTCTCCGTCTGCCACCAGGTGTCCACGATCACAGCCTCGCCCTTGCCGACGACTTCGTGATACCAGCGCCAGACATCAGGCTCGATCGGCTCGCCGACCGTCGTCATGTGCTTGAAGTGGTAGTCGTACTTGGCCGGCTCGTCGGGCCCGAGCTTCCGCAGCATGCGGATCGTCGTCGGCGCGGTGTGGAAGATGTTCACTCCGAGCCGCTCGGCGATCCGCCAGGGACGACCGGCGTCAGGATGGGTGGGAGCACCCTCATAGATCACGCTCGTCGTCCCGAGTGCCAATGGCCCGTAGACGATGTATGAGTGCCCGGTGATCCACCCGATGTCGGCAAAGCACCAGTACGTGTCGTCCGGATGGATGTCCTGGTAGTACTTGGAGGTACCGGCGACGTAGCTGAGATACCCGCCGGTACTGTGCTGACAGCCCTTTGGACGCCCGGTCGTGCCGCTCGTGTACATCAGGAACAGCGGCGCCTCGGCCGGCATCGAGACTGGCTCGACCTCCTTGCCGCGGTAATCCTCGAGGATCTCGTCGACGAAGAAGTCGCGCCCTTCGACCATCGGGGTCTCCGAGAGGTACTCGCCGGGGCGGCGCCGCCACACGAGCACCTTGTCGATTTCGACGCCCTCCTTGCGAGCCGCCTCGATCGCCTCGTCCGCCTTCGCCTTGTGGTCGGACAGCTGGCCGCCGCGGTAGTAGCCGTCCATCGTCACCAGGATCTTGCTTTGCGAGTCGGCGATCCGTCCTCCGCACGCCGCGCCGCTGAAGCCGCCGAAGACCTCGGAGTGGATGACCCCGAGGCGGGCACAGGCGAACATAGCGATCGGCAATTCGGGGACCATCGGCAGGTGGAAGGTCACGCGATCGCCCGTTTCGGCGTTGCAGAAGTCGCGCAACAACGCGGCGAACTCGTTTACGCGGTTGTACAGATCCTGGTAGGTGATCTCCTGGATCTCCTCATCCTCGGGTTCCGGAACCCAGATGAACGCCGGCTTGGCGGCGCTGGTCTCCAAGTGGCGGTCGACGCAGTTGACGCACGCGTTCAGCCGTCCACCGACGAACCACTTCCAGAACGGCGGGTTGCTGGTGTCAAGGGTGGTGTCCCATTCGGCATCCCAGGTGAGTAGGTCCGCGTACTCCTTGAAGCAATCGGGGAAGTGCGCCTCGCTGAATCGCTCGAAGATGGCGGGATCGTTCGCGTTCGCTTGCTCGATGAAGCTGGCGGGGGGATCGACGTACTTCTCCTCACGCCAGTGGACCGCGATCTGCGACTCCGAGAGCGCGCCGGTCTCGCCTGCTCCGTTTCCTTCCTCGTAGCTTTGGGTGGTCTCTGTTTCGTCGCGAGTCATCTCCAGCTCCTTTCCTCACACCAGGTCGCTCCGCGTCCCGCCCCACCGGCATGTTCATCGGTCGGTGGAAGCACGATCAAAAACACCTCTCCATCTGATGATTCATAGCGCCGCGAGGCGGCGTGCGGCCGGCGCGACTCGAGCCGCGCCGGCCTGTGCCATTCTCCGCCTGCCGTTCACCCCCTCGTCCTTGTCAGCGGCACGACCGGCAGGATCGTCCGGCCGAATGTCGAGTTGGCGACCACGGCGAATGAGGCGTACCAGGCTGCCGCCGCAGTCGCGATTCCGATGTATCCGCCCCAGTGCGTAACCGTTGTGTGGGCGCCAACTTCCCCGATCGCCAGCAGGACGAACGTGGTCGTCAGCAGCGCGAACACCAATGCGACCGCCGCCGTCGTGCGGAGTGAGGCGACGAACATGTATGCCGTGAACAGCGCCCACGCCCACAGGTACAGCCCGATGGCGTCGCCGGCGTTCCCCTCCGGGATGGTCGGGGCGAAGAACTGAACCAGGAGGAAGAACGAAAGCCAGAACGCGCCGAACGAGCTGAACGCGAGGGCGCCGAACGTGTTGCCGTTTCGGAATTCCCACATGCCCGCGAGAAGCTGCGCCAGCCCGCCGTAGGCGATGGCGAGCCCGAGGACGACCGGCTCGCCGGCGGCGCTGACGAGGTCCGCGTTGAACATGCTCAACACGAAGGTCGTCATCGCGAACCCGGCGAGTCCCAGCGGGGCGGGATCCGCCACCGTCCAGCCGACCCGCTCCATGGCGGTGGCGAGGCGAGCGCTCTCGCCTGCGGTCGGATCGCGCGTAGGGACCGCTGCTCGCTCGTCTGCAGTCGGTTCACGCTCAGGGACCGCTGCTCTCTCCATAGCCCCTCACTTTCTCCGTCCCAACACGCCCCGGCGGGCGCGCGCCGGGACCGGATCGATTGTTGTTGCCTCCCAGCCCGTTCCCAATCGGGCTTGTTCTAAACCTGACAATTCCGTCCGCGCGGTTCGTGATCTGACGCCGCGCCCAGCGAGGGACGCAGAGGGGCTGCCGGGTAGATTGCAGCGGTGGCTCAAACCAGGAGGAGACGGCGCCGAAAGCGCCGCGGGACGCAGGCCGGGACCATCGATCGCCGCGGCCGTACGGGGCGCCCGCGAAGCCGCGAGGAGGCCCGCGCTCGCGCCCGCAAGCAGATGGGCCAAAAGCGCGATCAACCGCCGACCTGGAGCGGGGCGCTGGGTCGCGCCTTCTTCGGTGCCGCGATCTTCTTCGTCCTGCTCGTGCTGCTCTTCAAGCAAGGGACGCTGCCGGCCCTGGGCCTCGCGGCCGCCATGTTCCTGATCTACATACCGATGGGCCACGCGCTCGACCTGTTCCTGTACCGGCGCAAGCAGCGAGCGACGCAACGCGAGCACGCGGAGCGGAAGGCGGAGCGGTAGTAGCGCGGTCCGCCTCAGCTGGATCCCGCCCGCGGCGGCTACCCGCGGCGGAGTTCGCGCAAGTAGGGCGGCGCCCAGAGCGACTCGCACGCCGGATAATCCTTCAATCGATGCCGCGCCGAGCCCCGTTGAAGGGTTAACCCCCCTGAGCGGGGACAACTCTTCAATCGGCGCCTCGGAGCGCGGCAATTGAAGGGCTATCCGGGCTCCGGCGCCGCCGCACGCGCCGATGCTGCGCCTACTTGCCCGTCACCCATCATGACGGTTGCCGCCGAGGCGAGCGAAGCACGGCTCGAACTACGCGCGGTTACCCTCATTGCAATGGACGTCCGCTCGTTCACCGTCGGGCCAGTCGCCGAGAATTGCTACGTCGCGCGTCGCGACGGCGCGGACCATGCAGTGATCGTGGATCCTGGGGAGGAGGCGGAGCGGATCCTTGGCGCGGTGGATGCCCTGGGCCTCGAGATCGACGCGATCCTCATCACCCACTGCCACTTCGACCACGTCGGCGCCGTCGCGCCGGTCGCCGCCGCCACCGGCGCTCCCGTGTGGTGCCCGAAGATCGAGGTGCCGGTGCTCGCGGACATCATGTCCTATGTGCCCTGGCCGGGATTCGGGCCGTACGAGAGCTACGACGCCGACCAGACGGTCGCGGGCGGCGAGCACCTGTCGCTCGCCGGTCTCGAGATTGACGTGATCTTCACGCCGGGACACAGCCCCGGCCACGTGGCCTACGCGATCCCCGACGAGGCGGCGCTGTTCTCCGGCGACGTCGTCTTCAAGGGGTCGGTGGGCCGGACCGACCTTCCCGGCGGCGACTGGCCCACGCTCCTGGAAAGCATCCGCGGCGTGGTTGACTCCTATCCCGAGGAGACCACCATCTACCCGGGCCACATGGGCATCACCACGCTCGGCGCGGAGCGCACGACGAACCCCTTCCTCGCCGAGCTGGCACGCTAGGACAGGCGCCGCGACGCAGCAAATAAGCTCGCGCCCCATACATGGCTGAGCGCTTCCAAGCCCCCCGGGGAACGGCCGACGTGCTCCCGGCCGAGGCGGCCGCCCGCATGCGGATCGAGCAGACGGCGCGGGAGCTCCTGGAGCGCGCGGGCTACGCGCCCATCGAGACGCCTGTTTTCGAGGAGACGGAGCTGTTCGCGCGCGGCGTCGGCGGCTCGACCGACATCGTCCGCAAGGAGATGTTCACGTTCGAGGACAAGGGCGGGCGGAGCATCACCCTGCGCCCGGAGGCCACCGCCGCGATCGTCCGCGCCTACCTCGAGCACGGAATGCAGAAGCTGCCCCAGCCGGTGAAGCTGTGGTGGTACGGGCAGCTATTTCGGCACGAGCGGCCGCAGGCGGGTCGCTTTCGCCAGTTCACGCAGCTCGACGCCGAGGTGATCGGGTCGGATTCTCCGCTCGTCGACGCCGAGCTGATCCTGCTGTGCGACGAGCTCCTGCGATCTCTGGAGGTGCCCGAGCTCACGCTGCGAATCGGCAGCCTCGGGTCGCCGGAGGCGCGGGCGGAGTATCGCCACGAGCTGATCGCCTACCTGCGCCAGCGCGAGGGGGAGCTCGCCCGCGACGTTCGCGACCGGATCGACGAGAACCCGCTACGCGCATTCGACTCCAAGGATCCGTCGACCCAGGGGGTGATGGCCGAGGCGCCGACGATGCTCGACCACCTGGAGGGGGAGGACGCCGAGCACTTCGCGGCGGTTCGCCGCCTGCTCGACCGGGCGGGAATCGAGTACGAGCTCGACGGCAGGCTGGTGCGCGGCCTCGACTACTACACCCGGACGGTGTTCGAATTCCACTCCGCACGCCTCGGCGCCCAGTCCCAGGTCGCCGGCGGCGGCCGCTACGACCGGTTGATCGAACTGCTCGGCGGATCGCCGACTCCCGCCAACGGCTGGGCCGCGGGAGTCGAGCGCATCCTGCTGGCGATCGGCGGCGGGGGCGGGGAGCGCCGGCACGACGTCTTCGTGGCCGCCGAGGAGTCGCAGCGCGAGCGGGCGCTGGCGCTCGTCACGGAGCTGCGGCGCGCCGGGCTGCGGGCCGACCTCGACCTAGCTGGGCGCGGGATGAAGGGTCAGATGCGGCAGGCCGACCGGGCGGGAGCCCGCCACGCCGTGATCCTCGACTCCGGGGGATCGCTCCGGCTCCGCGACATGCGGTCTGGCGAGCAGCGGCAGGTTGCACCCGAGCGTCTGGTTGAGGAGCTCGGTGCGAGATGACCGCCGGCGGTTCCGAGCTCCCGGCCCTGCGGCCGAACGCATATCGCGACGCCTGGTGCGGCCAAATCCTCCCCGACCGGGTCGGCCGGACGGTGCGCGTGGCGGGATGGGTGCATCGTCGCCGCGACCACGGGGGCCTCGTCTTCGTCGACCTCCGCGACCGCACGGGGCTCGTGCAGCTCGTCTTCGATCCCGATACGGCCGGCGGCGCGTTCGACCTGGGCCACAGGCTGCGCACGGAAGACGTGCTCACCGCTTCGGGCGACGTTGTCCGGCGCTCGCCGGAGACGGTCAACCCCGCGATGCCGACGGGCGAGGTCGAGATCCACGTGTCAGACGCGGACCTGCTCGCCGATGCCGAAACGCCGCCGTTCGAGATCGAATCGTTCTCAGGCCAGGTGGGTGAGGAGATGCGCCTTCGCTACCGCTACCTCGATCTGCGGCGCGAGCGCATGCACCACGCCATCGTGCTGCGCCACCGAACCGTGCGGGCGATCCGGGAATTCTTCGACGGCGAGGGGTTCGTCGACATCGAGACGCCGATGCTCTCGCGCTCCACGCCGGAGGGGGCGCGGGACTTCCTCGTCCCTTGGCGTCGTGAGCCCGGGACCTTCTTCGCGCTGCCGCAGTCACCGCAGCTCTTCAAGCAGCTCCTGATGATCGCGGGGTTCGAGCGCTACTACCAGATCGTTCGGTGCTTCCGCGACGAGGACCAGCGCGCCGACCGCCAGCTCGACTTCACCCAGCTCGACGTCGAGATGTCGTTCGTCGACACGGAGGACGTCCTCGACGTCAACGAGCGGATGCTGGCTCACGTCATGGATCGCGTGGACGGCCCGCAGCTCGAGTTGCCGATCCCACGCCTACGCTACGGCGACGCGATGTCCCGGTATGGGACGGACCGTCCCGACGTGGGGTTCGGGATGGAGCTCGTGGACGTGAGCGACGCGCTGCGGGGCACCGAGTTCAAGGTCTTCGCGGGGACGATCGCGGGCGGCGGCGTGGTGAAGGGGCTGAACGCCGGCCGGCGCGATCTGCCACGCTCCGCGCTTGACGGGTTGATCTCTCGGGCTCAGGAGCTCGGGGCGAAGGGGCTCGTGTGGGCGTTTCGCGAGGGCGACGGCTGGCGCTCGCCCACGGCCAAGTTCCTGAGCGCGGGCGAGCTTCGCTCGGTGAACGAGGCGCTGGTCGCCGAGGAGGGGGATCTGATGCTCCTCGTCGCTGACGAGGCGTCAGTCGCCAACGAGGTGCTCGGCCAGCTTCGCCTCGAGCTCGGCGAGCGGTTCGACCTGCTTCATGGCGACCGGTTCGTCTGGATCGTCGACTGGCCGATGTTCGAGTGGAGCACGGAGGAGTCGCGCTGGGACCCGCTCCACCATCCATTCACCGCGCCCGCCGGCGAACTCGACCCCGGGCGCGCGGGCGAGGCGCGAGCCAAGGCATACGACCTGGTGTGGAACGGGCAGGAGATGGGAGGCGGGTCGATCCGCATCTCCGACACCGCCACGCAGGAGCAGGTGTTCGGAGTGATCGGAATCGGGCCCGAGGAAGCCCGGGAGCGCTTCGGCTTCCTGCTCGACGCCCTGCGCTACGGCGCGCCGCCGCACGGCGGGATCGCGTACGGCCTCGACCGGATCGTCCAGCGGCTGCTGGGCGCGGAGTCGATCCGCGACGTGATCGCGTTTCCGAAGACCGCCTCCGGCGCCGACCCGCTCACGGGCGCGCCCGCGTCGGTGGACGAGGGTCAGCTTCGCGAGCTTGGCCTCGCGCTGCGTGGCCGCCCCGGATCCGGCCGTTGATCGCGTTAGTCTGCCGCCGTCATCGTCCGGAACTGGGAGGTAGAAGTGAACCTTTCGAGACTGCTCGCGCCCGATGACGGTCGGGATGCGCTGCGGACTCTCGCCGGGCTCCTGCTCGGCCTGGGCTTCTTCATGGCCTGGGCTCGGAAATCCGGCGGCCTCGGAGGGGGGTGGGGCGATTGGGGCCTCTTCGTCACGCTCCTGATCATCACCGTCTTCCTCTACGGGGTCGGGCTCGCTGGGCGGTTCAGCACGCCGACCATGCGCGCCTGGCAGAGCGTCTACTTGGTGTTCGGGATCCTCCTGATCCCATTCCTCCTGCTCCAGTTCATCGAGGCCGTGAACGGCAACAGCGGGGCGGCCCTGAACATCTTCTGGGTGTTCCTGGTCGCGGCTGTGGCCGCGTTGGCGGCGACTCTGATCGCCGACGTTCGCTACGGGCTCCTGCTGGGCTCGATCTTCATCATCGTGTCGTGGTCGGCGCTCTGGCACAAGATCCTCTCCAATGGACTGTTCGCCCACTACGGAATCTTCCGCGGTCTGCTCGTGATCATCGGGGTGCTCCTGCTCGCCGGCGCGGTCGCGGTCTATCGGACGGACCGGCTGCGTGCCGGCGGCCTGGCAACCCCTGAGCCCGAGCGTTGGCTTCGAGCGCAGGACATGGTCACCGGCGCCGCGATCGCCGGCGTGGGCGCCGGCGCATTGACGTTCAGCGCGTTCTTCGCGCAGAGCGACTCCCTTTTTGCGCCGCCGGTAGCCGGGCCGAGCCTGCTGTGGGATCTGGTGCTGCTGGTCGCGTCGCTCCTGGCCGTGCTGTGGGGCGCGAGCTTCGGCGTCCGCGGAACCACGTACGTCGGGGCGATCGGGCTGGTCATCTTCGTGATCGACGTCGGTAGCGAGGTCGGAATCGATGTCCCTGCGTCGACCATCGCCGGCTGGCCGCTGATCCTGGCTCTGGTCGGCGCGGGACTGTTCCTGGTGAGCCTGGCGCCGAACGTGAGCACCCCCAGCCTCCGGGAGCGGGTTCGCGAGATCGTCGGAGGCCAGCGGCCATCCGGAGCAACGGCGACGACGACGCCGGGCGCCGGGGATTCGGCGATGCCTCGGGCACATCGCCTTAGGCACTTAGCCTCCAGGGGGTGGTGGCCCCCTCGAACGCGGAGCTGGCCCGGCAGGTTCTCGGCGCGTTGAGCCACGGGGACGTGCTGGGCTTCGCCGCGCTGATCCATCCCCGGATCGAGATTCACACCGCGCGCGGCGTCTACCGGGGGCCGGAGGAGGCCCAGGAATGGGCGCGGAAACGCTACGAGCACCTCGAGCGGTACTTCGCCATCGATCGGCTCGAGGAGTCCGGGGAAGAGGTAACAGCGAGGGTGAGGACGCAGTACGTGTGGCGTGACAGCGGCCTGATGGGGGACGAGGAGCTGGTCACTATCCACATGCGATTCGCGGGCGGCAAGCTCGTTCGCTGGGAGTATCGGGAGAGCTGATCGGCCGGTGGGCGTCGAATGGCGCCCCGGATGCTCAAACTTTCGGGCGAGTGTCGAGCAACTTTGGTGACTGGTATGGTCACGGAAGGCTCGAGCTTGTTCGATAGCCGCTCCAATTGTGAGCCAGCACAATCGGCTTGGGAGTCGGTTTCCGGTGAGGCCCATGCGGTCTCGCCGGTAGACACCCACCTCTGAGAAGGGTTCTCAAGCCGAGCGGCGTCGGCAAGTTGGAGCCTCTTTTCTTCTTCCCCCGCCGGCAGACACTCCTTATGGGGCGGAGGATCTGCCAGGCGGGAGGATGGCGCTAGCCTCGGCGAGGCCATGGACGCAACGCTGATCGAGCACTACGCGCGCGAGGATTCGCGCCGCGGACCCGCGCCCGACCGCGCATTCACGGGCGCCGCGGGCGGAGCGCCGTGCGGCGATCTCGTCCGGATTTCGGTGGTGATCGATGACGGCGCGATCGGCGAGGTGACGTTCGACGCGGAGGGGTGCGCGGCGGCGACGGCCGCCGCCGCGGCCGTCGCCGAGGCCGCCGACGGTGCGCTGGTTCTCGCCGCGGCCGCGATCGGCGCCCAAGACGTGGCGGCATCGCTTGGCGGCCTCTCGCCGCAGGGCCGCCACGCGGCCAACCTCGCCGCGGACGCACTGCATCGCGCGCTGTCGGCGGCGGCATCCTCGAGCGAGCATCTCGCCGAGCCGCCGCCGGAGGGCGAGCGGGTGCTGGTGGCGATGAGCGGCGGGGTGGACTCCGCGGTTGCCGCCCTTCTCGAGCGCGAGCGGGGGGCCGATGTCGTCGGAGTGACCCTGAAGCTGTGGGCCGATCGACACAACGACGGTGCCCGCAGCTGCTGCTCGCCGGAGGCGGTTCTCGGCGCTCGCGCCCTGGCGCACCGGATGGGGATCCCGCACCTCACCCTGGATCTCGAGGAGGTCTTCCGCGCGCGTGTCGTGGGCGAGTTCGTCCGCGGCTACGCCGCCGCGCGGACGCCGAATCCGTGCGTGATCTGCAACGGCGACGTCCGCCTCGACGCTATGGTCGAGCTCGCGGACCGGCTCGGCGCCCAGGCGCTCGTGACCGGGCACTACGCACGGGTTACAGACGACGGCGAGGGGCCGCTGCTGACCGCCGCGACCGATCAGGCCAAGGACCAGACCTACATGCTCTCGGCGGTCCGACCGGAGACGCTCTCGCGCCTGCGCTTCCCGCTCGCCGACCTCACCAAGCCGAGGGTGCGGGAGCTAGCGAGCGCGGCGGAGCTTCCGGTGGCGTCCAAGAGCGAGAGCCAGGACCTCTGCTTCCTCGCCGGCGAGGGCAAGCGCTCGTTCCTCGAGCGCCACAGCGGCCTGGACGATCGTCCAGGCAGGATCGTCGACGTCGACGGCCGTGTGCTGGGCGGGCATCATGGCTTCCACGACTTCACCGTGGGCCAGCGCCGCGGGATCGGCATCGGCGGCGGCGATGCGCTGTACGTCCTGCGGACGGACGCCCGCTCTAATCGCGTCGTCGTCGGTGGCCGCGAGGACCTCGCCCGCCGCCGAGTCCGCGTCCGCGACGCGGTGCTCCGGCGTCCGGGCGATCGGGTGGATCGCGTCAAGCTCCGCTATCGCTCGCGTCCAATCGACTGCGAGGTCAAAGCTCCCGCCGGCCGGCACCGCGAGCTCTGGCTCGAGCTGACGGAGCCCGCCTACGGCGTCGCCCCCGGCCAGACGGCCTGCTTGATGAGCGGCGAGATGGTAGTGGGGCACGCGACGATCGCGTCCTAGGTAGCTCGCAGACCTAGACTTCGCCCGGATGAAGGTCGCCGAGATCCGCGAGGCATATCTGCGCTTCTTCGAGGAGCGCGGACATCTGCGCATGGCTTCCGCGTCGCTGATTCCGGCGCCGGAGGACACCTCGACGCTGCTCACGATCGCCGGGATGCAGCCGTTCAAGCCCTACTTCAGCGGCGACTCACGTCCGCCGCGAAATCGCCTCACCTCCGTGCAGAAGTGCTTCCGCACCCCGGACATCGACGAGGTCGGCAATACGCGCCGGCACCTGACCTTCTTCGAGATGCTCGGCAACTGGAGCTTCGGGGACTACTTCAAGGACCAGTCGATCGCCTGGGGGCTCGAGCTGTCGGTCGAGGTCTTCGGGCTCGATCCCGAGAGGATCTGGGCATCGGTGTTCGGCGGCGACGACGAGCTCGGGCTCGGCCCCGACACCGATTCGATCGAGATCTGGGAGCGCCGCGGCATTCCCGAGGAGCGGATCGTGCTGCTGCCGCGCTCGGAGAACTTCTGGCAGGCGGGGGAGACAGGGCCGTGCGGGCCGTCGTCCGAGATGCACTTCGACCGCGGCCCCGACTTCGGCGCGCTAAACGAGCGGCCCGGCGACGACACCGATCGGTTCCTCGAGTACTGGAACCACGTCTTCATGAGCTACGAGCTTCACGAGGACGGCTCGCTTACGAAGCTCCCGAACAACAACGTCGACACCGGACTGGGGCTCGAGCGCATGGCGGTGATCCTCCAAGGCGTCGACTCGGTGTTCCAGACCGACGCCTTCAGCCCCTTGGTCGAGCTGGCCGAGGAGATGTCCGGCCGCTCCTACGACGACGACCCCACGACGACCCGGGCGATGCGCATCATCGCTGACCACTCGCGCGGGATGACGTTCCTGATCGCGGACGGCGTCGTTCCGTCGAACGAGGACCGCGGCTACGTCCTGCGCCGGGTCATGCGCCGCGCGATCCAGCAGGGTCGGGTCCTCGGTCTCGAGTCGCCGTGGCTCGCGCGCTTCGCCGAGCGCACGATCGAGATGATGGCCGACGCCTATCCGGAGCTCGCTTCCGAGCGCGACACGATCATGCGCTGGGTGGGCGATGAGGAGACGGCGTTCGGGCGCACGCTCGATCGTGGGACCCAGCTCCTTGAGCAGTTGATCGCTGACGCCAACGAGCAGGGCACGTCTTGGATCGACGCCGAGGATGCGTTCAAGCTCCACGACACCTACGGGTTTCCGTACGACCTCACGAAGGAGCTCCTCGCCGAGGAGGGGCTCTCGGTGGATGACGCCGGCTTCGAGGCGCTGATGGAGAAGCAGCGGATCCGGGCGCGCACCGGGGCAGAGCCGGCGGTCCGTGACCGCCACGAGGCGGTGCTCGAGTTCGCGAAGGAGGCTCCGCCCTCGACCTTCGTCGGCTACGAGACCCTTGCCGCGGACACGGCGGTCGCCGCCGCCGACTCGCCGCTGCTCAAGCTCGAGGAGAGCCCCTTCTACCCCGAGGGCGGCGGCCAGGTGTCCGACACTGGCTCGGTGAGCTGGGACGGGCAGGCGGCGCGGGTCGCCGACGTCTATCGGCTGGGCGACGACCAGGTGATCCGGCTGGAGGACCCCGGCCCGGCTCCGGAGCCGCGACTGCGCGTCCATGCGGAGGTTGATCACGCGACCCGCCACGCGACGATGCGAAACCACACCGCGACGCATCTTCTTCACGCGGCCCTGCGCGAGCGGCTCGGGACGCACGTGCGCCAGGCGGGGTCGGCCGTCCGGCCGGACAAGCTGCGCTTCGACTTCACCCACGGCGCCGCGCTCACGCCCGAGGAGGCCCGCGACGTCGAGGACCGCGTGAACGAGTGGATCAAGGCGAGCCGGCCGGTCCACCCGCTATACATGTCCCGCTCCGACGCGGAGGCGCTCGGCGCTGTGGCGCTTTTCGGCGAGAAGTACGGCGACTGGGTCCGCGTGATCGAGGTCGACGGCGTCTCGCGCGAGCTCTGTGGCGGCACGCACGTCGCCAACACCGCGGAGGTCGGGATCTTCGCGATCGTCTCAGAGGGGTCGAGCGCCGCGAACGTACGGCGCATCGAGGCGATCAGCGGCCCGACCGCGATCGACCGGTTCCGGGAGCGAAGCGAGGCGCTGACGCAGGTGGGGACGCTCCTGGGCTCGCCGCGCGACCCGCTGCGGGCCGCGGAGCGCGCGGCCGACAGACTCAAGGAGCTCGAGCGGCGCATCCACGAGGCCGAGCGCCGGAGTGCGGGCGAGGAGGCCGAGGAGCTTGCGTCGGCGGCCGCCGACATCGGGGGCGTCAAGGTGGTGACGGCGCAGCGCGACGGGGTGGACCAGCGGGCCCTGCTCAACCTCGCCGATCGCGTCAAGGCCAAGCTGGGCGAGGGCGCGGTCGTGCTGGGCGGGGCGAACGATGGGAGGGTGGCGCTGGTGGCGAGCTTCACCGGCGGCGCCGTGAAGCGGGGCCTCTCGGCCGTCGAGATCGTGCGCGGTGCGGCCGAGGTCATGGGCGGCGGCGGCGGCGGCCGCGACGACGTTGCCCAGGCCGGCGGGCGCCACCCCCAGCGCCGGGACGACGCGCTCGCGGCGGCGCGCGAAGCCATCGAGCGTGCGCTCGGCGCCTGATCCGCGCGCAGCGATGCGCATCTTGGCGATCGACCACGGCGCGGCGCGCGCGGGATACGCGATCTCGGACCCCACTGGTACGATCGCGAGGCCGCTGGGAGTGATCGAGCCACCGGACCCGCAGAGGGTCGCGGAGCTGGTGGCCGAGCACGACGCGGATCTGGTCCTGGTCGGGCTGCCTGTCTCGCTGGCCGGGGCCGAGGGAACCCAGGCAGCCCAGGTGCGAGAGTTCAGGGACGAGCTCGCGGAGATCGTAGACGTTCCCGTGGAGATCTACGACGAGCGACTGACGACGCGACTGGCCGAGAGCTCGGCTCGAGCCGGGGCGACTTCGCCCTCGGACGCCCTAGCGGCCGCCCACCTGCTGGAGAGCTACCTGCGTCACCGGGAGCGCGCCCGGGAGTCGCGCGGCTAGCCATGGACGAATTGACGGACCCGTTCGCCGACGACGAGGCCGCCCGCGACCGCGAGCGGCGCCGCGC
>JBKPHA010000020.1:0-25395 GCA_046729615.1 Actinomycetota bacterium
GGCGAGCGGTGTGAAGAAACCAGCCCCGGCGCCCATCAGGGAGGATGGGTGCGGCTGGTTTCGAACCGCTAAGGTGGGTCCATGCCCGCGAACCCAGAGCTCAAGGAGAAGGTCGAGGAGGTCCTGCGCGAGAACCGGATCGTCCTCTTCATGAAGGGGACGCCGGAGATGCCGCGATGTGGCTTCTCGATGCGGGTGGTGAACGTGCTCGAGCAGATGGGCACCGAATATGGCGCTGTCGATGTCCTGCCGATCCTGGACCCGCTGCGCGAGGTGACCGGCGAGATCGCCGACTGGCGCACGTTCCCGCAGCTCTACGTGAACGGCGAGCTCGTTGGCGGCTGCGACATCGTCGAGGAGATGGCAGAGAGCGGCGAGCTGGCCGAGCTCCTCGGTACAGATCTGCCGGAGGGGACTCCCACGCGGCCGCAGCCCGAGACGACGCCCAGCGATCCGCACCAGAGCCCACCGCTCCAAGTCGACGGGACGTAGAGCGCCCCGTCAGCAGGTCTCCCTTCTCCTGCATGCCACAGACGCTTGGCGATCGGAGGTCGCGATGGCGTCCGCAACCCTCAAAACGCCCATTGACCGCCGGGCGTGATGGTTTCGCGACGAAGTTGTCGCTAACACGTCGCTCACGATTTGCTAGCCTGCCGCGCGACCTGCTGAACGCCCGCCACATATTCGCGGGCAGCGGGGGACCCAATCTGTTGGGGCGAATCACGGCCTGATGGCTGTGTAGCGCCAGCTCTTCGGCGCGAGCCCGTCAGCTAACCCCGTAAGCGACGAAAGAGCGGTTTGAACGGGAACTTGTCTGCGGGCGCGATCGCGCCCAAGCTCAGGATGATCGTGGGGTTGGTGGCCGCGGCCGCCGCGCTCTTCGTGATCCTCATTCCGACGAGCACTCCGGCGGGCGCTGTCAGCGGGGGGACCTCCACGAGCACAGACTCCGGCGATGGCAGCAAGTACGACCTCCTGTGGCAGAGCACGTCTCGCAGGGATAAGCGCTGGGCCCGCCAGACGGCGGAGTGCGAGTCAGGCAAGGATCCGGATGCGATCGGGGGCGGCGGCAAGTACCGCGGCGCGTTTCAGTTCACGAAGCCGGCCTGGCACCAGGCGCCGAAGTCGCCGGGTGGCGACCCGATCGACTACGACTTCCACACCCAGGCCGTGGTCGCCGTCGCGCTCAAGAAGCGCGTGGGCACGAGCCCATGGCCCAACTGCGGCTGAGTCGCGGCCGCTAGACGGCGGCGCGCTCGGCGGCGTCCTCGCGAACCTGGAACGAGGAGCCGCAGCCGCAGGCGGCGACGACGTTCGGGTTGTTCACCACGAAGCCCGCGCCCTGCAGGCCGTCGACGTAGTCCACCGCGGAGCCGAACACGAACTGCATGCTCACCTTGTCGACGATCACCGAGACGCCCTGGTGCTGGAAGATGTGATCGTCGGCCTTGGGCTGGTCGAGGGCGAGCGCGTACTGGAACCCCGAGCAGCCGCCACCGCGAACGGCCACACGTAGCGCCTGCTCGTCGGCGTTGCTGGCACCGATGAGCTCCTTGATCTTGCCGGCGGCCTTGTCGGTGAGCTGGATTGCCGTCTGCGGTGTATCCATCGATTCAGATTGTATAGGCGAGCTCAGTCATCGTCGCTGCCGTACTTCCAGTCAAGGTACTGAATGATTCGCTTGGAGTCGTGGATGACCTCCTCTCCGTCGACGAGCACCGGGACGCGCCGCTGGCGCGTCAGTTCCTCGATCTCGGGACGGGCGCTCCGGCGATACGAGACCCGCTCGGTGCGGTAGTTCAGCTCGAGCTGTCGCAGCCGCCTCGCGACCGCACCGCACGGACAGAGGACGTTCGTGACCGTCGGGCACCGGTAGAACACCAGCTCGGGTGCGCGCTCGCCGTCCCTGCTCTGATCCTGCGACTCCGACTCGCCGGGTCTCATCGCCGAAACACACGCTCGCCGAGCCTCATGAACGGCGCGATCGCGCCAAGGGCGAGCTCCGGTGCGCCACGGCGGGTCCTGACGCTGGCGCCGAGCTGCTCCATCTGCCACCGAACGGCGTCCTCGAGCGTCTCCTCGTGCGGCCGCGGCTCAAACCCGAGCTCCTTGCGCGCCTTTGCATTGCGGTAGGTCCACCAGCAGCTCGCGGAGCGAACCTCGTCAGGCGAGATCGGCAGCGGGATGCCCGCCCAGGCCATGAGCTCGACCGCGAGGCGCGTGGGTGCGCTCGGAAGCTTCACCGGAACATGGTCGCGTCCGGAGATGCGGGCGAGATCCGCGAACAGGCGATCGAATGTGAAGTTGCGGCCGCCGAGAATGTAGCGTTCAGCCGGCTCGCCCCTCTCGTCGGCCAGCAGGTGGCCCTTCGCCACATCGCGAACGTCGACGATGTTCAGGCCGCCGTCGACGTAGGCGGGAATCCGGCCGAGTAGGAAGCGCCGCACGAGCTCCATCGAGGTCCCGCGGGGATCGTCCGGGCCGAGGACGAAGGAGGGGTTGACGATTACCACCGGAAGTCCGTGTGCCGCGAGCCGCAGCGTCTCGACCTCGGCCTCGTGCTTGGAGTTGGCGTAGGCGATCCCCAGCGAGCCCGCCTGGAACGTCTGCGTCTCATCCGCCGTTGCACGCGGGCTCGCCGGTCCGATCGCGGCGACCGATGACGTGAACACCACCCTCGCGACGCGCTGCTTCAGGCATTCCTCGAGGACGATCCGGGCGCCCTTAACGTTCAGGTCGAAGACCTTCCTGCGGTGCTGGCTCAGCATCGAGGTCGTGCCCGCGATATGGAACACCTTGTCCGTACCATTCACCGCGCGCGCGACGGCCCGGCGGTCCAGCACGTCTCCGTTCGCCTGCTCGAACTCGATGTCAGCGAGGTGATCGAGGCCCGACCCCCGGCGCACTAGCAGGCGCAGCTCGTCGCCGCGCGCCGCGAGCTCGCGCACCACGTGCGATCCCACGAAGCCGGTGCCTCCTGTGACCAGCGTCTTGCCCACGGAGCGATGCTAGTGGTGCCCCGGCGACCGGGGCCCGGAGCGCTCGCGCCGAACTGATAGAACCGCGCGGTGCCCGCGGATGCGCAGAGTCCATCCGGAAACACCGCGTGTGTGGCTGGCGAGCGCCGCGACGTGCAGCCGGCGTGCGACGCCGGCTGGCACGTGCCAGGCCACCGACGCAGCCGGCGTGGCGTAGACGACCCTACGCGAGCGAGCCGGGATGGCGAGCGGGTGAAGAAACCAGTCCCGGCGCCAGCCGGGAGCGGGCGCGGCTGGTTTCGCACCGGCGAGGAGGCCGCCTGGCGCGCTCCGGCGCCGCCAGGCGTGCGCGGGGGGTTTTCGGATGGGCTCTAGTACCGCCGTCGTCACGGATACGACGGCCTACCTCCCCCAGGATCTTGTCGCGGCGCACGGCATCAAGCGGGTGAGCCTGTACGTGTCCCTTGACGGGACACAAAGGCCGGAGATCGAGATCTCGGGCGATGAGTACGATGACTTCTTCGAGCGGCTCAGGGCGAGCCCGGAGGGGGCGACGACCTCGCAGCCGTCGGTCGGCGACTTCTGCGCGGTCTATGAGCCGCTCTTGGCGGAGGGGAAGGACATCGTGTCGATCCACCTCTCCGCCGGGATCTCGGGAACGTGCGAGGCGGCTCTGCAGGCCCAAGAGCGGCTCACGCGCGAGGGCAAGGGTGGCGAGCGCATCGGGGTCTACGACAGCCGCTCCTCGTGCGGCGGCCAGGGGATGGTCGTGCTCGCGGCGGCGGCCGCGGCCGGCGCGGGCGCGGACGGCGCTCGGTCGCTGGCGGCGGCCGAGCGTTGCCGCGACGCGCTCCAGATGTGGTTTGCCATCGACACGCTCGAGTACCTGCGCCGAGGCGGCCGCATCGGCGCCGCTCAGGCCTGGCTGGGATCGGCGCTTCAGATCAAGCCGATCCTCACGCTGGGCGAGGAGATCACCCCGGTCGAGCGGGTGCGGACCCGGCGCCGCGCCTTCGAGCGGCTCGTCGATTACGCGCGCCAGCGCCGTGACGACGGCGCCGACGCATGGGTGGTGCAGCACATCCACGACCACGAGGCGGCGCGGCGTCTCGTCGATCAGTGCCGCGAGCTGTTCCGGTCAGATCCGGTCTTCGTCTCGGAGATCGGTCCGGTGATCGGCGCCCACATCGGACCGGGGCTCCTCGGAGTCGGCGGCGTCCCCTCTGCCGTCCTCCGGCCGGATGGGGCCCGAGCCCAGCCGGGCTGAGCTCAACCGGCTTCGGCCGGTGCCTCGGCCTCGCCCGAGTCCGGGGGTGGGGCCTGCTCCGGATGCCTGCTGCGCCAATAGTCACGCACGACCGCCTGCACCGCTGCTGCGGTCGGGATTGCGACGAGCGCCCCCAGGACCCCGAGGAGCGCCGCGCCGATCAGGATCGCCACGATCACGATCAGCGGGTGGAGCTGCACCGCCTTGCCGTAGACGAAGGGCTGCACGAGGTTGTTCTCGACTTGCTGGTAGAGGATCTGGACCGCGGCCCAGACGATGAGCCCGAGCGGGAAGTTGACGAAGGCCACAACGATCCCGACGAGGATTGCGCCGAGCGTCGCGCCCACCAGCGGGATCAGGTCGAAGAAGCCCATCAGGATCGCCAGCGGCAGCGCGAACGGCACACCGAGGATCCGCAGCGTGATGTAGGTGACCAATCCGGCGAGGACGCTGATCGCGAAGTTGCCGAACACATAGCCCGAGATCGCGTCGGAGATGTCCCCCGCAATCTTGCGGAACCGCTGCGCCCGGATCTCGGGCAGCTGTCTGTAGAAGAAGCCGAGTAATCGATCACCGTCTCTCACCAGGAAGAAGGTGATGACGAGAATCGAGAAGAGCTGGACGAACCGTGAGAACACGCCCACGGTCACGTCTCTCAGCGTCCCAGCCGCCTCGCCGAGCTTGCTCGGCAGCTCCTTGGCCTGCTGCTTGAGCTTCCGCGTGATGTGGTATCGGTCGTCGTACTCGCGGAAGGTCGGGTTGCTGCGGAGGTCGGAGACGTAGCCGGGGAGATCACTCGACAGGCTCTCCACGCCGCTCACCAGTGGGGGCACGATCAGGAGCCCGATACCGAAGATCCCCCCGGCGATCGCGAGGTACACGAGCAGGATCGCGACCCAGCGCGGAACCCTGCGGTGGGCGAGCAAGTTCACCGCCGGCGCGATCGCGATGGAGAAGAAGACGGCGATCAGCACCAAGCCGATCACCGTCCGGATCAGGTACGAGAAGTAGAGCGCGGCGATCACCGCGGCCGCGACCAGCACGACCTTCGCCACCGCGCGGGCGGAGACCTGCGTGTGGTCCATCGCGCGCCAGACTAGGCGCGCCTTCGGACGCGGCTACTTTTCTCGTCGACGCGTTTCGGGGCTCAGGGCCGCATAGCGTGCCCGAAGCACCGGTGCTACCTGCGCCGGCGCAGCGCGATTACACCGCCGACCGCGAACCCTACGACCGCTGCACCGATTGCGAGCTCCCGCCGGTGCTCGCGGATCTGGCGGCGCCAATCCGTGAGCTCCGCGACCTTGTTGCGCAGCGCCTCGACCGAATACGAGAGCTCGCCGCGATGTCGCTCGATGTCCGCGCGGATCTGGTCGGAGGTGCGCCCGGGGGCGCCGGGCGCGCGCCGGCCGACGGGCTCGCCGGCACCGGTGACGTAGACGTCGGTCGCGTCAGAGGCCATTCGCAAACTCCGTGTGTGCGGCTGGCGAGTGCCGGCGCGCGCGTGGCGTGCGCGGGGGGTTTGCGAATGGACTCTTCATCGCGTGCCCGCCTCCAGCGTCTCCTTGGTCCGCTTGGCCTCCTCGATCGCGAGGTCGGGCGTCGGAGGCGCCCCGGCCTTCATGGCACGCAGCGCGACCATGCCGGCGATGCCGGCAACTACGAACCAAAACGCGCCCTCGATCGCGAACCCGATCCAGACGTGGTCCGAGAAGAGGTAGTCGTTGAGGAGCCACGCGATGGCGTGCATCACCATCGCAAGCCCCATCACGGCGAACACCGCCGCGGCGATCCCAACGACCGAGCCCTGGATGAGCTTCGTGATCTTCTCGCGGATCTCGGCCTTGGCGAGCTCGATCTCCTCGCGTACGAGGGTCGAAACTCGCTCGGAGACGTCGACGACGAGCTCGCCGACGGACCTGTCCTCAGGGGCCTCGGGGGTGCTCATTCGGGCGGATCCTCCCCGAACACCCGCACCCAGATCGCGGCGGCGACGCGGTTCGCGACGACGGTGGCCAGCGCACCCGTGGCCGCCACCAAGCCGGCCCACATCAATCTTCTGACGACTTCGCTCTCCATCTCGCTCAACCGCTGGCGGAGTAAATCAGCTTGTCGTGCGTCTGGGCTTCGCGCGCGGCCCCCTCCGCCACCTCCGTTTCGTACCCCGCCCAGCGCTCGAAGAAACCGCGCAGCACGGCGAAGAACCAGCGCCGGTCGACGACGTCGATCGCACCGTGCCCGCCGCCGGGAAGGATCCACACCCGCACGAGGTCGTTCCCGCAGGCCGCGGACGCCAGCTCGCGCGCCTGCTTCACCGGGATCACCTCGTCGTCCTCCGGGTGCAGGATGAGCACCGGCACCTTCGCATCCGCGATGTGCTCGCGGGCGGCGGCCCGGTGCCACAGCTCCTCGGCCTCCACCTCGTAGTACGGCGCCGAGATCTTCTCGATCGGATCGACGAAGTCGTGGACGCCCTCCCACCGCGACTGGCGGATGCGCGAGCGCAGCATCGCCCAGAAGCCCTCGTTCAGGAGGTAGGCGGGGTCGGAGCGCGGCACCTTGCGCGACAGCCGGGCCGCCATGCCGCGCGGATCGCCGGGCGGCGAGATCGCGAGGATGCCGCCACCGATAGCGTCCTCGGTGCCCGCGAGGCGGCAGGCGCCCAGCACCGCGGAGCCGCCCAGCGAGATGCCGAGCGCGCCGACGGTCGTGGACCCCAGCTCCTTCAGGTAGCGAGCGCACGCGAGGACGTCCTCGCCCTCCTTCCAACCGACGCTCGTTGGCGCCTGGCTGGTCAGGTTCGTAAGCCCGAAGCTCCGCAGGTCCATCGCGGCGACGTTGAATCCCCACTCGAAGAACGCCCGGACAGCGACGTCGCGCACGTAGTCGAAGCGCCGCGACGAGAAGAGCCCGTGGACCACGATCAACGCCGGCCTGCGCATCCCCTCATGGAGGCCGACGCTCGCGGCGATGTGCTCGCCGTCCGCCCCCTCGAAGGCGTGATCGGAGAACTGCGACGGGTACGCGTATCCCAGGTTCGCGGCCTCACGCTGCTGGGCGAGCACGAACGTCGAGAGATCCCGCAGGCCCTTGCGGACCATCGCGGCGTCCGAGTGGTGGAGGTAGTGAGGGATCGATTCGAGGTCAGTCATGAGGGCCGCCATCGTGCGCTCGCGGGGGTGCGCCACCGGCATCTCGGGGCCGGGGTTCGGGTCCAGGCGCGCAAGTGCCGCGCGAAACGGCTCGCGCAACCGCTGCCCGCTGAGCCAGATCGGCACAGCGACCGAGCCCACCGCGAGGTTGAGCGCCTTCGCGGTGCCGTGGAGGATCCGATCCTGGCGAGGCGAGGATCCGATCGCTTCCCACATTAGGCGGCTCTCCTAGGACGCAGCCGGCGCATGGTGCTCGAGCCCGCCGCAGATCGTCTCGACCACCATCTCGCGCGCCCGCTCGAAGTCGCCGTCCCCGCCGGGGATGAGGCCGAACACCCAGCCCGAGAGCAGCTGCTCGATCGCGCCGTAGAACCACATCGAGGCGAACTCCGGATCGACGTCCTTGCGGAACTCGCCGGCAACCTGGGCGTCGGCGACGATCTTCGCGATCAGGTCGTACGCGCGGCGAATCTCGGGCAGATGGGTGCGGCCGAAGGAGTTCGCGGCGCGGGTGACCTCGACGATGATCACCTTCATCAGCTCCGGGTCGTAGCGGTAGGAGTCGATGATGAACCGCGCCACCGCGTCGAGCTTCTCCCGGCCGCCGATCCGCTGGCTGTCGATGTCCTCGATGGCGGCCAGCAGCAGCGACCAGCGCTCCGTGAAGAGCTCGTTCAGGACCTGATCCTTGGACTTGAAGTAGTGGTAGACGAGGCCGTAGGCCACCCCCGCCTCGTCCGCGATGTCAGAGACGCGGCACGAGTGAAACCCCTGCCGGGCGAAGACGCGGATCGCCGCGTCGAGGATCTGCCGGCGCTTGTCAACCGGCGGCGCCTCGGCGCTCACCGTCTCGCCCGGTCATACACGGGTCGGCTCCTCTTTGTTGGCGGCCTCGGGCCAACGGTAGGCGGCCGGGCGGCGGTTCGCCAGCGACGGAAGCGTCGTCCGCACGCGCTCCTCGGTTTCCAGGTCCAGGTCGGCCACAACCAAGCACTCGGTGTCGGGCGCCACCGCGAGCACCTCGCCCCACGGATCCGTGATCATCGAGTGTCCGTACGAGCGGTAGTGCGGCGGCGCCTCACCGACCTGGTTCGGGGCGATGACGAATGCCTGATTCTCGATCGCCCGGGCGCGCAGAAGCACCTCCCAGTGGGCCTGGCCCGTTTCGTACGTGAAGGCCGACGGCACCGTGATCACGGTCGCGCCGCGAACCGCGAGAATCCGGTAGAGCTCCGGGAAGCGCAGGTCGTAGCAAACGGTCATGCCGAGCGTGACGCCGGTCAGCGGGGGTCCGACCTCCGCCGTGACGACCTCGTTCCCCGGCTCCTCGCTCTCTGACTCGCGGTAGGAGACGCCGCCCACATCCACGTCGAACATGTGGATCTTCCGGTAGCGGGCATGCGGCTCCCCATCCGGTCCGATCAAGACCGAGGTGTTGAAGGGCTTGTCCGTACCCTCCACGCGCTCGGCGATGCTGCCCGCCACCAGGTGGATCTGAAGCTCTCGGGCCCAGGAACTCGCCGCGGAGATCGTCGGCCCGCTCAACCGCTCCGCGCCCTCCCGGAGGATCTCGGCGTCGCCCAGCAAGTTCCACTTCTCCGGCAGCACGACGAGCTCCGCGCCGTCGGCCGCCGCGTCGCGCACGAGCCGCTCGGCGACCTCGAGGTTGCGGGACTTGTCGCCCGTGGAATTCAGCTGTATGGCCGCCGCTCGCATCTCACTCACCCTGGTACCGCCGTTGACTGACCAGTCAATCTACGCAGTATAAGTTTCGCCGATCCGCACATCGGGCGGGGCGACCTCGCTGCGAGATACCCGTCACACAGCCGTGTAAGCGCCCGCCCAACGGGAAGCCGCATGGCCAATGTTCGGATTCGGACGCTTTCGCCGAGCGCGAACGGCCTTCGAGTCCCGGACCGAGCTCTGGCGGCAGGTGGGACTTGGTGCCGAGGTCGACCGCCGCGACGCAAAGCGTGCGCGGGGGAATGTCGTCGTGCTCGCGGCGCTGATCGCGGGCGTTCTGATCGTGTTCTCGAACCGCGGCGCGCTCCTCCCCGGCATGGGCACCTATGTGCGGATCGGCACGGTCGCCGCGCTCGTGATCCTGGGCTGGTGGATGGCCCGATCGCTCGGTCGCGGGCTCGCTCCGGCGATGTTTCGCCGCATGGATCCCGGCATCGCGGGCATCGTCGGGTTTCTCATTCGCCTGGCCACGATCGTCGCGGTCACGGTCGTCGCGCTGCGGATCGCCGGCCTTCACGCGAGCACGCTCGCTGTGGGTGGCGCCTTCACCGCGGTCATCATCGGCCTCGCGGCCCAGCAGACGCTGGGCAACCTGTTCGCGGGCCTGGTCCTGCTGAGCACGCGGCCGTTCCGGGTGGGCGAGCGGGTGCGGCTCGTCGGCGGTGCGCTGGCGGGCTCGCTGGAGGGCATCGTGAGCTCGCTCGGTCTCTTCTACACCGACCTGGTGAGCGGCGCCGACCGCATCATGGTGCCGAACAGCATGCTCCTGAACGTCGCGGTCGCTCCGCTGCGCGAGCCCGAGCGCGTCGAGCTGCGCGCCCGCTTCAGTGCCGACACCACGCCACACGACGTCCAGGAGCTCCTCGCCAACTCGATCTCGGTCCCGACCCGCTACTCGCCGCACATCGAGCTCGAGGAGCTCGACCGCGACGAGCTCGTCGTCCGCATCGTCGTCACGCCGATTCGCCCGGCGGACGGCGCGAAGCTGGCGAGCGAGGTTCTCGCAGCGGTGCGCAACACGAACGGGGCGCGGGCGGCGGCGTGACGCCGTCAGCGCGCGCGCTTGTGATGCGCCAGCCGAGCGACCAACAGCTTTGTGTGGAGCGCGGTCATGAGGTCGTTCAGCGGGCCGATGCCCGCCTCGATGATCTCCAGGGCGCGGTCGGGGTCGAGGTCCCCCGATAGGCGGCTGGTCAGGACGTCGACCTCCTCGGCGACCAGGGGCTCCAGGGCGCGCTTGTAGCGCAGCGTGTCGTAGACCGTGAACCCAAGGGTCTCGTCGTAGCCGCCGGCGCGGAAGCGGCCGATGGCCTCGACGATCCGCACGTCGGACGGAGAGTAGCCGTCCTCGTCGGGAGTCAGGACGCCGAGCTCGGCGAGCCGGTCCAGGACCTCCTGCGGCACGTCGTAGCGCTCGCGGACCTCCTTCGCGACGATTCGCTCGCGCTCCCCCGCCAGGGCGCGCTCGAGGATGCGGTCCTCGAGCTCGATCATCGCGCGCAGGCGCTCGGGCTCCGCATCCTGGCGGTCCAGCAGGTCGCGGATCACCCGCAAGGGCATGAAGCGCTCCTCTTGGAGCTGCTTGATGACCCGGATCCGCTCCACGAACTCCGGCGGGTAGTACGCCATGTTGCGGCTCGTCTTCACCGGCGCCGGCAGAAGCCCCTCGCGCAGATAGTGGCGGATCGTCGCGACCGGCACGCCCGAGCGTTCCGCGAGCTCGCTGATCCGCAGGAGTGAGTCGGTCTGCATGCTCACCCGAGGAACCTCGTGGGCTCAATCTGAGCATTCGGGCCTGCGGCCGCGCCCGAGTCGATGAGCGACGCCACCTCACCCTCGGAGAAGCCCGCCTCCGCGAGCACCTGCTCGGTCTGCTCACCAAGCGCGGGCGCCGGACGTGTCGCGTCGCCGGCGGTGCGGGAGAGCTTGATCGGCAGGCCGAGCAGCCGCACCGGTCCGAGCTCGGGCTGCTCGATCTCGACCACCATCTCCCGCTCGCGGACGAGCTCGGAGTCCAGCGCCTCGTCCAGGTCGAGGGCTGGCTCGATCATCGCGTCGTGCTCGTCGTTGAAGGCCTTCCACTCGTCCCGCGTGCGCTGCTTGAAGACGTCGGCGATCGCTTGGCCGTCCTTGGAGTCCGGCGCCGCGAACTGCTTGTCGATCAGGTCCGGGCGCCCGACGCCGTCGCAGAAGTTGCGCCAGAACTTGGCCTCGAGCGCCCCACACGTGACCCATCCGTCCGCGGCCTCGTAGGGGAAATAGCAGGCGATCCCGCCATTCAGGCTGCCGCGCCCGCGCTGCGGGGCGACGCCGTCGCAAAGGTACTGCGCCGCCACCATGCCGAGCCAGGCGAGCGAGCCATCGGTCATCGAGGCGTCGACGAGCTGGCCCCGACCAGAGCGCTGGCGTTCGCGAAGCGCCGCCATGACGCCAAAGGCGGCCATGAGTGCGCCGCCGCCGATGTCCGCGATCTGGCCAGCGGGCTGGATCGGCCGCCCGCCGGGCTCGCCGGTCAGCCCCAGCAGGCCGTTCAGGCCGAGGTAATTCAGGTCGTGGCCCGCCCGCTGCGTATTCGGGCCGGTCTGGCCGTAGCCCGTGATCGCGCAGTAGACGAGGCGCGGGTTGGCGTCGCGGAGCGCCATGTAGCCGCACCCGAGCTTCTCGAGGACGCCGGGACGGAAGCTCTCCAGCACGACGTCGCAGTCGCGCGCGAGCCGGAGAAAGGCATCGCGCCCGCGGTCGGACTTGAGGTCCAGCCGGATCGAGCGCTTGCCGCGGTTGAGCGCGAGATAGAGCGCGGAGCGAGTTCCGAGCGCCTGCTGTTCCGCGGAGCCGTAGTAGGGCGGGGCCCAGCGCACGTAGTCCCCCATCCCGGTGTCCTCCACCTTGACCACGTCGGCACCGAAGTCGGCGAGCAGCAGTGAGCAGAAGCCGCCCGGCAAAAGACGTGTGAGGTCCAGCACGCGAACGTCGCTGAGCGGCCCGTCGCTCATCGCGGCTCGACCTCCACCGGGCAGTTGAGCGAGTTGGCGATATAGCAGGCGTGGTGGGCCCGGGCATGAAGGCTCGAGACGAGCGCGGGATCGGGATCGCGGTCAAACTCGATCGCGGGGCGAAGCACGATCCGCACGAAGCGCCGCTCGTCCATCACGCCCTCGGCATCGTCCTCGTAGGAGGTGACCCGCAGCCGCTCGCGCCGGGAGAAATCGAGAAACCACAGCATGTGGCAGGCGGATGCCGCGGCGACCAGAAGCTGCTCGGGATCGGCCTTGTCGGCGTTCCCGCCGCGCTGCGGTGCCGATGAACCGGCGACACGCTGTGCGGCGAGCGTGATCGTGTGAGCGCGGAGGTCGTCCCGGTCCGCCTCCCATGCGACCCAAGCACGGTACGTCTCGCCCGGCACGCGCCGGTCCTCACGCCTCGACGCGGCGCGGGACGCCCAGAAGCTCCCGTGCCTCGGCGACCGTCGCCGCGTGGCGCCCGACGTCCTCCGCCATCTGGCGAACCTTCGCGATCAGGTCCCCGTTGGAGCGGGCCATCTCGCCGTTCGGCAGGTAGAAGTTGTCCTCGAGCCCCGCCCGCGCGTTCCCGCCGAGCGCCAGCCCCGCGCCGATCAGCCGCCACTGGTCGCGCGAGATCCCGATCACCTGCCATTGATTCGGGCCCTCGGGCCCACCGGGGATTTGGTCGGCCATGAAGCTGACGTTGCGCGCGTTCGGCCGGATGCCGCCGTTCACGCCGATCACCAGCGAGACCTGGAGCGGCTCCTCCAAAAGGCCCATGTCCAGCAGCGGATCGAGGTTCGCGATGTGCCCGGCGTCGAAGCACTCGTGCTCGGGCTTGATTCCAAGCTCGCGCATCGCCGTGAGGAATTCGATGATCGTGTCGAAGCTGTTCTCGAACACCGCCTTGAAGACGAAGTCCCTGCGGCGCCGCGAGTACTTCGCGTAGTTCATCGAGCTCATGTTGAGCGCGGCGACGTCCGGCCTGAGCTCGCGCAGGTAGGCGATGCGCTTCTCGGCTGGAACGCCGATCGCGCCGGTCGAGTAGTTGATGATCACGTCGTCGACCTCGGCGCGGATCGCCTCGGTGATCGCACGGAAGTCCTCGACCTCGTAGCTCGGCATGCCGTCAGGCGTCCGGGCGTGAATATGGATCTGCGAGCCGCCCTCGTCGACGATCCGCCGCGCCTCCGCCGCGTACTCCTCGGGCGCGTACGGGATCGCCGGGCACTGGTCCCGATTGGCGATCGCGCCGGAGATCGAGCAGCTGATGATGACCGGGTCCTCGAAGCGGCTCACCGTCGAACCCCTGCCATCGGATCGAATGAAGGATTCGGGTTCATATATGCGCCCAATCGTTCACTCGGCGAAGCACGACGAGCGGAGTGGCTTTGGACGCTCCCCTCGATGCCATTCGTTCGCGCCCGGCGGGCCGCTTTGGCTCATACCGGCATCACCCCGTGCCTCTTCGGTGGCCGCTGGATTCGCTTGCCGGCCGCCATCCGCAGGCCGCGAATGATCGTCGGGCGCGTCTCGCGCGGATCGATCACGTCGTCGATCACGTCGTTGCGGGCAGCGATGTAGGGGTCGATCGACTTGCGGATCTGCGCCAGCATCTCCTCGCGTGTCCGCTCGGGATCGTCCGAGGCCTCGATCGCGGAGCGGCCGATGATGTTGACCGCCCCCTCCGGCCCCATCACCGAGATCTCGGCCGTCGGCCAGGCGACGATCAGCTCGGGCTCGTACGCCTTCCCGCACATCACGTAGTAGCCGGCGCCGTAGGCCTTCCGCACGACCACCGTGATCTTCGGCACCGTTGCGCGCGAGACCGCGTAGAGCATCTTCGCCCCGTGGCGAATGATCCCGGCGCGTTCGACCTTCGAGCCCACCATGAAGCCGGGCACGTCCTGGAGGAACACGAGCGGGATGTTGAAGGCGTCGCAGAGGTTGATGAAGCGGGCGGCCTTGTCCGCCGAGTCATTCTCGAGAATGCCGCCGAGCTGCTTCGGCTGGTTGGCGACGATGCCGACCGGCTGACCGCCGAAGCGAGCGAAGCAGGTGATGATCGTCCTCGCGAACTTCGGCTTGATGTCGAAGAGCTCGCCGTCGTCCGTGATCTCGCGGATCACGTCGTACATGTCGTAGGGATGGCGCGCAGACTCGGGCACGATGTCGAGCAGGCATTCCGACATGCGGTCGTCAGGGTCCGAGGTCTCCCGCACCGGCGGCCGGTCGTCACAGCTCGCCGGGAAGTAGGAGAGGTAGCGCTTCACGGCGTCGATGCACTCGTGGTCGTCTGAGACCTCCAGGTCGCCGACGCCCGAGATCCTGCAGTGAACTCGAGCGCCGCCGAGGTCCTCCATCGAGATGTCCTCCCCCGTCACGGCCTTGACGAGGTGCGGCCCGGCAAGCGCCATCGCCCCCTGGCCCACGACCATCGGCACGAAGTCCGAGAGGCCGGGGATGTAGGCGGTGCCGGCGGCGCAGGGGCCGAGCATCGCCGCGACCAGCGGGATGACCCCGGACATCGTCACCTCCTCGCGGAAGAGGTGGCCCGAGCCGGCGAAGAGCGATCCAGCGGCCTCCTGAATGCGCGCCCCGGCCGAGTCCAGGAGCCAGATGAACGGCATGCGCTTTCCCGTCGCCATCTCGCGAAGGCGCGAGACCTTGAGCTCGCCGGTCATGCCCATCGAGCCGGCCATCACCGTGAAGTCGTAGGCGGCGATGCAGCAGGGGCGGCCGTCGACGTTGCCCCAGCCGGTAATGACGCCGTCGGCCGGCGCTTCCTTGCCCTCCATCGCGCGCTGGGAGAAGTGCGGGCCCGCGTGGATCCCCAGCTCGACGAACGTGCCGGGGTCCACCAGCAGGTCGATTCGCTCCCGTACGGTCAGCTTGCCGCGCTCGTGCTGAAGCGCGATCTTCTCCTCGCCGCCACCGAGCTTCGCCTTCTCGCGCCGGGTGTGGAGGTCCTCCACCAGGGGTCGCATCCCGGTCTTCTCGCCGGCCTTGACCTCGTCCGGCGCCTCCGGCGCCTCCGCGTCCTTCGCGGCGTCGGCGACCTTCTTCGCCTCATCGGCGGGCTTGGTCTCCTCAGTGGCCATTGGTTGCTCCGTCCGGCAAGCAGGGATGGCGGCCGGAGAACCCTTCACCCGTCCTGGGATCGTGAAGGGATGAAGGGTTATCCCCTGCTGGAGGGGACAAGTCTTCAATCGTCGAAGTCGCCGCGGTTGAAGGGTTATCCGGACGTTTGAGGCGACAGGGTGGCCGCCCTACCCAGCCGAGATAACGCCGGCACGCCAGCCGCGATCCGGGCCCCGAATGTGGGCTGGGTGCGGCGCGTGGGATCCGGGCGCGCGACGCCTCCATCACCGCCCCTTCCACCGTGGCTCGCGCTTCTCGAAGAACGCCTGCGCCCCTTCCACGATGTCCTCGGTGGTGAAGGTCAGCGAGAGCTGCGAGCGCAGGTACTCGAGCGCGTCGTCCAGGGCCATGTCCTGCTGGCGGTACATCGCGTCGTGCCCCAGGCGCATGAGCACCGGGCTCTTCGACGCGAGCCGCTTCGCCCACTCGGAGACGGCGCCATCGAACCCCTCGGCCGGGACCACCTTGTTCGCCAGGCCGTAGCGCACGGCGTCGGCCGCCGACAGCCGCTCCCCCAGCAGGATCATCTCGTTGCCCTTCTTGCGGGGAACGTTGCGGTAGATGATCGACATGATCATGTAGGGGAAGGCGCCGATGTTGATCTCGGGCGTCCAGAAGTCCGCCCCCTCCCTCGCGATCACCAGATCGCACGAGAGGGCGAGGCCGAGCCCGCCCGCGACCACGTGCCCATTCGCCGCGCACAGCGAAGGCTTGCCGAGCCGGGGCATCAGCCGGAAGAACTCGAGGAAGCGGTCGGTGCCGAAGTGCTTTTGGATCGTCGGCGCTCCGGATCCAAACCCGCCTAGGTCCGCTCCCGCGCAGAAGACGTCGCCGGCACCGGTCAGGACGACGGCGCGGGAGTCGGCGTCGTCGCGAGCCCGGCGCATCGCCACCACCAACTGCTCCAGCATCTCCGATGAGAGGCGGTTCCGCTTCTCCGGGTTGTTCAGGGTGACCGTGGCGACGCCGTCGGTCGCCTCGTAGAGGACGAGCTCCTCGGCCATCGACGGGACGGTAGCACAAAGTATGAAGTAATACTCTATGCTCCAGCCAGGCAAAAGAGCAACCGCCCCGAGGGATCCCCCCCCCGCGATTGTCGGATTTAGCGCCTATACCGCAACAAATCCGACAACGCCGCGAGGGGACGGGCCGAGTGCCTCGCCGCCGAGAATCGACAGCCGACAAGGAGCCGATGTGGAAGCAGCGACCGTCATCAAGCCCGACCACGCCGCCCAGCGCAGGCATCTGCTGTTCACCGACGAGCACGAGGACCTGCGCGAGTCGATGGAGACGTGGGTGAAGAACGAGCTCTGGCCGCTTCGCAACGAGTGGGAGGAGACCACCTGGCCGAACGAGATCTTGCGGCGCGCCGGCGAGCTGGGCTTCCTCGGCCTGTGCTTCCCGGAGGAGTACGGCGGCCAGGGCGGCGACTATTACTACTCGCTGGTCCGCGCCGAGTGTATGAGCCACTCGGGCTCCGGTGGGACCAACATGGGCTTCGCGGTCCAGACCGACATGGTCCTGCCGCCCATCCACCTGCTCGGCACCGCGGAGCAGAAGCAGCGCTACCTGGTTCCGGGGATCAAGGGCTTAAAGATTGGGTGCCTCGGGATCACCGAACCGGGCGCCGGCTCGGACGTCGCCGGCATTCGCACGAAGGCGATCCGTGACGGGGACGAGTACGTGATCACGGGCTCGAAGACCTTCATCACGAACGGGCCGCGTGCCGACTTCATCCTCTTGGTCGCGAAGACCGATCCCGAGACGCGTCATGAGGGCATCACGCTGTTCTGTGTCGACCTGCGCGACTCAGACGGCAATCACGTCCCCGGCTTCGAGGTCTCACGCCGGCTCGAGAAGATGGGCATGCACGCCTCCGACACCGGCGAGCTCGCGTTCAACGAAGTCCGCGCCCCCGCCGAGGCCGTCCTCGGCGAAATCGGCAAGGGCTTCTACCACATCTCCTGGGAGCTCCAGGGCGAGCGGCTCGTTGCGGCGGCGGGGTGCTACGCGGGCGCGGAGCGGATGTTCGAGAAGACGCTCGCCTACGCGAAGGAGCGCGAAGCGTTCGGCCGTCCCATCGGCCGCTTCCAGGCCATCCGCCACAAGTTCGCGGAGATGGCGACGAAGATCGAGGCGGCGAAGCAGTTCACCTACGCCACCGCTTGGCGGTTCGCCAACGGCGAGTACCCGGTCCGAGAGATCACCGAGGCAAAGCTCTTCGCCTCGCGCGTGTGCTGCGAGGTGGCGGACGAGTGCGTCCAGATCTTCGGTGGCTACGGCTACATGAAGGAGTACGAGATCGAGCGCGCCTACCGCGACGTGCGACTGAACCGCATTGGCGCGGGAACCGACGAGATCATGCTCGACGTGATCGGCCGCTCGTACGGGCTGTAGGCCGCGAGTCCAGCAGCCGCCGGAGGCCCTCCAGCCGCTCGTCCCATTCGCCCCCCACGCGCGCGATCCACTCCGCCGCATCGGTGAGGGGCGCCGCATCGAGGCGGTAACGGGTCTCGCGGCCGATCCGCTCGGTCCGAACGAGCCGCGCGCGCCGAAGCTGCGCGAGATGCTTCGCCACCGCCTGGCGACTGATCGGCAGCTCGGCGGCCAGCGCGCTGGCCGTTACGGTCGAACCCGCCGCGAGCGTCTCGACCACGCGGCGGCGCGTCGGATCCGCGAGCGCGGCGAAGACCGCGTCGACGGCAGCCAACTTCAGACGAGCGCGAGCGATGTAGCGCCGGCGAGTGCCGCCAGCCGTGGGGCCCAGACCGCTCCCGACAGGGCAACCGGCGCTCCGGCGATCGCCCGCTCGACCACCACGAGCCGCGTCTCCCCGCTGACTAGCGGCTCCAGCGTGATATCGACCTCGGTCTCCGGCTCGCCCGGCCGAGCCCAGGTGAACGCCAGGGTTCGCTCCTCCTCCACTCGCAGGACCCTTCCCTCGCGCTCGGAGCCATCGGCGAAGCGGAACCGCGCGCTGCCTCCAGCCGCCGGCTCGAGCTCGACGTCGTCCGCCAGCCACTCGCTGAGAAGGCGCTCTTCGGTCAGCGCGTACCACACCTCGTCGGTCGAGGCCTCGAGAACCGTCTCCCGCTCCACTTGCCGCTCGTCGTCCATCTGCGCCTCCGTCCTACTCGCAACCTATAGGTTGCTCGTCTGCTAGCTTAGCCTTGCGCAACCGGAAGGTTGCACTTTAGCAAGGCGAAGGAGGACCGGATGGCGTTGATCCCGATGGTGGTCGAGCAGACGGCGCGCGGCGAGCGCTCCTACGACATCTACTCCCGGCTCCTGGGCGAGCGGATCGTCTTCCTCGGGCAGCCTGTCGACGACGAGATCGCGAACCTCATCGTCGCTCAGATCCTGCACCTGGAGGCCGACCATCCCGACAAGGAGATCGCGCTCTACATCAACTCTCCTGGCGGCTCCGTCTACGCGGGACTTGCGATCTATGACGCAATCCAGTACGTGAAGCCGGACGTTCAGGCGATCTGCTTCGGGGTCGCCATGTCGATGGGCGCGCTGCTCCTCGCGGGTGGGACCAAGGGCAAGCGCATGGCGCTTCCGAATTCGAAGATCCTGATCCACCAGCCATCGGGCGGGTTCGAGGGCCAATCGAGCGACATCGACATCCACGCCCGCGAGGTCCTCGCGCTACGCCAGCGTATCGACGAGATCTACGCTCACCACACCGGCCGCCCCACCTCCGAGGTGCACGCGGATATGGAGCGGGACCGGTACTTCACGGCACACGAGGCGGTCGAGTACGGCCTCGCCGAACGCGTCGTCAACCGCCACGAGCTCGAGCGCAGGCCAGCCGGATTCGGCTCCCGTTAGCGCGGCTCACCCGAGAGCTCTTCAAGCCGCCGCTCGAGGAACGCTCGCTCCACTGGGTTGGTCGCCAGCTCGAGCGCGCGGCGAAAGGCGCTCTCGGCCTCCTGGCGTCGCCGGGCGCGGAGCAGCAGGTCGCCGCGCGCCGAGTGCAGGTGCTGATAGGAGTCCAGGCCCTCGATGCGGTCGATCTCCTCGAGGCCACGCGTGGGCCCCTCGACCATGGCGATCGCAACCGCGCGGTTCAGCCCCACGACCGGAGAGGGTTGGAGGAAGGCGAGCCAGTCGTAGATGTGGCGGATCCGCTGCCAGTTCGTGTCCGCGGGTCGGGCAGCGCGGGCATGCTCGGCGGCAATCGCCGCCTGGAGCGTGTAGGGGCCGGGCGGAAACGCCTTGACCGCCCGCTCCGTCAGCTCGAGCCCCTCGGTGATCTCGTCGTAGTCCCAGAGCGATCGATCCTGGCCGGCGAGCAGAACCATCTGCCCCGACTCGTCGACGCGGGCGCGGCGGCGCGAGTCCTGAAGCAGCATAAGCGCGTGCAGGCCCGTTGCCTCGGGCTCGTGCGGCATCAGCACGGCGAGGATTCGTCCGAGCCGGATCGCCTCGGCGGCAAGCTCGCGACGTACCAGCGTGTCGCCGCTCGTGCCGAGGTAGCCCTCGTTGAAGATCAGGTAGATGGTCGCGAGCACGGACGGCAGCCGCTCGCGAAGCCGCTCGCCCTCGGGGACCTCGTACCTGATGCCCGCGTCACGGATCTTTCGCTTCGCGCGCACCAGCCGCTGGGCCATCGTCGGCTCCGAGACGAGGAAGGCCCGCGCGATCTCCGGCGTCGTCAGCCCGCCCAGCGTGCGAAGCGTGAGCGCGACGCGGGCCTCGGGCGCCAGCGCCGGATGGCAGCAGGTGAAGATCAGGCGCAGGCGCTCATCCGGAAACTCGTCCGCCTGGCCATCCCCGGAGACGCCCCCGCCCAGCGCCTCGAGGGCATCCAGCGTCGCGCGCTTCTCCGCGAGCGTCCGCTCGCGCCGGATGCGGTCGATGGCCTTGTTGCGCGCGACCTTCGTGATCCACGCGCCCGGATTCCCCGGGACCCCGTCGCACGGCCAGCGCTCCAGCGCGACTATGAACGCCTCCTGGACGGCCTCCTCCGCCAGGTCGAAGTCGCCGATCGCCCGGATGAGCGTCGCGACCGCCCGCCCCGACTCACGTCGAAACAGGCGGTCGACGACTGCGCTTGGACCGCCGGCGCCTTGCCTAGCCGCGCTTGCGGAGGCAGTCCCTATGACGCGGCTTTCTCCCGGTCGAGCGGATGGACGTAGCCGAACTGCCCGTAGTCCATGACGGGGCGCACCTCGACCGCGTTGCCGGGACGCGCGGGCACCAGCTTTGCGTACTCGAGCGCCTGGTCGAGGCTGTCGCACTCGAGCAGGTAAAACCCGCCGAGCTGCTCCTTCGTCTCGGCGAAGGGGCCATCCGTGACCGTCGTCTCGCCCTCGCCGATCCGGACAGTCGTCGCCGTTGCGCTCGGCTGCAGGCCGTCGCCGGCGACCCAGACGCCGTCGGCGAGCAGCTTGTCGTCGAACGCGCCCCAGCGCGACATCGCCTCCTTCATCTGCTCGGGAGTCACGTCCTCCCAGCCGCCCTCCTCGCCGATGATCGCGAGCATGTACCTCATTGGAACCTCCTTGATCGCCGCGGCGCCGGTCGCCGCGTTCACGATAACGACGAACGGGAGGAGCCCAGATCGACAGCTCCGGAACCGTTTGGCGTTCTGTGGCCGCTATCGCGTCCCTGAATTGCCAAAAGCGTCCTCGCGTGCAGCCAGATCGGCCAGAATCCGGCCGGTGAGCAACCTCAACCAGATTCGCAGCTACTACCGAGCGCTGAACACCGGCGATCCCGATCTCGTCGCCTCGCACTTCACCGACGACGCGGTGCACTACTACACGCGGCTCGGGCCGCACGAGGGGGCGCGGGCGATCGGCGAGAACGCGAAATGGGCGGTCGAGAACCTCGAGGGCCAGTGGTGGCTGGAGCACGGCATCGAGCGGGGGGACGAGGCCGTGATCGAGTGGACGATGACGTGGCGCGACCCCAAGTCGGGCGAGAAGCGGCTGAACCGCGGCACCGAATGGTTCCGCTTCCGCGACGGGAAGATCTGCGAGGTTCGCGCCTACCACCACGGTGACAGCAAGAACCCTCGCGGCGACCTGCTGGGCTTCGATTTCACGGACCGCGGCTACACCACGCTGGACGAGGAATGAGCGTCGAAGAGTCCATCCGGAAACTCCGCGTGTGCGGCTGGCGAGTGCCGGAGCACGCCAGGCCACCGACGCAGCCGGCGTGGCGAAGTTGACCCTGCGCGAGCCGGCGAGGAGGCCGCCTGGCGCGCCCCGGCGCCGCCAGCCGCATGCGGGGGGTTTTCGGATGGACTCTCAGAACGCCGGGGCCCGGGCGCCGCTGCCGCCCTTCACCGATGAGCACGAGGAGCTTCGGGAGAGCGTCCGGCGCTTCGTCACGAACGAGATCGCTCCACACGTCGACGAGTGGGAGGAGGCGCGCGAGTTCCCGCGTGAGCTCTTCCGCCGCTGTGGCGCCCTCGGGTTCCTCGGGCTCAAGTTCCCCGAGCGCTACGGCGGCCAGGGCGGCGACCTCGTCCACGACGCCGTGTGGATCGAGGAGCTGTCGCGCGCGGGTGGGTCGGGCGGGGTCGCCGCCGGGCTGAACGCTCACGCGCAGATCGCGATGCCACCGGTGTTCAGCTTCGGAAGCGAGGAGCAACGCCAGCGCTGGATCGTCCCGGGGATCCGCGGCGAGCTGGTCGGCGCGCTCGGCATCACCGAGCCGGGCGCAGGTTCGGACGTCGCCAGCATCCGCACGTTCGCGCGCAGGTCACCGGCGGCTACGTGGTGAACGGATCGAAGACCTTCATCACCAACGGCGCTCGGGCGGACTTCCTCGTCTGCGCGGTCAAGACGACCGAGGCCGGCGGGCACCACGGCCTCTCCTTCCTCGTCTTGGAGCGCGACATGCCCGGCTGCGAGGTGGCGCGCAAGCTGGAGAAGATGGGCTGGCACTCCTCGGACACGGGGGAGCTCAGCTTCACGGACGTCGAGGTGCCGGAGGAGAACCTCCTGGGTCCCGAGAACCAGGGCTTTTACCTGATCATGGCCAACTTCCAATGGGAGCGGCTGTCGATGGCGATCGGTGCCGTCGGCGGGATGCAGAAGGTCTTCGAAGCCAGCCTGGCCTACGCCAAGGAGCGCGAGGCGTTCGGGCGCCCGATCGGGCGGTTCCAGGCAATCCGCCACAAGTTCGCCGAGATGTCCACGAAGATCGGGGCCTCCCGCGCCCTCGCCTACAGCGCCCTGCGATCGTTCGCCGCGGGCCGCGAGGCCAGTGCGACCGAGGCCGATCCGCGCAAGGTGGTGGAGGCGACGGCGGACTCGCTGCGAGAGGTGACGATGGCGAAGCTCTTCACCCAGCGCGCGCTGCTGGAGGTCGCCGACGAATGCCTCCAGATCCACGGCGGCTACGGGTATGTGCGCGAGTACGGGATCGAGCGGGCGGTCCGGGATGCCCGGCTGGGCCCGATCGGCGGCGGCACCGACGAGGTCATGAAGGAGATCCTGGGCAAGCAGATCGGGCTGTAGACGCCGGATAACCTGGAAGGCATGGTCACCGCGACGGAGCCTCCCGTCACCTATTCGCTCCCGCAGGAGTTCCTCGACTTCCGCGAGACGATTCGTAGGATGGTCGCAGGGCGGGTGGCTCCGCGGGCCGCGGAGATCGACGCGACAGCGGAGTACCCGCGCGACCTGCGCCAACTGTTCGCCGAACACGACCTGTTCGGCCTGCCGTTCGACACCGACTACGGCGGCACCGGCACCGGGACGCTGATGCTGAACATCGCGATCGAGGAGATCGCGAAGGGGTGCGCCTCGAGCGCTCTGATGCTGATGATCCAGGAGCTCGGAACTCTGCCGATCAAGCTCTTCGGCACCGAGGAGCAAAAGCAGCGGTTTCTGCCCAAGTGCGCGACCGGCGAATGGACGCCCGCGTTCGCCCTGTCGGAGCCCGATGCCGGCTCCGACCCCGGAGGGATGCGCACCCGGGCGCGCCAGGAGGGCTCCGAGTGGGTGATCGACGGCACCAAGAACTGGATCACGAACCTCGGGGTCGCCGACTTCTACATCGTGTTCTGCGTGACCGATCCCGAAGCCGGCCACTCGCACGGGATCTCCGCCTTCGTCGTCGAGGCGGACCGGCCGGGCCTCTCCATCGGCAAGCTCGAGCACAAAATGGGGATCCGCGGCTCGCCGACCGGCCAGCCGATCTTCGACGGCGTGCGCGTCCCCGCGGAGAACCTGATCGGACCCGAGAAGGAGGGGTTCAAGGTCGCGATGGCGACGCTGGACCGCTCGCGCCTCGGCGTCGCCGCCCAGGCCGTCGGCATCGCGCAGGGCGCCACGGACTACGCCGCCGCGTACGCCAGGGAGCGCCGCCAGTTCGGCAAGCCGATCGCCTCGTTCCAGGCAATCCAGCTCAAGCTCGCCGACATGGAGTCCCGCACCGCGGCCGCCAGGGAGCTCCTGTACCGCGCGTGCGCCAAGGTTGATGCAGGCGAGCCTGACATGGGCAAGTACTCGTCGATGGCGAAGCTGGTCGCCTCAGACAACGCGATGTGGGTGACGACGGAGGCGGTTCAGGTGCTGGGCGGCTACGGCTACGTGAGCGAGTACCCCGTCGAGCGCATGATGCGAGACGCAAAGATCACCCAGATCTACGAGGGCACGAACGAGATCCAGCGACTCGTGATCGCGAGGTCGCTCGTCTAAGGCGGTTTTGGACCTTCGCCTATTCGCCCCGGTTCCGTCGTGCCCGCTTCATGCGCCAGCCCGTGCGCCAGTCAGACATGAGAAAGCTCGCTCGGGTCGGCCGCCCTGGCTTCGCCCCTCGCCGCGCTTCACCTGAGCGGCGAGTTCGCCGAAAGTCGCGGCGCTAGCACCGGTCACGAGCTACGTTGTCGATTACGAGACCGCGTAATTCTCACTGCCGAGGATGTGCAGCGAGACGTAGGGTTCGTCGCCCACAACCCAGCTGTCGTGACCGGGCGGAACGTAGAAGAAGTCCCCCGCGCGCATCACAACCTCGGGACCCTCGTCCATCTTCGCCACCGCCTCGCCGCTCAGCACGAGTCCGACGTGCTCAACCTGGCACGAGCTCTGGCCCGTCGCCGGACCAACATGTTCCGACCATTTCCATCCCGGCTCGTAGGTCGCGCGGCCGACAGTCGTCGGCCCCACGCGGTAGAGCTCGAATCGGCCCTTCTCGAAGGTCCGCACCTCGGTCGGATTGTCGAGGTTGACCAGCTCCAGGTCCATCGCGTGATTGTCGACGAGCGAGCGCAACGGCCAGTTCGCGCGGGCGAAGAGGGGAAAGCGCGTGACGTCCTCGAGGAAGTAACCGAGCACCAGGCCGTGCGTGACGAGTCTCCCGAGCGGAAGATCGAGGAGATCCAGGAGGTAGAGGAGGAGGAGGAGGAGGACGGCGGCCTGCGCCTGCTCAAGCAGCGGTGGGTCCGGCCGGCGCTGATCGTTGCGATCGGCCTGGCGGCCTTCCAGCAGTTCATCGGCATCAACACGATCATCTGCTACGCGCCGACCACGCTTACCAGCGTCGGCTTTGCCGCAGATTCCGCGATCTACCTGAACCTGATTATCGGCACGCTCAACGTGCTGCTGACGATCGTGGCGATCCGGATCATCGACCGCGTCGGTCGCAAGCCAATGCTCCTGTTCGGCCTCGTCGGCATGGTGACGAGCCTCACCGTCCTCGGGCTGTCGTCGGAGCTGCTTGCGACGCCGACATCGTCGAGTGACCCGGCAGCGATTATCACGTTCATCTGCCTGGCCGGCTTCATCGTCTCGTTTGCGGCGACTTGGGGGCCCGTGGTCGGGGTCATTCTGCCCGAGGTGCTGCCGCTGAGCGTGCGCGGCACGGCGATGGGTGTGGCGGTGTATGAGATCGATCGGACTCGATATCCACCGCGACTTCGCCGCGGTCGCGATCGCCGCGGGCGGAGAGGTCCGCTCGGCGGGGCGGATCGAGATGACGCCGGCGGCGCTCGAGCTCTTTGCCGGGAGCCTCGGGGCGGACGACCGGGTGGCGATGGAAGTCTCGGGCAACGCGTGGGAGGTGGCGCGGATCATCCCCCCCACGTCGCCAAGGTGCTCTGCGTCTCACCGGCCGACACCGGGATCCGCGCCGCGGGGGCGAAGACCGACCGC
>JBKPHA010000021.1:0-6524 GCA_046729615.1 Actinomycetota bacterium
TCTTCTTGTCGGCGACCTCCTTGAAGCGCGCAAACGCCTGGTTCAGCGCCTGCCCTGACACCTTGAACCCGAGCTGCTCCAGCGCGTCGCGCAGCGCGTGGCGGCCGGAATGCTTGCCGAGCACGATCGAGTTCGACTCCAAGCCGACGTCGCGCGCATCCATGATCTCGTAGGTCGTGCGCTCCTTGAGCACGCCGTCCTGGTGGATCCCGGACTCGTGCGCGAAGGCGTTGCGCCCCACGATCGCCTTGTTCGGCTGCACCGGATAGCCGGTGAACCTGGACACCATCCGGCTCGTTCGCGCGAGCTCGCGCGTATCGGTGCCGGTATCCAGCCCGTGGACTTCGCGCCGGGTGCGGATCAGCATCACGATCTCCTCGAGCGAGCAGTTGCCGGCCCGCTCTCCGATGCCGTTGATGGCGCACTCCACCTGGCGGGCGCCGGCGAGGATTCCGGCGTAGGAGTTGGCGACGGCGAGCCCGAGGTCGTCGTGGCAGTGGACGGACAGCCGCACGTTCGCGAGCTCGGCGACGAGCTCATACAGTCGCGCGAGGTACCGCTGGTACTCGGCAGGGGTGGTGTAGCCGACCGTGTCGGGGATGTTGATGACCGTTGCGCCCTCGGCGACCGCGATGGCGCATACCTCCGCCGTGAACTCGACGTCGGCGCGAGTGGCGTCCATAGGCGAGAACTCCACGTCGTCGCAGTAGGTGCGGGCGAGCGCGACGGCAGCGCGGGCCTGCCCCTTCACGTCCTCGCGCGTCGTCTGGAGCTGGTGCTCGATGTGGATGTCCGAAGTCGAGACGAACGTGTGGATGCGCGGGCGCGGCGAGTCGGAGATCGCGCCCCAAGCGGCGTCGATGTCGGCCTTGTGGGTGCGGGCGAGCGCGCAGATCACCGGTCCCTCAACCTCCCGGGCGATCACCTGGACCGCCTCGGAGTCACCCGGGGACGTGATCGGAAAACCGGCCTCGATCACGTCCACGCCCAGCCGCGCGAGCTGCTGCGCGATCTCGACCTTCTCCTGGGTGTTCAGCGAGATGCCCGGGGACTGCTCACCGTCCCTCAGGGTCGTGTCGAAGATGTGTACGCGATTGTCGTCGGCTGCCGGGCCGCTCACTGGCCTTTCCTCCTTCTCTCGAGACCTCGATGACTTGTTCAGTCGCGGCTATCGCGCCGCCCAGCGCTACTCCCCCCGCAGGGGGAGGAGAAGGAGAAGCGCCAGGAGGCAAGATGCGACACCCGGAGCAGAGGGGCGAGGCCCCGATTGCGACGGGTCAAGCTGGTGCCGTTGCCGTTGCTGGTTCCGGGGCGTCATCGCGCAGGCACTTTACCGTACGAGCCGAGTCTCATTCAGCCGGAGTTCGCCGCGGAGCGACCCGATGCCGCCTCCCGCTTGCGCGCCGCCCAGGGCAGTCGGCGCCGGTTGGTGAAGCGCTCCGCCGCCCGCTGTTTCTCCTGCTCGCCGTAGAAGAGCCGCGCCCACAGGGAGTGCGGGCGCCCGAGCCGGAAGGCGGCGACGATCCCGATCGGCGGGATCAGGAAGCCAATGACCGCAATGCCGAGCTTCTCCTTCGCCAGGTTGATGATGGCGGCCGCGATGCCGACGAACCCGAAGAATCCGACCAGTGCGAAGACGAAGTCCTCGATCGTCTCGGCGAGATCGATCCACGCCGTGAAGCCCACCAGGATCATCCCGCTGATGGAGGCGGCGATGATCACGGCGTCGATCGACTTGCGCCCCTGCTCGGACCAGTAGACGTCCTTCAGGTCGAGCCAGAGGGCGAACTCATCCAGCGCGAGGCCTATCCCAATGCCGAAGAAGATCGCGATGATCTCGTGCCACGGCGATGGTGGGGCGATCGTCACCCCCACGTACCCCGTGATCATCACCGTCACGATCCCCCACACGAGGTGATGGACGTGGGTCCCCCCGACCTGTACGTTGCCCGGCCACCACTTCACCTGGGCCCGGATCATGTGTGCGCTGGTGCGGATGAAGCCGAATGTCACCAGGAACGCGACGAAGAACAGGAACTCGGGTTGGCGCCCGGTGTCCACGATCGCGCGCTCATAAAGGCTCGAGATGCTGGCGAGCGCGGGCGTCGGCACGATCGCAGCGTAACGGCGGGCGGAGCGGCTAGAAGTCGACGGCTCGCCCGTCGTGGAAGCCTTCGAGCTTGAGGATCTCCTGCAGAAGCTCCTCTGCCACGGGCGAGTCGGTAGTCAGCGCCAGCACGGCCTCGTCCGCCGACGATTCCGCGCCCACCGCGGCAGATGCGATGTTCACGCCCTGCTCGCCGAAGATCGTCCCGACGCGGCCGATCATGCCGGGCTGGTCCTTGTAGCGGAAGACGACGAGGTGGTCCGCGAACGGCATATAGAAGCTCTCGCCCCACACCCGGACCAGGTGGGGCAGGTTGCGCGGACCGACCGCGGTGCCCGCGACCTCGACCTCGCCGGCGCCCGACTCGATCCGCACCGTGACGAGCTCGGTGAACTCCTCCGAGAGGGCGTCCTTGAGCTCTGTGAGCTCGATGCCCCGTTCCTCGGCAAGCGCCGGGGCGTTGACGAGGTTGACCTGCTCCTCGGTGTGGCCGGAGAGGATCCCGACCAGGACCGCGATGCCCAGGAGCCGCGTGTCGTGCTCGGCGATGCGGCCCCGGAACTCGGCCGCGACGCGGTCGACCGATCCGTCGCCCAGGCCCTGTGCCAGCCGCCCCAGCCGCTCGCAGAGCGGCACGAAGGGAGCCAGCGCCTCCATCTCCTCCGGGCGCACCGCGGCGATGTTCACCGCGTTCGTGACGACGCCCCCTGATAGCGCTCGCCGCACCTGCTCGGCGGTGATCGTCCCGGCGCGGTCCTGCGCCTCGGCGGTGGAGGCGCCCAGGTGCGGGGTCACGACGACGTTGTCGCGCGCGAACAGCGGGTGCTGGGTGAACGGCTCCGACGGGAAGACGTCGAGCGCGGCGCCCGCGACCTTCCCCGACTCGAGCGCCGACTCGAGCGCCTCCAGGTCCACGAGCTCTCCCCGGGCGCAGTTGATGATCCGTACGCCGTCCCTCATGCCCGCGATCGCCTCGGCATCGATCCAGTTGACGGTGTCGGGCGTCTTCGGGAGGTGGATCGTGACGATGTCGGCCGTGGCATAGAGCTCATCGGTCGTCTCCGCGTGCTTTACGCCGAGCTCGCGGAAACGCTCGGCGGCCACGAACTTGTCAAACGCGATCACGTTCATCTCGAACGCCTGCGCTCGCTTGGCGACGAGCTGACCGATGCGGCCGAAGCCGATGACCCCAAGGGTCTTGCGGTAGAGCTCGTTCCCGGCGAGTCGCGACCGCGCCCACTCCCCCCGTACGAGCGAGGCGTGGGCCTGCGGGATGTTGCGACAGAGGGCGAGCGCCAGCGCCAGCGTGTGCTCGGCCGCGGCGACCGAGTTGGACTCGGGCGCGTTGACCACGACGATCCCGCGCTTGGTGGCGGCGTCCACGTCGACGTTGTCCATGCCGGTCCCGGCGCGGCCGATGACCTTCAGGCGCCCGCCGCGCTCGATCAGGTCCTCGGTGACCTTGGTCGCCGAGCGCACCACGATCGCGTCGAAGTCGGCGATGCGATCGCGAAGCTCGTCCTCGGTCATGTCGAGCCCGAGCTCGACGTCGAAGTCCTCGCGCAGCAGCGCGACGCCGGAGTCGGCGATCTTCTCCCTGACCAGGACGCTCGGCTTGCCGTCGGTGAGCGCCACTAGGCGACCGGCTGGGGCGCGAGCCCGGCCTCGGCGAAGACCCGCTGCGCCCCGGCCGCACCCGCGCCTGGCTCGACCTCGTGGCCCACGTCGCGAAGCGCCATCTCGAGGGCGGTCAACGCAATGACGATGTCGAAGGCGCCGTAGTAGCCGCAGTGGGCGATGCGCGCGATCTTGCCCTTCAGGTGGCCCTGGCCCCCGGCGATTGTGACCCCGTAGGCGTCGCGCATCAGCTTCGGCACCTGCGCGCCGTCGATGCCCTCCGGGAGCCGCGCGACGGTGACGACGTTCGCCCCCTCGTCGTCCGGGCCAAAGCACTCCAGGCCCATCGCCCCGATCCCCGCCCGGGCGGCGCGAGCGAGGAGAGCGTGCCGCGCGTACACATTCTCCATGCCCTCCTCGAAGATCAGGTCGAGCGCCACGTCCAGAGCCCGGAACAGCGTGACCGCGGCCGTGAACGCCGAGTTCGGCGGCTCCTCCCGCTGCCCGGCCGCCGTCCGATGCCAGTCGAGGTAGTAGCGGCCACCCCGGTTCTCGGCGGCACGCGCCATTGCGCGGTCCGAGACCGAGGCGAAAGCGAGCCCCGGCGGGCACATCAGCGACTTCTGCGAGCCGGCGACCACCACGTCGACTCCCCAGTCGTCCTGGGGAAGCTCAACCGCCCCGAGGCCGGAGACGGCGTCGACGCAAAGCAGCGAGTCGTGCGCCAGGGCAACCTCGTTCAGGGCACGGATGTCGTTGACGACCCCGGTCGATGTCTCCGACTGGGTGACGTAGACGGCTCGGGCGGGGCGGTCCAGCTCGGCGAGAGCCTGGTCGAGCCGGTCGGGATCCACCTTCGTCCCCCACTCGAACTCCAGATGGCGCGTGTCGGCGCCGTAGGCATCGCAAAGCTCCGCCCAGCGCTGACCGAACTTCCCGCACGACGCGACGACGGCCGGCTCGCCGGGAGCGATCAGGTTCGCGACCGCGGACTCCATCGCCCCGGTGCCGGTGGCCGCAAAGCACAGGACGTCGTTCTGGGTCGCGAACACCCGCGGGAGCCGCTCGAGCACGCGGGCGTAGATCTCCACGAACGCAGGCGCCCGGTGGTAGAGGATCGGCTCCGCCATCACCTGCGACACCTTTGGCGGCAGCGGCGTCGGCCCCGCGGTCAGGATGTACTGCTTGGCGAAGATGTTGGGACCGTCGGTCATCGGCGAGGACGTCAGGATAGGCGGCGGCGCGGAAGCATAGCTCCGGCCGCCCGTCGGCCTATTGGCACATCGGCGTCAGCATTCCGCTGCATTCCGTGTTCGATTCGCGCGCATCGCCGTGGCACAATCGTCGACGTGTTCTCACGCGGGATGCTCGCCGAGATCAGGGATCTGCGCGCCGAAACGAACAAGCTTCGCGGAGACGAACGAGCTGCGCGCCGAGACCCGCGACGCTCGGGCCGGCATTCTGAATGAGCTCCGTGCGCAGAACGAGCGTGGCGACGCGCTGATGGATGAGATTCGCGGCGAGATGCGAATCACGCGCGAGGTGATTCGGCGAAACGAAATCGCGTTTCGGCAGGGCGGCGCCATCCTCGCCGAGCTCGTCGAGCAGGTGCGAGCGCAGACGAAGGCGATCTTTGAGGTCCTCGACCGCCTGAACGGCGGCGCCGCCACGGCGTAGCAACCTGGGCGGCCCCGCGGGGCCGCCGGCGCGCGAGACGCGTTACGTTCCCGCGCGGATGAAGTCACACACCGTCTACAAGACGTTCGAGACGCCGGAGCGGCGCGAGTTCATCCGGATCACGGAGGACGTCCAGGCGGCGGTCGACGAAGCCGGGATCGCAGAGGGCATGGTCCTGGTCTCGGCGATGCACATAACCGCCGGCGTGTGGGTCAACGACGACGAGCCGGGGCTTCACGCCGACACGCTGGAGTGGCTGGACAAGGTCGCGCCGCCGAGCTGGAAGGAGCCGGCGAATGAGGTGGCCCGCGAGCTATCGCCGGACCCGGGCGACTACCGGCACCACCGCGGCGGCGAGGACAACGGCGACGCCCACCTGAAGAACCTGCTCGTCCACCACCAGGCGATCGTCCCGGTCACGGACGGCCGCCTGGACCTGGGTCCGTGGCAGCAGATCTTCTACACCGAGTTCGACGGCCGCCGCCCGAAGCGGCTGGTCATCAAAGTGCTCGGCGAGTAGCGTCAGTCGAGGTCCTTCGGGGTCGGTCCGTACCCATAGCCGTTCCCACGCCGTTGCCACGGGCCAGTCTCGGCGCACCTGCCACCGATGTCGACCATCTCATCCTGATCGTCGCCGGTGGCGACGATTCCCTCGAGAAACCTGCGGCCCGCCTGTGCCCGCTGCAATCGCGGTTGGCGTTAGGACGGCCGCCGATCTACTCCGACAGCCCGGCGGCTTCTAGGGCCTGCCGAGTGTTACCGAGCAAACGCCGGGCGAGGATTCCTTGCCCGGTGCCGTCGCCCAGCCTTCATGTCCCATCGTCAGCGGACGAGGTCGAACTTGTCCAGCGACTTCGTTCCGCGCCTGTTCAGGTTGCGGATCACGACCTTGCCGGCGACCCCATTGAAGTCACCGGAGCCGCCGACGACGTTGAGCCTGTTGTCGCCTCGACGAAGGTTGCCCCTGACCTTGATGTCGCCGAAGCCACCGATCTCACCGTTGAGGTGATAGGTCCCCCGACACTTCAACGCGTTGTGTGGCCGGACCTTGCACAGACCGTGGTCACGACCGACCCGGTCGTGGCGATTGCCCGGATCGAAGAGCTTTCCCTTGAACCGGAAC
>JBKPHA010000022.1:0-33155 GCA_046729615.1 Actinomycetota bacterium
CAGCGGACGCCGATCGAGCCAAGCCCGCCCTCGAGCGTGGCCAGCGCCCGCTCGCCCTGGGCACGGACCTCGCGCGCGATGCGGGCGCTCGGCGCGCCGGCCGCAAGCCGCCGGCGGGAGTGATCGACGAGCGCGCGGTGGCCGCCGTTGAGGGCGTTCGCTACGACCCACGGCTTGACGTCGTCGTCGCCGGCGCCCATCTCCTCCGCGATCAGCCCCGCTAGCGAGTCCGTGTAGCGCTCGAAGATCTGGCGCTCGCGGGCGAGCAGCGCCGGGCTCTCGGTGATCATCCGGGTGAGCTCCAGGAGGCGCTTGCGCGCTTCCGGCTCAGGCTCCGCCAGAAGGCCGCGTCGTTGGAGCACGAAGCGGCCGAACGCCCGGACCACCGACTCCCCGGGATCGCGCTCGCGGATCGTCCTCAGCAGCTCCTCCTCGAAGGTCTCGAGCCGCCAGTAGACGAGGTCCTCCTTCGTGGGGAAGTAGTTGAAGACGGTCTGCTCGGAGACCTCGGCCGCGCGCGCGACCTCCGCCACGGTCACGCTGTCGAATCCGCGCTCCGCGAACAGCCGCCGCGCGGTCTCCGCGATCAGCTCGCGGGTGCGCTGCTTCTTGCGGTCGCGCAGTCCGAGCTCGGGGGCTGCGGTCCTCGATTGGGCCATGGCAGGAAGTCTAAGCCAAAACCTCTTGACACCCTAAGGCTAGAGTTGCTAGAACTTTAGGGCGACACGAGGAAAGGAGCGAGGATGAACACACAGCCTCACGCGGGAGCGACGAACGCGGAGCGGGCGAAGATCACGAATGTCGCAGTGCCGTTTGCGGCGATCGTGCTGGCGATGCTGCCGGCGGTGCTCGACCAGACGATCCTGGCCACGGCGCTGCCGGTGGTGGCGCGAGACCTCGGCAGCCTGGGCGACGTCGCCTGGGTCGTAACCGCGTACGTGGTCGCGGCGGCCGCGGCGACGCCCCTGTGGGGCAAGCTCGGCGATCGTCACGGGCGCAAGCGCCTGCTCGAGGCCTCGCTGGTCATCTTCCTGGCCGCGTCGGCGCTGTGCGGGGCGGCCCGGGACATCACCCAGCTCGTCGTGCTGCGGTTCGTCCAGGGCACTGCCGCTGGTGGGCTGATGACGCTCGCGATGGCGGCGGTCGGCGACCTGGTCGCGCCGCGCGAGCGGGGACGCTACCAGGGCTACATCGCCGCGACGTTTGCCGTGGCCTCGATCGTGGGGCCGCTGCTCGGCGGGCTTCTCACCGAGCAGGCCAGCTGGCGCCTCGTCTTCTTCGTCAACCTGCCGGTGGGCGCAGCCGCGCTGGCGGGCCTCGCCGTGCGGCTTCCGTCGCCGCCCACAGTGCGTCCGGAGCGACCCCTCGACGTCTGGGGAGCCGCCTTGCTCGCCGCGGCGACGAGCGCCTTCATGCTTGCCTGCATCTGGGGCGGCGAGCGTTACGCCTGGGACTCCGCGCCGATCCTGGGCCTGATCGCCGCGACGCTTGCGATGGCCGCGGTGCTCATCATGCGCGAACGCCGGGTCCCCGACCCGATCGTCCCCCTCGGTTTGCTCCGCACCCGTGCCGTAGCGGTCACGAGCGCGGCGCTGTTCCTGGGGCTGGCGGCGCTGTTCGCGATCACGGTGTTCGTGCCGCTCTTCTTGCAGACGACGACCGGAGCCACCCCGACCGAGGCAGGGCTGCTCCTGGTCCCGGCGATGCTCGGGATCACGATCTCGACCACGTTCGCCGGCCGGCTCATGGCCCGCACCGGTCGCTACAAGCGGTTCCCGATCGCCGGTTTGGCGATGATGAGCGTGGCGCTCGTGCTGCTCGCCGCCTTCGCGAGTGCGCCTTCGCGGCTGACTACCGCCGTTGCGCTCGCACTTTTCGGCCTCGGCTTCGGCATGGTCACCCAGATCCTCGTCGTCGCCGTCCAGAACAGCGTCGAGCGCCGCGAGCTGGGCGTCGCCACAGCCGTCACGGGCTTCTTCCGCGCCCTCGGCGGGGCGATCGGAGCGGCAGTGCTCGGCGCGGTCTTCGCCGCGCGGGCCGGCATCCATGCCTCCGACGCAGCCGGCTCCGCGCTGCGCGGCGAGGTGATCGACGGAGTGCAGGCGGTCTTCCTCGTCGCGGCGCCGCTGGCCGCGCTGGCACTCGTGATCGTTCTGCTCTTGCCCGAGCTGCCGCTCAAGACGCGCGCGGACGCCGGCGGGCAGCCGCGGGAGACGGGGCGGCAACCCGACGGCCGACCGCGGGCGCGGCCGAGCTTCGCAACCTCGCAACCCGCCAACCGATGAGGGGAGGAGACAGCATGTCGACCGCACCAACCGGACCCCGAGTGCTCCTGCGCAGTGAAGAGAGCGACGGGCAGGTGTCTGTGATCGAAACGGCCCCCGCGCCGGGGTTGGGCCCACCGTTGCATCACCACGGCTTTGACGAGGCGTTCTACGTGATGGAAGGCGAGCTCACCTTCCGGCTTCGGGACGAGGTCCGCACCGCCGGTCCCGGAGAGCTCGTGTTCGCGCTGCGCGGCGTTCCCCACACGTTCGCGAACCTGAGCGACGCGCCCGCCCGGCAGCTCATAGTCTGCACGCCGGCCGGCTTCGAGCGCTACTTCGCGCGCATGGCGGCGGAGCGTCAGGGCACCGAGCCGCCGGACTGGGCGCTGCAACCGATCCCGGAGGTCACCACCATCGGACCGCCGATTGAGCCCGACTCGGTTCCGCGATGACGATCATGCGGAAGGCTTAACGCTTGGCTGAGCCTCGCCCCCGAGCGAAAGCCCGGCACCGATGACTTTCCCGATGTCAGCCGGTCACCTCATCGACCCCTACAGGAAGGAGCGCACATGCGAGAGCTCATCGTCAACACGTTTATGACCCTCGACGGCGTCATGCAGGCGCCGGGCGGGCCTGAAGAGGATCGTGGCGGCGGCTTCGAGCATGGCGGCTGGTCGTTCGGCTACTGGGACGAGCAGATGCAGAGCGTCATCGGAGAGTTGATCTCAAAGCCCTTCGACCTGGTGCTCGGGCGCAAGACCTACGAGATCTTCGCGGCGCACTGGCCCTACAGCGACGAGCCCGCGGCCGAGCCGCTCAACAGGGCCACCAAGCATGTGGCCTCGACCACGCTCAAGGAGCTCGACTGGCAGAACTCGAGGCTGATCGAGGGCGGGGTGCCCGATGGTGTCCGCGCACTCAAGCAGGAGGATGGTCCCGAGCTTCAGGTCCACGGCAGCGCGAACCTGCTCCAGACGCTGCTCGAGCACGGGCTCATCGACGAGTTCCGCATCTGGACCTTCCCGCTCGTGCTCGGCAACGGAAAGCGCTTGTTCGACGGCGGTACGGTGCCCGCTGGCCTGGAGCTAACGAGCTCGCAGATCTCCTCCACCGGAGTGATCATCGCCACCTACCGGAGCGGCGCCGAGATCAAGTACGGGTCCTTCGCAGCGGAGTGAGCGGGGTCGGGCTGAACGATGGGCGAAGTTCGTTGAGCGGGATGAGGAGGTGCCACATGTCGCCCCGACGATCTCGGACAGCGCCTGAGACCACCGTCAAGTCTCACGTCTCGAGCTTCTTCCGCAAGCTCGACCCGCGAGACGCGTTCAGGCCGTCATCCTCGCTTACGCTCGCTGGCGCCACGCTGCTGCGAGCGTCGCCACGAAGCGTGCGGGGCGTAGAGCCGCTCCCGGATCTCGAGCTCGACTGAGCCGGCATCGTTTCCGGAGTCGCGGTCGGCGGCATCTCCCTGATCGAGGTCGCCGTCGTTGACTTGCCGAAGCGAGCGATAAAGCCGCTCATCCGCCGGCTGGATGCGCGTGGCGACGGTGCGTCGCATCGTCTCCTCGTGCGCGCGTATCTCGGATGCCAGGATGCGTAGGCGCTGCAGCGCGCGATCACGTTCGCGGACGACTTCCGTCATAGCCGCATCAGCCATCGGTCTACCTCCTTCCGAGCGCGGCCTGACCCTTCCCCGCCAGATCGGGCTGACGGGCACCCTGCCGCGATGTCGGCAAAGGCTAATACACGCCCCTCGGCCCCCGCGCCCGCCCGCGCGAGCGTGGTCTCGCTCAGCGCGACGCTCGGCACGAGCTCCTCGCATCGACCCGTATGGTCGACCCCGGGCAGGTAGGGGCACCACCTCGTCCCGGAATGGATCGAGCGTTCCGTTCTCGCCGCCGCCGGTGTCTGAACGAACGGGCACCCGAAAATACCTCGAAGACATCTGCGCGAGCTTTTCTATATGAAGATGAACGACTGCCGGAAGAAAGGAGCCAGCAAAATGACGGAGCATCGGATAGGGACGCAAGACGAATGGCAGGCCGCGCGCGACGAGTTGCTCGCCGACGAGAAGAAGCTCACGCGGCGCAACGACGAGCTCACCCGGAAGCGTCGGGAGCTGCCATGGGTGCAGGTGGAAAAGGAGTACAGCTTCGAGACGGACGACGGCACGAAGTCGCTCGCGGAGCTGTTCGACGGGCGCGCGCAGCTGCTGATCTATCACTTCATGTTCGGTCCCTCGTGGGAGGCAGGCTGCCCCGTTTGCTCATCGATTACCGACACCCTCAACGCGAACGCCGTCCACCTGACGGCGCGAGACGTGACGTTGCTGCTCTCCTCCCGGGCGCCGCTGGAGAAGCTCCAGGCCTACAAGCGGCGGATGGGCTGGGACAGCCTCGACTGGGTCTCGACCGTCGGACCGGACTTCCACCGTGATCTCGGCTTCCTGTACACCGAGGAGGAGCTGCGGCCGTTCCTCGAGGGCGAGATCCCGGCGACGGTCGAGCAAAACGCGCGCATGTGCGCCACGGACGTGGCGGGGTACGTCGCGGAGGGGCCGGGCCTGAGCGTTTACATCAATTCGGACGGGGTCGTCTACCGGACCTACGTCACGACCGCACGGGGTCTCGAGCCGGCGATGGGCTACTACGCGCTGCTGGACCGCACGCCGATCGGTCGCAACGAGAGCGACACGAGGCCGTTGTGGGTGCGGCGGCACGACGAGTATTAGGCGACCGATGCCGGATCACGGGGTTGTCGGACGCGAGGCCGGCGTCGGTTTCAAACACGAGGAGAGGTAGACGACTCGCCGCCTGACAACGGCGTTAGACGTCGAGTCGGAGCGCCTTCCCCAGGAACGCGAGACCCTTGAAGACCGCATTTGGCGGCTTCATCGCGCGGATCTCGTCCGGATAGTTGCCGAACAGCATCGCGACGTAGATGGCCGAGCGCGGCTCCTTCGGCGGGAGCTGCTTGATCTTGCCCTCGTGGATCAGCCGGTGCATGTCGCGAAAGAACGCCTCGAATCGCTGCGCCGGTTGATGGATGTTCACGATCTTCGCGGTTTGGTCACCCGCGTTTCGAACCGAGTGCGGCACGCCTGGAGGCACCGTCGCCTTCTCGCCCGCCCGCACCGGGCTCCACCCCCCGTCCTTGAAGACCTCTAATGCGCCTTCGATGACCTCGTAGCTCTCCGAGGCCGCGTGGCGCACATGAATCGGCGGTCCGGGCATTCCAGGCTCGATCCAATTGATCGCCTCGAACAGCTCGCCCGAGGTATCCGCGGTGCTGCGGGTGATCTCCCACCACATTCCCATCCCGGGACGGAAGTCGAGGTGACGATCGGCGCCACCCGGACCGATCGCCCGCTGGAGAGGCTTCGGCGTCCTGAATATCCATCTGACCCTTTCGGTCGTTCCGTCATCGCGAGCCTATGCGATGGCCCCGCCGATGAGCTGTCGCGGGGGCCCCGGGGGGGGGCCCCCGCCCACGGTCCGGTACCTCAGGCGGCCGCCCTCTCGTCCTCGCCGTAGACGATCAGGCCGTGCGCGACCCAGAGACAGATCGCGAACACGCCCAGCGACCAGAACGGTTGGGCGCCGGCCACAGCAAGGAGCGCTGCGATCGCTCCGAGGCTCGCCGCGATGATGCCGATGACCCGGCCGTAGGTGCCGCACCCGAAGAGGGAGAAGTCCGCCGTCAGCTGGATGACGCCGATGATCAAGGTGATCCAGCCCCAACCATGCAGGGACGCGAACAGGTAGTGGGTTCCGGTGGATGTGTAGAAGCTCGCATCAGAGATCGCACCGATCCCGTAGATGATGTTGAGCACCCCGGCGATCAGCAGCAGCACCGCTGCGAACACGACCCGACCTGCACCTCTGACTTGGCACTCCTTTGTTGACTTGGCCGCCGGGTGTGGCCCTGCCGCCGGCGACAAGTCGAGGCCGACGTCGGTCGTTACCGTAAACCGGCGCGGGGACTGAGGCCTCACCCGGATTGAGTGAATTGGCGGTTTGTCGGCCCTGCCCGAGGGTCGAGCGCTGTTGGGCGGACCGGAGACCGCATGGCCGCCAGGCGTCGCATCACCCGGACCGGGTGATGCACGCCCCGGCGAACAGGTGTCTCATTGAGCGATGCGGATCGTGCCGATCTCCGCCGACCAGACGGAGTCGGGCCAGTCCGGAGAGATCACGCGGCTGACATTCATCGGTCACGCGACCACGCTGTTGGAGCTGGGCGGCATCGTGGCGCTGACCGACCCTGTCCTCGGTCAGTGGGTCGGCCCGCTGCACCGGCAGGTGGCCCTCCCCGCGCACTCGCCGATGGACGCCGCGGATGTCGTACTGATCTCCCACATGCATCGCGACCATCTCGATCGCCCCTCGCTGCGACGCATTCGCACCGGCACGGTCTTGATCGCGCCGCGCGGGGCGGGACGTGTCCTGCGCGGGGTGCGGGCGGAGGTCGAGGAGGTCTCGGAGGGGGAGACATTCTCGGTCGGCGGGGTCGAGGTCACGGCGGTTCCGGCTGTGCACGATCCTCGCCGCGACCCATGGGGGCCGCGCGCACAGCCGCTCGGATATGTGATCGATTCGGGACGGTGCCGCGTCTACTTCCCCGGCGACACCGATCTCTTCCCCGGAATGGCGGGGCTGAGGCCGCTCGACGCCGCCATGCTGCCGGTCTGGGGATGGGGGCCCACGCTCGGGCCCGGCCACATGAACCCAAAAAAGGCCGCCGAGGCTCTCGGCCTGCTCGCTCCCCGCATCGCGGTCCCGATCCACTGGGGAACCCTGTATCCGCTCGGCCTGCGGAGGACCCGGCCCGCGCCGCTCTCGCAACCACCGCTCGATTTCGAGCGGCTCGCGGCAAGGCTCGCGCCCGACGTGGACGTGCACGTCCTCGCACCCGGCGGATCCCTCAGTCTCGATGAGCCGGGGAAGCGCTGATGCGAGCCACCGCCGCGCGACGGTTCGCGGGCCACGTTCTCCGCGGAGCCGTCCTCTGGGCCCTCGTGGCGCTCGTCTTCTGGGCCGCCGTCGGCGTCATCCCGGGCATCGACCTGCCGAGCTTCCGCGCGGCTCTTGTGGCCACGGCCCTGATCGCCGCACTCAACGCGCTGCTCTGGCCGATCGTGATCAGAATCGTGCTGCCCCTGACCGTGCTCACCTTCGGCCTCGGGTCCCTGATCCTGAACGCGGCCCTGGTGATGCTTGCGATCGATTGGGTCGACGGCAGCAGGCCCAGCTTCCTCGCGTCCGTCGCCGCGTCCGTCGTGCTCTCGGCCGCACTGACCGTCCTGACGCCCGCGCTGAGCTTCGACGACGACGCCCGCCAGCTCCGGATCGTCCGCCGGCGCGCGAGGCGGGCGCGTGAGTCGAACCGCAGCGATGTGCCGGGAGTAATCATGTTCGAGATCGACGGTCTCGCCGAGCCGGTCCTGCAGCGGGCTCTGCGTGAAGGGACCGCGCCAACCATGGCCCGCTGGATCGAGGCGGGAAGCCACCGGGTCATCCCCTGGGAGTGCGACCTCTCCTCCCAGACCGGCGCCAGCCAGGCCGGCCTCCTCCTTGGCAGCAACTACGACATGCCGGCCTTCCGCTGGTACGAGAAGGAGAGCGGGCGGACGATGGTCTCGAACCATCAGAAGGACGCCGCCGAGCTGGAGCGCCGGCGCTCCGACGGGGGAGGGCTGCTCGCCGTTGGCGGCGCGAGCCGCGGCAACATGTTCTCCGGGGAGGCGCCTCGCTGTTCGGCGACGATGAGCACGGTCAAGGACCGGAACCGATCGAGCGCGCGAGAGTATTTCGCCTACTTCGCCGATCCGTACGGCTTCACACGGACGATCGCCCTCTACCTCTGGGATGTCTTGCTGGAGCTGAGGGCAGCCCGCCGCCAGAGACGCTCGGGGCGGGAGCACATCGATCGCGGCGGGCTCTACCCGCTGATGCGGGGCGCGATCACCGTCGTGATGCGGGACCTGAACGTCGCCACCCTGATGGGGGACATCGTTGAGGGCGTGCCGGTCGTCTATTCGACCTTCGTGGGCTACGACGAGGTCGCGCACCACTCGGGCATCGAGGAGCTTGATGCATTCGCGGTCCTCAGGCAGCACGACGCGCAGCTCGCCCGGCTGCAGAAGGCGATCGAACAGGCGCCGCGGCCTTACCACTTGGTCGTCCTCTCGGACCACGGCCAGAGCCAGGGCCGACCCTTCCGGCAGCGGTATGACATCGAGCTCGGTGAGCTCGTCCAGAGTTGTCTTCGCGCCGGTGAGGTGTTCGCGCCCGCCGCTTCGGATGAGGGGTTGAGCACGGTGGGAGGCGCGCTCACCGACGCCCGCGACGAGGACGGCGCAGGCGCCCGGATGCTCGCCCGCGCGACCCGGGGGAACATGGTCGAGGACCAGGTGGTGCTCGGGCCGAATCGCGACGCAGTTGAGGCGGAGCGGGCCGATGCCTCCGGCCACGAGGCGGTCGTGCTCGCCTCGGGCGGGCTCGGCCTGATCTATCTGACCGAGCTTCGCGAGCGCCTGACGATGGGTGAGATCGATCGGCTCCATCCGGGACTCATTCCCGCCCTGGTGGGTCACCCCGGCATCGGTTTCGTGATGGTGCGCGGCGACGAGGGCGGTGCGATCGTGCTCGGCGGTTACGGGTCCCGGCTGCTCGCCGATGACTCGGTGACCGGCGTCGACCCGCTGAGGAACTTCGGAGAGAACTCGGCTGATCACCTACGGCGGACAGACGGCTTCCCTCACTGCCCCGACCTCCTCGTCAACTGCATGTACGACTCCGAGCGCAACGAGGTAGCGCCCTTCGAGGAGTTCATGGGCTCGCACGGGGGCCTCGGCGGCTGGCAGAGCCGGCCCTTCGCGCTTGTGCCGTGCTCTTGGGGCGCCCCGAAGGGCCGACTCGTCGGGGTCAGGGCGATGCACGAGGCGCTCCGGGGCTGGCTCGGGGAAACCGGGCTCGAGGTGCGCCCGCACTCAGTGCTGGGCGAGGGAACGACGATGTAAACAACGCGTTCACAGGCCTACGGACGTCGTGCGATATGGTCGCCGTCGCTGGGTCCAGGCACGGACCCACCGGACGCCAGTGCATGATGCTCGACCTCCGGCGCCAAAGGCGAGATGCGCCACCGGCGGCCGCGCCGCTGGTAGATCGTCCTCGCTTGATCCAGCGTCTTCGGTCGGCGGCTGCGCCTGTGGTGCTGCTCAACGCCCCCTCCGGGTATGGAAAATCCGTGCTGCTGGCCCAATGGGCCGAGCAGGATCCGCGGCAATTCGAAGCGATGCTGCTCACTGGCGACCACAATGACCCGATCTTGCTGGTCGGCTCGATCGTCGAGGCACTGGAGAGGGTGGAGCCACTTCCCGGCGACGTCGTCGAGGCCCTGGCGGTTCCGACGCCGGACATCGAGAAGTGCCTCCTGCCTCGCCTGGCCAATGCCCTCGCGGACCGCGAGCGGCACTTCGTGTTGGTGCTCGACGACCTCGAGCGGATCGAGTGCCCCGATTCCCTGCGGGCCGTTTCGGCGATCGCCGGGCTAATCCCGAACGGCTCGCAGATGGCGCTGGCGACCCGCAGCGATCCCGCCATCCCGATCGGCCGACTGCGGGCGCACTGGGGTCTCGCCGAGCTCGGGCGCGGGGAATTGGCAATGAACAAGGCGGAGTGTCAGCAGCTGTTCGCCGGGCTGGGGCTGGAGCCAACTCCCCGGCAGCTGGACGTCCTCGTCAGGCGGACCGAGGGCTGGCCGGCGGCCCTCTACCTGGCCGGGCTCGCGCTCAGCGACGCGAGCGACCTTGGCAGGGCAATCGGGGAGTTCGCGGGGGACGACCGGATCGTCGTCGACTACATCAGGGAGGAGTTTCTCGCCGGGCTCTCACGGCGCCGGCTTGAGTTCGTCCGGCGGATGTCGATCCTCGATCGCGTCAGCGGGAGCCTCTGCGACGAGGTCATCGGCCGGACCGGCTCGGCCACCGTGCTGCGCGACCTTTCTCGCTCGAACATGCTGCTGATGCCGCTCGATCGCAGAGACGAGTGGTTCCGCTTCCACGCCCTGCTTCGAGACATGCTGCGCTCCGAACTCCGCCGGATCGAGCCGGAGCTGGAGCCGGAGCTTCACCGGCGCGCCTCGGATTGGTGGGCTGCGCGCGGCGAGCTCGCTCAGGCGATCAATCACGCGATCGAGGGCCGAGCATTGACCCGCGCCGGCAAGCTGCTCTGGGAGGCCTACCCCGAGTATTCGAGTCGCGGCAGGCAAGCAAGCATCAAGCGGTGGCTGGATCGAATCGGGCCCCAAGCCGTCAGCTCCGACCCCTATCTTGGGCTGGTCGCGGCATACGACGCCGTTGGCCGGGGCATCAGCGGCGAGGCGGACCAGTGGGCCGCCATCTCCCGTGAGCTCGCGGCCGGGATGGAGAGCTCTCCCGCCAAGGACGAGTTATTGGCCGCCTTGAGATTGATGAAGGCGGAGCTCGCACGTGAGGGTGTGAAGGCGATGGTCGAGGACGCGGTGGCGGCGGCGGACGGATTCGCCGACGCCAGTCCTTGGATCTCGATGTGCTCACTGCTCGAGGGGGTGGGACTGCATCTCCAGGGACAAAGGGATCGGGCCCGCCTTAGGCTGGGCGAGGGCGCCCGCCGCGCGGCCGTGGTCTCCCCGACGATCCAGGTGCTCTGCCTGTCGCAGATGGCGCTGCTCGCGATCGAGGAGGAGGACTGGCAGGCGGCGGAGGTGCTCGCCTCACAGGCACGGGCGCAGCTGGAGAGATCCGGCATCGACGGCTACTCGGTAATGAGCCTCGGTGTGGCGACCTACTCGCTCGCGTGCACCTACACCGGGAAACCGGAGAGGGCTGCGCGTGAGCTGCGCCGGGCACAGAAGCTGCTGGACCAGTTGCAGGAGTTTGCCCCCTGGTACGTGATCCAGGCCCGCGTGGTGCTTGCGCGGGCCGCGGTCAGGCTTGGTGATGCTCCTCTGGCCTCGCGCCTGCTCGACGAGGCCACCCGCCTGCTCCGCCTGGCTCCCGACGCGGTCGTGCTCGAAGAGTGGATCGAGGATGGCCGGACGGCGGTACAGACGGTGTCCGCGTCCCGGATCACGGACCTGACACCGGCGGAGCTGCGGGTGCTTCAGTACATGCCGACCCACCTCTCGTTCTCGGAGATCGCCCAGGTGATCTTCGTCTCCACCAACACCGTGAAGACGCAGGCGCAGGGCGTCTACCGAAAGCTGGGAGTCTCGTCGCGGCGGGAGGCGGTCGACGAGGGCCGCCGCGGCGGCCTGATCGCCGACGGCTCGCCGGTCGACAATGCGGGGCGCTGACCCGCCAGGAAATTCACCCGTATCGGGCGACGCGCTATTGAAGTCGCCGTCGTAGCGTGCCGCCATCTTCTCCCCGGACCTGACGTGCGCTGACCCGAGCGGACGGTACCGGCCGAAGTGACAATGGTGCTCGAGCTGATCGCGATCGCATTCCGCGAGGAAACGATCGCCGCGCAAGCGGCGCTAGAGCTCGAGCGGCGTGACGACCTCGGGATCGACCCCGACGCGATCGGCGTGATCATCCGCGAGCGGGACGGCAGCTGCCAGCTGATGACCAAGCGACGCCCGGCGGCCACCGCGGCGTGGAGCAACTTCTGGAGCCGTCTCCTCGAGGTCGTGATGGACGAAGGGCAGGAGGCCGGCATCGATCGCGGCTTCCGCCGGCGGATCGGGGAGACGCTCACTCCCGGCACCTCAGTGCTGGTCGCCATCGTCGCCGAGGCGCAGGCAAGGCGCGCGATCGACGCGCTGAGCCAGTACGGCGGCAGGTCGGTGACCTGCTCGCTCGCCGACGGCGGAATGGCCGAGTTGCGCGAGGCCGTGGACGGCGGGCGGGCGGAGCACTAAGGGCGGCGCGGATCGCCCAGATCGGGTGATGCCCGCGCCGGGTGTCGGTGCGAGGGTGACTCGCGATGATGCAGGTGGAGGTCTTCGGGCCCTCGGGGGTGATGACCGAGGTCGCGCGCGCACTGGACGCCCTGGATGGCGTCACTCGCGTGAGGCGGGTCGAAGCGGCCAAACCCGGGCACTCGGTCGTTGCGGCATCGGCTCGGCCGAAGGCGGTCGACCCCCTGCTGGATGAGCTGACGCGCCTGGAGATCCCGGGGTCCGACATCACGGTGACGCGGGTGGATGCGGTCGAGTGGACTGCGACTCGCGGCGCCGAGAGCGGCCTGGTCTGGGCCGACCTGCTGGGTCAGGCCTGGCTCAACGCACGGCCAATCGGTCGCTATCTCACCCTGATGCTGGCGGCGGGGGTGATCGCCGGCTACGGGGTGATCGAGCGCAACCCGATCCTGATCGTCGGCGCGATGGCTGTCAGCCCCGACCTGCTGCCGATCACCGCCATCGCGGTCGGCCTGGTCGGCCGGAGCCGCCGGCTGGCCCTGGCAGCCCTCGGCACGCTCGCTGCCGGGTTGACCGTCACCGGCGCCGCAGCCGCGGTGGTGAGCCTCGCGCAGGACGGGTTCGACCTGCTGCCGTCGGGATTCACTCTGAGCTCGGCATCGGACGCGCTCGGCGGTCTTACCAGCATCAACCACGAGACGATCGCGGTCGCTCTGGTGGCCGGGGTGGCGGGGATGCTCTCGCTCGAGACGCGGGCGAGCTCCGCCGTGGGGGTGGCGGTCTCGGTGACGACGATCCCCGCGGCCGCCTACCTCGGTGTCGCCGCCGGTCTCGGTGAGGCGGGAACGGCCTGGGGCGCCCTCGGGCTGCTCGGCGCGAACGTGGCGATGATGGTCGTGGGCGCTTCGGCGACGCTGGCGGTGCAGCGGGGGCTCAGGCGCCGCTCGAGACCGGTCCGATCGGGTGAGGGGACCGGATGATCGACCTGCCAACCATCCTGGGCGCCTCCGAGCTCCTCCCCGCCCGCGAGCAGATGGCGTTCACGCTCGGCTTCCACATCGTCCTTGCCTCCCTCGGGATCGCCTTCCCGACGATGATGCTGATCGCCAACTACATCGGCCTGCGCCGGCGCGACCCCGTGGCGCTCGAGCTAGCGCAGCGCTGGTCCAAGGTGGCTGCCGTCACCTTCGCGGTCGGCGCGGTCACCGGCACCGTGCTCTCCTTCGAATTCGGCCTGCTCTGGCCGGAGTTCACGGGTCGCTTCGGGGACGCCTTCGGGGTCCTGTTCGTGATCGAGGGGATCTTCTTCTTCCTCGAGGCGATCTTCATGACGATCTACATCTTCGGGTGGAAGCGGCTCTCGGGCTGGAGGCACTTCTGGACGGGGGTCCCCGTCGCGATCTGCGGGATCGGCGGCGCCTTCTCCGTCGTGGCGGTCAACGCCTGGATGAACCAGCCACAGGGCTTCACGCTGGGCCCGAACGGCAACGTCACCGACGTCGATCCGCTCAAGGTGATCTTCAACCCGGCCGTCCCGTACGAGGTCCCCCACATGATCCTCGCCGGCTACCTGGTGACCAGCTTCCTGATCGCCTCGGTCTACGCGGTCGGCATGCTGAGGGGGCGACGTGACCGCCATCACCGGCTGGGGCTGCTGATTCCCCTGACGGTCGGCTGCCTGCTGGCGCCGGTGCAGTTCCTGGTCGGCGACACCGCCGCGCGCGAGGTCGCCAGCGACCAGCCCGTCAAGTTCGCGGCGATGGAGTGCGTCCAGGAGACGCACAGTCACGTCACCGAGTACATCGGCGGGCGCTGCACTTCGGACGGGGTGAAGGTGGGAATCGGGATCATCCGAAGCGGGTGATGCCCGGCGGGTCACCGCGCGTAGCGTCGGCTCGGACAAGGCTTCCCGAAAGGAGTCCAAATTGGATGTCGAGCTTGAAGAGATGGGGCCGATCGATTACCTGGTGATCGAATGGCCCGGCCGCCAGCCCACCGGGGAGGCGGCGCCGCATCTCGTCGACCTCGTGGAGCGCGGATTGATCCGGCTGCTCGACCTGGTCTTCATCCGCAAGGACGAGGATGGCTCCGTGGCCGGGCTCGAGATCAGCGAGGTCGGGGGCCAGGTCGCGGAGATGAAGGTGTTCGAGGGCGCCGCGTCGGGTCTCCTGTCCGACGCTGACATAGCCGAAGCGGGCGCTGTCCTCGAGCCCGGAACGTCGGCCGCGGTGGTGGTATACGAGAACCGCTGGGCGGCTCCGCTCGCCGCGGCGGTGCGCCGCTCCGGCGGCCAGCTGGTCGCCAGCGGCCGGATTCCGGTCCAGGCTCTGCTCGCCGCACTCGAGGCGACCGAGGAATCCGGCGCTGCCGCGTCGTAACGATCCAGAGGAGGAGAACGTCATGCCAGGACTGCTCGGAGGAATCGCAAGGACCGCTGTCGTCGCGGGAACCGCTACCGCCGTGAGCAACCGCGTCTCACGTCGTCAAGCGGACCGCTGGGCCATGCAGGGCCAGGGTGCTCCCGCCTATCTCGCCGAGACGCCTGCTCCATCCGGAGCAGCCCCGGCCGCGCCGGTCGCCGCCTCAGCCGCGCCAATCGAGCAGCTCAAGGAGCTTGGTGAGCTGCACGCCTCCGGCGTCCTCACAGACGAGGAGTTCGCGGCGCAGAAGGCCAAGCTGCTCGGCTGACGAGCGATGGCACGGCGTCGCCGCGCCCACGCGGAGAATCCCCGCGGGGGTCGCCTACGCGGAGCGCTCAGCTCGCGAGCGAAGACGGCCGGTCCACGCCGGCGAGGGCGGCGCCAGGCAGATCGCACGCTCGGCGCCGTCCGGCTCGAATCCGGTGTCCGCGGTGACGATCCGCAGGCCGCCGTCGCCGGTCAGCGCGAATAGCGGCACGACTTCGTCATTGATGCCGTCCCGAAGCTCATCGGGCCCGAGCTCGACGATGCGGGCGCCCGCCTCGACCCGGCGGGTCAGCTCAGCGTGGGTGAGCCCTTCCCCGAAGAGAAGCCCGCCCTCGGCGTAGGCCGGAACCAGCTCGAGGCTTCCGCGAGCCGGCGCGAGCCGGTAGACCCGTCCGCTGCCGAGCTCCTGCCGCAGCTCGAACGCCGCCAGCGCGTTGAAGTCGTCGCTCTCCGTCAGCAGGAGCACCTGACTTACCTCCTCGAGCTCGGCCTCGCGGGTCTGGACGTCGACGCCGAGCCGTGAGCTGCCGGCATCCAAGCCGGCTTCCCGGGCAGCCTCCTGCTCAGCCTGCCGGCCCGTCCATATCCGCACCCCGATCCCCGCCACCTTGAGCGCCCGCGAGATCGCCCGCGCCAGCCGATCGCCGCCAACCACAAGGATCGTCGGAGCTCCCGCGCCGGCGATGCCCAACCAGCGTGCCACCGGCGCCGCGCTGAGCCCGTAGAGGACGACTGTCCCGAAGATGACGACGAACGAGATGGGCAGTAGCTGATCCGCCTGCGGGATTCCGGCCGCGGCCAGCTCGAGCGCGAAGGCGGACGCCGTGGCGGCGGCCACGATCCCCCTCGGTGCCATCCAGGCGATGAATCCCCGCTCGCGCCACGTCAGCTGCGAGCGCCAGGTCGCCACCGCCACGTCGAGTGGCCGCAGGAGCAGGACCATGACAGCGATCAGCGCCAGGGACTCTGGCAGCACCGAGCTCACCTGCGAGGGGGACACCGACGCCGAGATCAGGATGAAGAGAATCCCGATCAGCAGGCTGACGATCGTCCCATGGAACTCGAGGATCCGGGAGACGTCCATCCGCCGCTGGTTCGCCATCGCGATGCCCATGGTCGTGGTGGCCACGAACCCAGCGTCCTCGCGGATCAGGTCGGCGCCGACGAGGGCGGCCGCGACACACATCAGCGCCGCCGGGATCGCCTGCCTCGGGGCGGTGCGCTGCAGGGCACGGAGCAGCGCCCAGAGCGCTCCGGTCGCGAGAACCCCGACCGCGATGCCCACGGCGATGCCGCCCGCCAGTTCGCCGGGATGGAAGGGCTTACCGCCTCCGGCACCCGCCTTCACCGCCGTGAACGCGACCACGCCGAGGAGCGCGCCGATCGGGTCGATGAGGGTCCCCTCCCACTTGAGGACCGACCGGCACAGCCGTGACGGGCGCACGAACGCGAGCAGGGGCAGAACGACCGTCGGGCCCGAGACGACGAGGATCGCCCCGAGGACGAAGGCGACGCCCCAGTCGAGCCCGAAGATCAGCTTGGCGGCGAGGGTCACGCCCACGAGCGTGATCAGCACGCCGATTGAGATCAGCCGCAGGACGACTGCCCGCGTGCCCGCCTGCAGCTCGTCGAAGCGAAGCCGGAGCCCGGCCTCGAACAGGATCAGCCCGACGCCGAGCGAGACCAGCGGCTGAAACGTCGCGCCGAAGAGCGCGGTGGGGTCGACGTCGTCGGTGATCGCCCCCGCCACGAAGCCCGCGGGCAGCAACAGGACGATCGCGGGGATCCGCAGCCGCACCGCCAGCAGCTGACACGCGATCGCCAGCACGATCACCAGCCCGAGGCCGGTGAGGATGTCATCCGTCGAGAGCACGCGCCGCGCCGCGATGGTAGGTCCAGCGCCGCCGTCCGCCATCACCCAATCGAGGTGAAAGACGGGGAAACGGAGGAACATCACCCGAAGCGGGTGATGCGTTACGTGCTCGGCGGGGAGAAGATCGCCGCCGCACGACGAGGATGCCTTCGACCATGGCCACCGCGACCAGACAGCGCACGAAGCCCACGAGGAGGGTGGCCACGAGGGGCGCGCGAGAAGGGGACTATTTCGTCGTCTTCGGCATCACCGGTGACCTCGCCAAGGTGATGACGTTCAACTCGCTCTACCGCCTCGAGGCGCGGGGGCTCCTCGATTGCCCGATCGTCGGGGTGGCGTTCGACGACTGGTCGGACGAGGATCTCCGCGACCACGCGCGAAAGGCGATCGAGACCTCCTCAGGCCGGAAGCCGGACCCGAAGGTCTTCGACCGCCTCGCCAAGAGGTTCTCCTACGTTCAGGGCGACTTCGCGGAGGCCGACACCTACGAGCGGCTCGCCGCCCACATCACGGGAGCGAGGAGCCCGGTCTTCTACCTGGAGATCCCGCCCTCGCTGTTCGGGATGACGATCAAGGGGCTGTTCGAGGCCGGGTTGACGGAGCACGCGCGGGTGGTGGTCGAGAAGCCCTTCGGCCACGATCTCGCCTCGGCCCGCGAGCTGGCCACCGAGATCCACCAGTACATCCGCGAGGACCAGCTCTACCGGATCGACCACTTCCTCGGCCTGATGGGACTGGGCGAGATCCTCTATCTGCGCTTCGCGAACGCGATGTTCGAGCCCATCTGGGACCGCGACAGCGTCGCTTGCGTCCAGATCACGATGGCGGAGGACTTCGGCGTCGCCGACCGCGGCAGCTTCTACGACCCCGTGGGGGCGCTCCGCGACGTCGTGAAGAACCACCTGATGCAGGTGATTGCCGCGGCCGCGATGGAGCCGCCTGCCAGCCGTAACGCCCGGGCGTTGAAGGACGCGATGTTCGGAGTCTTCTCAGCGATGCCGACGGCCGACCCGAAGCAGTACGTGCGGGGCCAGCACGAGGGCTATCGGCGGATCAAGGGCGTCGCGAAGGACTCGACCACCGAGACATATGCGGCAGTGCGCTTCGAGATCGACAACTGGCGCTGGACCGGGGTCCCGTTTTTCGTCCGGACGGGGAAGCTGCTGCCGGTGACGCAGTGGGAGCTACGGCTGATCTTCGAGGAGCCGCCGCGCCTCGGCTACGCGTCCAAAAGGCGGCGGCGGCGGCCCGAGCCCGATCAGCTGGTTGTCAGACTCCACCCGAGCACCGGCATCCAGCTGCTGGTCGACGCCCAGCGCAGCGACTCGGCGGAGCCCGAGCAAATCAACCTCGACATGGAGTTCGCCCAGGAGGGCGGCGAGGGGCCGACGCCGTACGAGGTCCTCCTGCACGCCGCGATGATCGGCGACAGCACGCGGTTCACGAGACAGGACAACATCGAGGAGACCTGGCGGATCTGTGGCCCCCTGCTCCAGAAGCCCCCGAGGGTGCATCCGTACAAGCCCGGGTCGTGGGGACCGAAGGCAGCCGACCGGTTGGTCGCCGAGTTCGGCGGCTGGCACGGGCCCTGGATCGCGGAATGAGCGCGGCGAAGGAGAGCGGCGGTCCCGCGAGGGCCCGCTCGGGGAAGCGCACCGGTGCCAGGCAGGACGGGCGGGCGACCAAGGAGGCGACCGAGAAGATGCCGCAGAGCGCCGCGGCGCCCTCGCCGTTCCCTCCGATCGCCGAATACGGCTTCCTCTCCAACTGCCACACCGGCGCGCTGGTGGCCCCCGACGGGGCGGTGGACTGGCTCTGCGTGCCTCGCTTCGACTCCCCCAGTATCTTCGGCACCCTTCTCGACCGCGAGGCGGGCTCCTTCAGGTTCGGCCCGTTCGGGGTGAACGTGCCGGCCTCGAGGATCTACGAGCCGGGCACGAACATCCTCAACACGACGTGGGAGACGCCCACCGGCTGGGCGCTGGTTCGCGATGCCCTCACCATCGGCCCGACCCGCCACGAGGACGAGGTTACGCCTCACACACGCGCGCCAGCGGACGAGGACGCGCACCACCTGCTCGTTCGCCTGGTCCTCTGCCTCGAGGGCACCGTCGAGATGGAGATGTTCTGCGAGCCCGACTTCGACTACGGGGGCTCGCCCGCCGAGTGGACCCTGGTCGGGGAGGACCGCCGCACGGCGGACGCCACGGGCGCCGGGGTGAAGATCAGGCTGACGAGCAGCATGCCGATCGGCCTGGAGGGGGAGACGGCGCGGGCTCGTCACAAGCTCGAGCAGGGGGAGACCGCCTTCTGCGCGCTGTCCTGGGCCGAGGAGCTCGACGCCCCTGCCGACGTCGACGCGGCGAACGCGCGCCTGGCGGAGACCACGCGCTACTGGCGGGGCTGGCTGGGTCGAGCGCGAAAGCCGGACCACCGCTTCCGGGCGGCGATCCAGCGGTCGGCTCTGACCGTCAAGGGACTGACCTACATGCCGACGGGTGCTACCGTCGCGGCCCTCACGACCTCCCTCCCGGAGACCCCGGGCGGTGAGCGCAACTGGGACTACCGCTTCACGTGGATCCGGGACGCGACCTTCACCCTCCAGGCGCTTCACTTCCTCGACCTGGACTGGGAGGCCAACGAGTTCATGCAGTTCGTCGCCGACCTTGAGCCGAACGAGGACGGCGCGCTCCAGATCATGTACGGGATCGACGGTCGGCGGGATCTGACCGAGTCGACCCGGGACGAGCTCTCCGGCTACGCCGGCGCCCGTCCCGTTCGCATCGGAAATGGCGCTTTCGACCAGCGCCAAAACGACGTCTTCGGGGCGGCCCTCGACTCGATCCTGCTCCATACCCGCCGCAGCCAGCGGCTCCCGCGCCGGCTCTGGCCGATCGTCCAAGCGCAGGCCGAGTGCGCCATTCAGGTCTGGAAGAACCCGGACCAGGGGATCTGGGAGGCCCGCGGCAAGCCGCAGCACTACGTCTCCTCGAAGCTGATGTGCTGGGTCGCGCTCGACCGTGCCGCGCGGCTCGCCCACATCCGCGGGGACCCCGATCTCCAGGAGACCTGGGCGAAGACCGCGGACGAGATCCGGGCGGACATCATGGAGAACGGCGCCCGCGACGGCGTCCTTCGCCAGCACTACGAGACCGACGCGCTCGACGCCTCGACCTTGCTGGCCGCGATCTTCGGCTTCCTCCCCGGCGACGACGAGGTCATGCGGAAGAGCGTGCTGGCGATCGCCGAGGACCTCACGGAGGACGGCTTCGTGCTCCGCTATGTCACCGGCGAGACCGACGACGGGCTCTCGGGAAAGGAGGGCAGCTTCCTGATCTGCTCCTTCTGGCTGGTCTCGGCGCTCGCGATCATCGGTGAGGAGCAGCAGGCCCGCGATCTGATGGACCGGCTGCTCAGCGTCGCCTCCCCGCTGGGGCTCTACGCCGAGGAGTTCGACACCGACACCGGCCGACACCTTGGGAACTTCCCGCAGGCGTTCTCCCACCTGGCCCTGATCGAGGCCGCGGCGCGGATCGTCCTGGCCGAGCGCCTCGAGGAGTACACGTGAGCGACTACGACGTGATCGTGATCGGCAGCGGCGCCGGCGGCGGGACCCTGGTCAACCGCCTGGCCCCCTCCGGCAAGAAGGTGCTGCTGCTCGAGCGCGGCGACTGGCTGCCGCGCGAGCCGCAGAACTGGTTGGCTCAGGACGTATTCGTGGACGGGCGCTACACGTCGGAGGACACCTGGTACGACGCCAAGAGCAAGCCGTTCGCGCCGCAAGTGCACTACTTCGTGGGCGGCGCGACGAAGCTGTTCGGGGCGGCGCTCTACCGCCTGCGTGCCGCGGACTTCGGCGAGCTCCAGCACCGGGACGGCGTCTCGCCCGCCTGGCCAATCTCCTACGAGGAGATGGAGCCCTACTACACGCAGGCCGAGCGTCTCTACCGCGTCCACGGCGCCCGGGGCGAGGATCCGACCGAGCCCCCCGCAAGCGAGCCATATCCCTTCCCGGCGGTCTCGCACGAGCCGCGCATCCAGCAGCTCTCCGACGATTTCGCGGCCGCCGGCTACCAGCCCTTCCACGCGCCGTGCGGGGTGATGCTCGACGAGGCCAACATGCCCTACAGCACCTGCGTGCGGTGCCAGGACTGCGACGGCTTCCCCTGCGTGGTGCACGCCAAGTCGGACGCGGAGGTGATCGGCGTGCGTCCCGCGCTCGAGCACCCGAACGTCACCCTGCTGACCAACGCGACCGCGGTGCGGCTGAACACGAATGAGGGTGGGACCGAGGTCGTGGAGGTGGTCGTCGACCGCGACGGCGAGCGAGGGACCTACTCCGCGGACGTCGTGGCCGTCTCCTGCGGCGCGGCGAACTCGGCAAAGCTGCTGCTCGCCTCGGCAAACGACAAGCACCCGAACGGCCTCGCCAATGGCTCGGATCAGGTCGGCCGCAACTACATGTTCCACAACAGCCAGGCGGTGCTGGCGCTGTCCAAGGAGCCGAACCCGACCGTCTTCCAGAAGACGGTCGGCCTGAACGACTTCTACTTCGCCGGCGGGGAGTTCGAGTACCCCCTGGGGAACATCCAGATGGTCGGCAAGTCGCAGGCGCCGATGTTCCGGGGCGAGAAGCCGACCGAGACCAAGCTCGCGCCTGGGTGGACGCTCGAGAAGATCGCCGCGCACGCCGTCGACTTCTGGCTCTCGACCGAGGACCTGCCGAAGCGCGAGAACCGGGTGACGCTGACCGACGACGGGTCGATCCAGCTCAGCTACACCTACTCGAACGAGGGGCCCAAGAAGCAGCTCTACGGCAAGCTCAAGTCGATGCTCGGAGAGATCGGCATGCACGGCGGACACCTCCTGCCGCACAACGCCTACCTGAAGAACGAGATCCCGGTGGCGGGGGTCGCCCATCAGGCAGGGACCTGCCGCTTCGGGACCGATCCGGCCAGCTCGGCGCTCGACGTCAACTGCAAGGCGCACGAGCTCGACAACCTCTACGTCGTCGACACGAGCTTCTTCCCGAGCATCGGCGCGGTCAACCCGGCCCTTACGGCGATGGCCAACGCCCTGCGGGTCGGCGACCACCTGCTCGAGCGCCTCGGCGCATAGCGAGGGCTCGCGAGGGGCGGCGATGACGTCGGACTCCCACCGGGTCGTGATCGTGGGCGGCGGCTTCGGCGGGCTGTTCGCCGCGCGCGCCCTGCGTCGCGACCCGGTCGAGGTGATCCTGGTCGATCGGCATAACCACCACCTCTTCCAGCCGCTCCTCTACCAGGTCGCCACCGGGATCCTCTCCGAGGGGGAGATCGCGCCACCGATCCGTAACGTGTTGCGCCGGCAGCAGAACCTCCGCGTCGAGCTCGCCGAGGTGACCGGATTCGACCTGGAGGGGCGCGAGCTGACCGCGACGCGCCCCGACGGGCAGTCCTTCTCCATCCCCTACGACAGCCTGATCGTCGCCGCCGGCGCCGGCCAGTCCTACTTCGGCCACGACGAGTTCTCGCGCTGGGCGCCGGGGATGAAGACGATCAACGACGCGTTGGAGATGCGGGGCCGGATCTTCGGCGCTTTCGAGCTGGCGGAGCTCGAGCGGGACCCAGAGAAGCGGCGGGAGTGGCTCACCTTCGGGGTGGTCGGCGGCGGTCCGACGGGAGTGGAGATCGCGGGGCAGATCGCGGAGCTCTCGCGCCGCGTCCTCAAGGACGACTTCCGGGAGATCGATCCGGCCAGTGCGCGGGTCCTGCTCTTCGACGGCGGTAAGGAGATCCTCGCCGGCTTCGGCGACCGCCTCTCGGCCAATGGGGCGCGGGGCCTGGAGCGCCTGGGGATCGAGATCCACACCGAGAGCATCGTCACCAACGTCGATCGCGACGGCGTCGTCGTGAAGTCGGGAGACGACGAGCGGCGGATCCCCGCGCGCACAAGGGTCTGGGCGGCCGGCGTCCAGGCCTCGCCGTTGGCGCGGATGCTCGGCGAGGCGAGCGGGGCGGAGGTCGACCGCGCCGGTCGGGTGAGCGTCCTGCCGGACTGCACGCTGCCGGGCCACCCCGAGGTCTTCGCGATCGGCGACATGATGTCCCTGGATGGCCTCCCGGGCGTCGCCGAGGTCGCCATGCAGCAGGGCGTCCACGCGTCGCGCACGATCAAGCGCCGCCTCCGCGGCCAGGAGTCGAGGGACTTCCGCTATCGCGACCTGGGCAGCATGGCGGCGATCTCCCGGTTCCGAGCCATCGTCAGCTTCAAGGGGATCCGGCTCTCCGGGTTCCTCGGCTGGCTCACCTGGCTGTTCGTGCACCTCGCCTTCCTCACCGGCTTCAAGAACCGCTTCTTCACCGTCGGGCGTTGGGCGATGGCCTTCATCGGCAGGGGCCGGCCTCAGCGGACGATCACCATGCAGCAGGTCATCAGCCGGGTCGCGATCGAGCAGGCAGGCGGGCGCCCCTTCCTGCTCGAACTGACGGCGGACGACGAGTGGGGGCAAGCGGCTCGGGCTGAGGCGACGCCTCCCGCCGGGAGTGCGACCGAGTGATCGCGGCGCGCGAGGTCGACCGTCACACGGCTCTGGTGGTCGCCAGTGAGGGCCAGGACGGCATCGAGGCGTCCTTCGTTCCCTCCGCGGGGATGGTCGGCTGCTCGCTGCGGCATCGTGGGGAGGAGCTCCTCGGACAGCGCGGTGGCCTGGCGCGGTACGTCGCGGAGCGCTCGACGATGGGCATCCCTCTGCTCCACCCGTGGGCGAACCGGGTCGCCAGACGGCGTTTCCGGGCGGCCGGACGGGAGGTGGACCTGCAGGCTCACCCCGGGCTGACCAGCCTGGATCCCCACGGCCTGCCGATCCACGGCCTCCTCGCCGCCGCCGGCGGCTGGAGCGTCGAGCGGCATGAGGACGCGCCGCACGGGCCGCCTCTTGCCGGCACCTTCGACTTCGCAGCCGGCGAGGACCTGATGACCCTGTTCCCATTACCTCATCAACTGCGAATCGAGGCGGGGATCGCGGATCAGACGCTGACCATCGGCACGACGGTCCGTGCCTCGGGGGAGGCGCCGGTGCCGATCGCCTTCGGATACCACCCCTATCTCCGTCTGCCGGGCGTGGAGCGGCGTGCCTGGTCAGTCGAGATACCAGTCAGCGAGCGGGTCGTCCTCGACTCCGAGGAGCTCCCCACCGGCGAGCTGGAGAAGGCGGACCTACCTGCGCGTGCGCTCGGGTCGAGAACCTTCGACGATGGGTTCGTGGCCCCGGCTCGTTCTCGAGGAGGAGGAGGGCGGCGGATCGAGGTCTCCCTTGGCCAGGGCTACCCCTTCGCACAGGTATACGCGCCCGATGACGACGACGTGATCGCCTTCGAGCCGATGACCGCGCCGACCAATGCGCTGGTCAGCGGGCGGGACCTTAAGCTGCTGGACCCGGGCGAGAGCTACGAGGCTTCTCGATCACGGTGAGAGGTACGTGACCGACGGGACCGAAGCGGAGATCTCGGAGGCCGAGTTCAGGGAGCTGTTCGAGCGGGTCTCGAACTGGGAGCGCTGGGGGCCGGACGACGAGCGGGGCGCGCTCAACTACCTGACGCCCGAGCGGGTCGCGGCGGCCGCCGGCCTGGTCCGCAGCGGGCGGACCGTGAGCCTGAGCAGGCCGCTCAACACCGAGCGCGAGCCCGACAACCCGGAGCCTGCCGACCACCGCATGACCATGCTCGCCGACCACGCTCCCTCAAGCGGCCTCGCCTTCGTCAAGGACTACATCGGCGTCGACTATCACAACGACTCGCACAGCCATATCGACGCCTTCTGCCACGTCTCCTACGACGGGAGGCTCTACAACGGGCGGCCCGCCGACTCGGTCGCGGCGGCCGGGGGGACTGTCGAGACGGTCGAGGTCCTGAAGGACGGGCTGATCGGGCGCGGGGTCCTGCTCGACATCCCGCGAGCGCGCGGCGTGGAGTGGCTGGAGCCGGGCGACAGCGTCCTCCCCGATGACCTCGAGCAGGGGGAGCGGGGTCAGGCAGTGACGGTGGGGGAGGGAGACATCCTCCTGGTGAGGACGGGACACGCCACTCGCCTCGACGAGCTCGGGCCCTGGGACACAGCCAGCTCGAAGGCTGGGCTGCATCCGAGCTGCGCTCCCTTCCTGGCCGAGCGGCGGGTCGCGGCGCTCGGCTGCGACAGCAACAGCGACACCGCGCCGAGCATCACGGAGGGAGTCGGGTTCCCGATCCACGTGCTGACGCTCGTCGCGATGGGCATCCACCTGCTCGACTATCTGCACCTCCGGGAGTTGGCCGAGGCGTGCAGGCGCGCCGGTCGCTGGCAATTCCTCTTCGTCGGAGCGCCGCTGCGGATCCCCGGCGGCACGGGCTCGCCGCTCAACCCGATCGCGGTTCTTTGACCGCCTGCCGGTGGCTTGCCTCAGTTGCGGAATCACCCAGTTCGGACGATGCCGCTGTCATGAGATATCTGCAGTGGGCCGCGTCTTCCCTTGATCACCAGCGCCCCCGGCCGTCGCGACGGCGACCGGGTGGCATGCGGCCTCGCGGCCGGGACGCAGTGGCGCTCCCGAGACGGCGCAGGAGCGGTCCCCCAGAACCTCCGTGGGCAAGGCGCCTCCGGGCTCGGGCTCGGCCTCGAGGACATCAGAGCTGATCGTCAGCCAGGCCGCGGCGCCGCCGGCAATGGCGAGGCCGGCACAGATCACCATCGCGATGTGAAAGCCGTGCGTCATCGAGGCGGGGTCATAGAACTTCGCACCCGTGAGGCCGGCGGCGAGCGGAAGGACTGCGACGGCGAGCAGGCCGGCGACCCGCGAGACGGCGTTGTTGATTCCCGACGCGATCCCCGAGTGACGCTCATCGGCGGCCGCCAGGACGGTCGCCGTGACCGGCGCCACTACCAGCGTCAGGCCGAGCCCGAAGACGATGACCGCCGGGAGGACGCTCGAGACGTAGCCGTCGCCGGGCTCGATCCTGGTCAAGAGCAGGAGCCCCGCCGCGATCACCAGCGGTCCGACCGTCAGCGGGATTCTCGCCCCGATGCGCTGCGCGAGCGCCCCCGAGCGCGCCGAGAGCAAGAGCATCAACGCCGTCACGGGCAGCGACGCCGCGCCGGAGGCGATCGGCGAGTAGCCGAGCGAGATCTGCAGGAACGCGACGAACAGGAAGAAGAAGCCGCCGAGCGCCGCGTAGACGACGAAGGTGACGAGGTTCGCGGCGCTGAACTGCCGGGAGGAGAAGATCGAAAGCGGCATCATCGGGTTGGCGCCTCGTCGCTCGGCAATGAGGAAGGCGATCAGAGCGACGATGCCGCCGACCCCGGCCGCCAGCACTGCTGCGGAGGCGCCGCCGGGGGCCTGGATCAGGGCGTAGGTGGTCCCGCCGAGGCCGATCGCCGCGAGGGCGGCGCCGCGGAAGTCGAGGCGTCCGGTCGCGGTTGGATCACGGGTCTCGGGAACGTGGCGGCTCGCCAAGCCCATGACGAGGGCGCCGAGCGGCAGGTTGATGAGGAAGATCGCGCGCCACGAGACCGCACCGACCAGGTAGCCGCCCAGCAGCGGTCCGAGAGCCGTGGCGACGCCGCCCAGGCCCGACCACGCGCCGATCGCGCGGGCCCTGTCGGAGGGGCGAAAGCTGGCCTCGATCATCGCCAGGCTCCCGGGCGTAAGCAGGGCGCCGCCGATCCCCTGCAGAAGCCGGGCGAAGACGAGCAGCTCGGCGCTCGGGGCGATCGCGCAGAGAAGCGACGCCACGGTGAACAGGCCGGTGCCGAGGACGAAGACGCGCCGGCGCCCGTAGCGATCGCCGAGCGAGCCGCCGAGGAGGATCAGCGACGCCAGGGTAAGCAGATAGCCGTTCAGGATCCATTGCAGGGCACCGGTCGAGGCATCGAGGCTGCGGCCGATGTCGGGCAGGGCGACGTTGACGACCGTGCCGTCGAGGAATGCCATCCCGGATCCAAGCACGGCGACGGCCAGGACCCAGCGACCGCGCGTCGTGTCGAAGCCCAGGCCGTCGCCCCTCGACGTTCCGTCGAGGACGCCGGCTGAAGCCGCCTCATTCGCCGCCAAGTTCGCGGATCACCCCAAGGGCGAGGGCGGGATCCGCGTCTCGCCGGGTATCTGCGGGATCTGAACGTGGTCGGGGTGTGTGCACGACGCCATTCGAGTCCATTCCGAGGAGGTCGGGGCTGAGGAGCGCGCAGCCGTTGGAGTACCAATCCACCATTGCAGAGCCGTCAAATCCCAGCTGCGAGAACTCCCACTCTTCGATCCGGTCCGTCACGGGATCTGGGTGCTCCCCGAGATCGTCGACCCAGCGGTCTTGACGCTCGGGTGGCGGAGGCCGTGGTCCTTGCCCACGGAAGCGGTCTGGGCACGCCCGGTGAGCGGGACGGCGACAGCTGAAGAAGCTCGGTTCCCGCGAGCACTACCGGGAAGCTCTGAAGAGCCTCCGGGCGCCGCGCGGCTCGGGCCTGCACCTCAATGAATCGTGATCGAGAAGACCGCGCGGTAGGAGTCGCCCGGATCGGCCAGGGGCAGATCCGAACCGCCGGTGGCGAGGGCGTTCGTCGGCGCGGTCATCGGCTCGATCGCGATCACGTCGTCGTCGGTGGGCGCGTAGATCTGGGCGTAGGGGAAGCCGCAGTCGAAGGAGACCTCGATTCGCCGTCCGCCGCCCGCCAGCGCGAACGATTCGCCTGCGGCGGGCGCGGCGAATTCGTCATCGAACGTCCGCGTCCCGAGCGGGCCAGCGGGGATGCCGCTCGCCTCGCGCTTGCCGGTTGAGAGCTTCCGGTCGTCCAGCAGCAGGCGCTCGCGCACCGGGATCTCGATCTGCCAGTCAGCCCGGTCGACGCCTGGCAGCCGGAAATACGGGTGGTATCCCAGCGCGATCGGCACGGCCACATTGCCCGTTGCGGTGACCGTCGTCTCGATCGAGAGCCTGCGGCCTTCGAGACTCACCCGAAGATCGAGCTCATGCGGAAAGGGGAACGCCTCGAGGAACCCCGGATGGGCGGAGAAGTCGAACCGGGCGAGGACGCTCCCGCCGTCGCCGTTAGCCTTCTGCTCCGCCACCTGCCACCCGGGCGCCGCAGCGAGGAGACCGTGAATCGGCAACCCATTTGGATCGGTCGCAGGCGGCGGCTCCGCCTTGTCCAGATCGATCTGGCGGCCGGCGACCTCGAACCGCCGCCCGGCCAATCGGTTCGCCCACGGATGAAGCAACGGGATCCCCATCGTCGAGCGGTGGGCAGCGTAGGAGGCGAGGCCGCCCCGCTGTCCGAGGAGCTCCTCGCCACGGTGAAGCAGCGAGGACCCGACCATCCCCGCCTCGGGGACGAAGGTCGCCTCGACTTCCGCGGCGGGCGCCGAAAGCGCGATCGCGCGGAAGCGGTCGATCTCGCGCTCGATGATCATCCAACCAGGCTCCCTAGGAAAGCTCGGCGGTCGCGATCCTGACCGTAAACGGGCGGCACCACAGGATCACCGAGTCGTATTTTCCGAGATCGACCTCGGGCGGGATCAGGTACTGCTGGTCGCCGATGTTGCCCTTGAGGCCACCGAGATCGACTCGATCGTCGACGCTGTCGGTGGTCGACGTCAGGTAGACGGCGACGTCCAGCCCAGGGTCCACATCGAAGCGGGTAAAGGTCAGGGTGCGCTCGCCGCGGGCGTTGGCAACGACGGTGGCGACGCCGGTCCCGGAGTGTCCATCTTGGCCGACGAACATCCCGCTGGCTATCGCGACGGGCCGCCGCGCGGATGAACCGCTCGTAGTCCCATCGCTCCGGGCTTCCCCTGACAGCGCCGCCCTCTGGACCTCTGCACCGGCCTGGGAGCGGGCGACGATCACGTCCTCATCGACGCGGCGGTCGCGAAAGCCAGTCCAGTACCCGATCGCCACGGTGGCGAGAACCACGATCACCCAAGTCGCCAGGGGCGCCAATCGCCGCCTTGACCTGATCACGGCCAACGTGATGGCACCGATGCCGACCGCGCCGTACCAGGCCGCCACCATGACGATCGCGTCCGTGCGAGTCGTCGCCACGTATCGCTGCAGCACGAGAGCTCCGATGAGGAGGATCGAGCCCGTGACAGCGGCGGCGAGAAGGCTGCGGCTCACCCTGTGGGCTCTGGTGGAGCTGGTGGCGGAGAACATCGGACTCTGCCCCTTTGGACGCGCCACCCGCCGGCTCGTTACGCGAGCGCCCGGTTCAGGCGAACGATCCGCCGGGCCATGGCACGCCGGAGTAGCGCTCGATCACCGGGCCGGCCGGTGGCGGCACCAAGCAGAACTCGTCGGTGTCGACCGCGGTTCCGGGGAACAGCCGCGCGAACAGGTCAGTCGCAAATCGCGACGCGCTCCTGGCGACCGTCACGGCTCCGGCACAGCGGGTCGCATCGAGAGCGAAGGTCGACAGGCATATGAAGTCTTCGCCCAGCAGGGGGATCCACCAGCCGAGCGCGTCCCGGCGCGCCTGTTGGACCTCGGGCTCGTCGAACCGAAGCGCCGCGTCGCGGTCCGGCAGCGCGCACACGTGGGCGAATGCCCCAGCGACCTTTTCCCCGGCAAGGCATCGCGCGTCGACGCGGAGGCGCCGACCGGGGCCTCGTCCCTCGGTGCTGAGTCGCTCGCCGTCGAACCGTACGTACGCGAAGGCGAGCTCGGCGCTCATCCCTGCGGGATCTCCCAGTCAGCCCGGATCCACCGGGTGATCTCGCGCATGTCGCGGCGAAGCTCCTCCATCGTCGCACGTCCCCAGTACCAGTAGCCGTTGTAGGCACGATGGATGGTCAGGTCGGGGAAGAGGGTGAAGGCGGCGGACCGGTAGGGGTCGTGAAGGGTGTCCGTTCCCTCGCGCAGTCCGAGCCGGTCGATCCACCCGCGATCGACGTCGGAGAGAAAGGTGAACCTCGCCCCGAGGCCGGCGCGAAACGCCGACTGGACCTCGGGTGAGTCGACGCTGACGACGATGATCTTGGCGTAGGCCACCTCGAACTCGTCCTGCAGCCGGCAGAGCTCCCGCATGTAGCGCTGCTCCTTGGGACACCACCAGCCGCGCGAGGTGAAGAGCGCTACGGGGTCGCCGCCGGTGAACTCGGAAAGCGTCCGGCGGCGGCCGGTGTGATCCGGCAGGTCCAGGTCGGGAAACGCGGTGCCCGGCTGGAGGTTCATTGCCGCTATCGGGTCCGCTGCTGGCGCCATCCGCGAAACGCCTCCAGCAACTCGGCTCGGCGCTCGGGTGCGATCGACTCCAGCGTCAGCTCTCCGGTCGCCGCGATCGTCTCCCGAAACTGCTCCACGTACTCGACGCAGTAGGGACACTCCTCCAGGTGGGCTTCGAATCGAACCCGGTCAGCTTCGGCGAGCTTTCCCTCCAGATAGTCCGAGACGACCTCGACAAGCTCCTTGCAGGCCATCTCGTCCATCTGGGTCACGCGGCAGCTCCTTCGGCACTCGGTCGGGTGGAGTATGTGAAGTCCGGCGGGCGGCCGTCCTCGTTACACGGATGCGGTTGTAACGCAGCGGACCCTGAACCGACCTAAGCCTCCGAAGCCAAGCCACGGAGGTGACCCGCGCATGACCGAGACCGCCACGACGATGAGCGCCGCTGAGCACGCTTCGAACCGCCGCGGCGATTTTCTTCCGATCGCCGACTACGGCCTGCTGGCCGACTGCAACTCGGCCGCGCTCCTGAACCGCGACGGCTCGATCGACTGGTTGTGCATGCCCCGCTACGACTCGCCCGGCATCTTCTCGCGCATCCTCGATCCTGCCGCTGGGCATTGGTCGATCCGTCCCGCGGGTTCGTTCGAGGTGGAGCGTCGGTACCTACCGGGCACGCTCGTGATCGAGACGACCTTCACCACGGAAAGCGGGAGCGTCCGCCTGCGCGACGCGATGGCGTTCGCGGAGGGGCAGCGCGGGCACGAGCTCGGCTTCGACGCCCCGCACGAGGTCCTGCGCTCCGTCGAAGGGGTCGAGGGCCGGGTGGAGCTCGAGATGGAGCTCGCGCCTCGGGGTGAGTACGGCCTCGTGATGCCGCTGTTCAGAGCCGAGGACGGCGGCGGGCGCACGTTCGGCGGTCCGAACCGCGTCGCGGTGCGTGCGGGTGTCCCGGTGGAAATCGCAGAGGCCACCATGCGCGCGTCGTTCGAGGTCGGGGAGCGACAGACGATCGGCTTCTCGATGCGCTGGATTCCCGTGGAGGAGGCCGATCCCGCCCCGCCGACGGCGGCCGATCGCGTCCCGGAGCGGATTGCCGACGTCGTCGAGGCGTGGCGGTCCTGGGAGGCCGAACACGACGTCTACGAGGGACCGCACAAGGAGCTGGTCCGCCAGAGCTCCCGGGTCCTGAAGGGCCTCACCTACCGCCCGACCGGCGCCATCGTCGCGGCGCCCACGACATCCCTGCCGGAGACCGTCGGCGGTGAGCGCAACTGGGACTACCGCTTCTCCTGGATCCGCGATTCGAGCCTGACGCTCGAAGCGCTCTACATCGGCGCCTGCTCGGACGAGGCGGAGGAGTTCGTCTCGTTCATGACCAGCTCCGCCGGTGGCCGTGCGGGCGAGGGATCGCTGCAGATCATGTACGGCATCGGCGGCGAGCACGACCTCTCGGAGCGCACGCTTCCGCACCTGCGCGGGTGGCGGGACTCGAGCCCGGTGCGGGTCGGGAACGGAGCGTGGCATCAGGTCCAGCTCGACGTCTACGGCGAGCTCCTGAACTCCCTGCACCTATACAGCGAGCGGCTTGGCGAGCTGCATCCCGAGATCCAGGCGTTCGTGGCGGACCTCGCCGACACGGCGGCCCGCCGCTGGCGCGAAACCGATTCCGGCATGTGGGAGATGCGCGGCGATCCCCGCCATCACCTCTCCTCGAAGGTGCTGTGCTGGACCGCACTCGACCGCGCGATCAAGCTCGCGCCGTCGCTGGGCGAGCACGCGAAGGTCGACGAGTGGACCAAGGCGCGTGACGAGATCCGCGAGGCGGTGCTGGAGCGAGGCTGGAGCGAGAAGCGTCAGGCCCATGCCCAGTCGTTCGACTCCGATGAGCTCGACGCGGCGCAACTCCTGATGCCGATCCTCGGGTTCGTGCCGGCGACGGACGAGCGCATGCGCTCGACGATCGAGGCGATCGCTCGCGACCTCACCGAGGACGGCCTCGTGCTCCGTTACCGCAACGAGGAAGGGCTGAACGCCGACGGTCTCACCGGCGAAGAGGGCACGTTCGTGATCTGCTCGTTCTGGCTCGTCTCATGTCTGGCGCAGGCGGGCGAGGTCGAGCGAGCCGAGGGGCTCTTCGACCAGCTGGCCGGCTACGCGAACGACCTCGGGCTCCTGGCCGAGGAGATCGACACCGCGAACGGCGAGCAGCTCGGGAACTTCCCCCAGGCCTTCAGCCACATCGGTCTCATCATCGCCGCCTACGCGATCGACAAGGCGAAGGGGATGACGGAGTGAGCTCTTTCGACTACGACGTGATCGTCATCGGCGCCGGGCCTGCCGGTGAGCACTGCGCCGGGCACCTCGCAGACGGCGGACTGCGTGTGGCCCTCGCGGAGCGCGAGCGCCTCGGCGGCGAATGCGACTACTGGGCGTGCATCCCCTCGAAGACCCTGCTACGCCCCGGCGAAGCCCTCGAGGCCGCCCGCGAGGCGCCGGGGGCACGCGAGGCGGTGAACGGCGGCGTCCACGCGAAGCAGGCCTTCGAATGGCGGGACTTGATGGTCTCCGGGTACGACGACTCCGGCAAGGAGGCCTGGCCGAAGAGCAAGGGGATCGACATCCTGCGAGGACCTGGCGCCATCGCCGGGCCCGGCCGGGTCTCGGTCGGCGACTCCGAGCACACGACCGAGCACATCGTGATCGCCACCGGCTCCGAGCCCGTGATCCCGCCGATCGACGGGATCCGCGAGCTCGACGGGCTGTGGACGAACCGCGGGGCTACGGCGATGACCGAGGTGCCGAAGCGCCTGATCGTGCTCGGCGCCGGGCCCGTCGGGGTGGAGATGGGCCAGGCGGCCGCCCGCATGGGCGCCTCCGTTGCGGTGGTCGAGGGCATGGACCACGTCCTCCCCCGAGAGCCGAGGCCGCTCGGCGATGCGCTCGGCGATGCGCTTGCGGCCGAGGGGATCGAGCTGTGCTTCGGCCAGCTCGCCTCCGGCGCTCGGTTGGAGGGCGGCGAGTACGTGGTCGAATTCCCCGAGCGCTCGCCGCTGCGCGGTGACCGCCTGCTGGTGGCCACCGGCCGACGCCCCCGGGTCGACGAGCTCGGCCTGGACACCGTCGGCATCGAGCCCGAGCGCCAGGGGATCCCCGTCGATGCCCGAATGAGCGCGGGCGACGGGGTCTGGGCGATCGGCGACGTCACCGGCATCTGGCCGCTCACGTACATGGGCAAGTACCAGGGTCGCGTCGCGGC
>JBKPHA010000023.1:0-34551 GCA_046729615.1 Actinomycetota bacterium
GGGACCGCGGCGCATCGGCGAGTTGTTCATCGATCCCGCGCGGCGAGAGGTCCGAGTCGGCGACCGCGAGGTGCGGCTCGCGAACAAGGAGTTCTCGCTCCTTCGGGCGCTGGCCGCAGACCCGCACCGGGTCTTCCGGAAGGACGAGCTGCTGCGCGATGTGTGGGGCTTTCGCTCAATGGGCCGTACTCGCACGCTTGACTCGCACGCCAGCCGCCTGCGGCGAAAGCTCGACCCTGAGAACGGTCGCTACGTCGTGAACTGCTGGGGGGTGGGTTACCGCCTCCTCGAGCGATGAGGAGCAGGGATGACCCTCGCCGAGCTCGCAGTCGCCGGCTGGCCGGCGGGCGTGACCATCGCGGCGGCCGCAATTGCCGCGCAGGTACGCGAGTCTCGCCGGCGCAGCGCGCTGAACCGCGCCCTGCACGAGCTCCGCCGGCCCGTCCAGGCGCTCGTCCTGTCGTCCGACTCCGGACAGGGCCCGGGGGCGCACGCTCTGCGGGTCACCCTCTGCGCGCTGGACGATCTCGACCGTGAGATCAACGGCACGACCCGCCGCGTCCAGCTCAGGCCGGTGAACTGCCGCGCGCTCGTGGAGCCGGCGGTCGAGAGGTGGCGCGGCGTCGCCGCGGCCACGCGGCGGTCGCTCGTCCTGCGGTGGCGCGCGGGGTCGGCCTCGGTCCTGGCGGACCCGGATCGCGTCGCTCAGGCGCTCGACAACCTGATCGACAACGCGCTGCGCCACGGGGGGCTCCGGGTCTACGTCGACGCCGACATCTGCGCGGTCGGAGTGAGGATTACGGTCCGTGACACCGGCGACGCGCCGCGTCGCCCGTCGCCGCGACGGGATCCCCGCCACGGCCACGGCCTCGCGATCGTCTCGCGCGTGGCGGCCGAGCACGGTGGGCGGTTCCGGTTTCACCGCACGCCCGCCGGGGCGACGGCCGCGCTCGAGCTCCCGCTCGCCCCGCGGGCGCTTCCGGTCGCCGAGCGCGGCCTGGACTCCGAGGGCTCTCGCACCGATGCAGCGGAACGTCCCACGCTGCCAATCGCGGCATGAGGAGGCGCGCCCGCGCGATCGCCTTCGGCTGCGCCGCGCTCGCGTGCGCAGGGCTCGCGGCCGCGATGGCGGGCGGGTACCGCTCCGACATCCAGAGCGAGCTCGGGCCGCTCCGCTCAGTGGTGGTCGCTACCGCGCGGATTCCGGCGCACAGCGCGATACCCGCGAAGGACGTGGACCGTCTCCTGGAGACGAGACGCGTACCCGCGCGCTTCACGCCGCCCGGGACGCTCTCGGCCCCCGAGCAGGCCGCCGGACGAGCGCCGGCAGCGGCGATCCCGGCCGGCTCCTACGTCATCGCCGCACAGCTCCGCAAGCCAGGCGGCGGCGCGCGACGTGCGCCGGACGACGCCCGCATCGGGCCGGGCCGAAAGCCGGTTGAGATCACCGTCACGGGAGCCGAGGCGCTCGCCGCCGCCGGCGCGGATCCGGTCGGAACTCGGGCGGACGTCGTCGTCACCACCGAGCCGGGCCCCGGCGGCGGCAGCGGCCGCACCTACGTCGCCGCGAGGAAGGTGAGACTCCTCGGGCTGTCCCAGGCCGGCGACTCGACAGCCAGCGACTACGCGCCCTCGGGCGGCGATCAGTGGACGGCGACGCTCGCGCTGACCAGGGCGCAGGCGCTTCGGTTGATCCAAGCGGAGAACTTCGCGCGCGGAATCCGCCTGATCCCTGCGTAATGCCCACCGTGGGCAATCTCGCTATGGGACGATAGCGTCGGCCGGCGTGGACCTCGCAATCCGCTCCCTGCACCTCATCGGTGCGGCCGTTTGGACCGGCGGGCTCGTCTTCCTCGGCGTTGCGGCCGCGGTCGCCCGCAGGACGATTCCCGCCGCCGAGCGCATCGCCTTCTTCCGGATCCTTGGACGGCGCTTCGCGATCGTCGCCGCCGTATCGGCCGCTGCGATCGCGGCTACGGGCATCGACATGGCGATCGACCAGCTGGCGAGCTGGAGCGCCCTCGTCGATACGCGCTACGGGCGGATCCTGCTCGCGAAGATCGTCCTGTTCGCGCTTGTGCTGGCGGAGGCGGTCGTCCACAGTTTGGTCCTCGGGCCGAAGCTCGGGCGTCTGCGGGCCGCGCTCGTCGACACGCCGGGCGACACGCTTCTTCAGGCCCGCGTTCGCCGGACGGCGGCGGTGTCGGGCGTCGTCTCGGCGCTCATGCTGGCCCAGACGATCGCGATCCTGGTGCTCGCGGCGGACCTCGTCAGCTAGAGAGCGCTTCCTCGAAGGCTTTTCTGGCCTCTCCACCGAAGACGCAGAAGACGATCCGCTCGAGGCCACTCTCGCCCTCGAGGTGGCGGCGGACCTCCTCGACCTCGATGCGCGCCGCCTCATCGACGGGAAACCCGCCGACGCCGGTCCCGAACGCGACCAGGCCGAGCGAGCGGGCACCGAGCTCGTCGGCGACACGCAGGGTGCTCGCGGCCGCCTCACGGATGACCTCCGCCGAGCTGGGGCCGCCGAGCTGCATCGTCGCCGCGTGGATGACCCAGCGCGCCGGCAGCTCGCCGGCGCCGGTGGCGACCGCCTCGCCGAGCGCTATCGGCGCCACGCGGTCGCTCTCCGTCTGGATGCTCCGGCCGCCGGCGCGAACGATGGCGCCGGCGACCCCGCCCCCGTGGCGGAGGTCGGTGTTCGCCGCGTTCGCGATCGCGTCGGCCTCGAGCTGCGTTATGTCCGCCTGACGGACCTCGATCTCTGCCATCGCCGGAGCGGTGTCGAGTCTAGTCCCGCGGGGCACGACCGCGCGCTGAGGGGTTGACCAGGGCGTGGACGTCGCAGGTCGCCACGCCGGGTCCCTGGCGGCGGAGCTCCGCCGGCGCCTCATCGAGCGGCGGCGCGCCGAGGCGGCGGCGGGACGGCCCAGCGAACGGGGGCTGGAGGCGGCGGTCGCAGAGCTCGTCGACGACCAGGCGACACCGCTTTCGCCCGAGCGGCGGGAGCAGGTCCGCGAGCTGATCCTCCGCGACACGGTCGGCCTGGGACCGCTCGAGGAGCTGCTGGCCGACCCCGAGGTCGAGGAGGTTATGGTGAACGGCCCCGCCCAGGTCTACGTCGAGCGCGGCGGGCGGATCGAGCGGACCGACGTCAGCTTCGAGTCCGGGCGGGCGTTGCGCGACGCGATCGAGCGCATCCTTGCGCCACTCGGCCGCCGGGTGGACGAGCTCAGCCCGATGGCCGACGCCAGGCTCGCCGACGGCTCGCGCGTCAACGTGATCATCCCGCCACTGGCAGTCGATGGCCCGGCACTCTCGATCCGCCGCTTCACCGCCGCCCGCCCCGATCCCGACGAGCTGGTGGCCTCGGGCACGCTCACGGCTGAGCTTCGCAAGCTGCTCGCCGCCGCCGTGCGCCGGCGCCGCAGTCTCCTGATCTCCGGCGGGACCGGCTCGGGGAAGACGACGCTGCTCAACGCGCTGTCGTCGTACATCGACGCCCAGGAGCGCGTCGTAACGATCGAGGACGCCGCCGAGCTTCGGCTGCGCCAACCGCACATCGTGCGCCTGGAGTCCCGCCCCGCGAGCGTCGAGGGCCGCGGCGAGGTGACCATCCGTGACCTGTTGCGAAACGCGCTCCGGATGCGGCCCGACCGCATCGTGATCGGCGAGGTGCGGGGACCCGAGGCGCTGGACCTGTTGACCGCGCTGAACACCGGCCACGACGGGGCCCTATCGACGGTGCACGCGAACTCGCCGGAGGACGCGCTGCGCCGCATCGAGACGCTCGCGCTCATGGCGGGGATCGGCCTGCCCCATAAGGCCATCCAGGAACAGGTGCGGAGGGGGATCGAGCTCGTCGTCCACCTAGCGCGGGATGCAGACGGCGGCAGGCAGGTGGTCGCCGTCGGCGAGGTCGCGGCCACCGCTGGAGGCGTCGGCGTCCGGGAGATCTGGGCACGATGAGCGGCGGGACGCTGGGTGCGCCGGTGCTGCTGGCGGCGGCCGCAGGCGGGATGGCGGCCGTCGCGGTACGCGAGGCTATCGTCGCGAGCCCAGCGCTCGGACGCTGGATCGCCGCGACCGTTGAGCCGCTGCGGCGGGCTGGGCGCGAGGGCTACGCGCCAACCGAATCCGAGCGGCGACGCCTGGCCGCGCTCGGTACCGTCGCGCTGCTCGTCATCGGCTTCCTGGTCGCCGGCCCCGGCCCGGCGCCGTTCCTCGCCCTCGCCGGTCCCAGCGCGGCGGCGTGGGCGCTGTCTCGCCGCCGGGCGCGCTACCGCCGGGCCGTGGAGCGCGGGATGCCCCAGATCGCGACGGCGGTCGCCGATGCGCTGGCGGGCGCGCGATCCGTACGCGCTGCGCTCGCCTCGGCGGCGAGCTCCGTGGAGGGACCGCCTGCGGCGGAGCTGGCCCGAGTGCGGGCGGACCTGGAGCTTGGCGCGCCGACGGCCGACACCCTGCGCGAGCTGCAGGCGCGGCTGCGCTCCACCCGGGTCGATTCGTTCGCCGCCGTCCTGCTCTCGCAGCAGCTTGGCGGCGGCGACCTCGCGGGCCTGCTGCGGCGCTTCGCGGCCTCGGCGGCGGAACGGGACCGGGTGGCCGCCGACGCTCGCACGGCCACCGCGCAGGCCCGGTTCACCGGGCTCCTCGTCGTCGCGATGCCGGTCGGCGCGGCGCTCTTCGCCGAGCTGATCGAGCCAGCGTTCGTGAGCGGGCTCCTTGGAAACGGCGCCTCGCTTGTGCTGCTCGCGCTGGCGGCGATGCTTCAGGTCTCCGGCTTCGTCGCGATCCGGCGTCTCAGCCGCATCGAGGATGCGTGATCGTGCCCGGTGGCGCTCCGCTTCTCATCGCGCTCGCGGTGGTCCTGGCCGCGGCCGCGCTCTGGGAGCTCGCCGGGAGCAGGGGAGAGGAGGTGAGCAGAGCGGTCTGGTCCGCCGCGGCGTCGCTCACCGGCGGGCGCCTGCGGACGCTGGCCGCAGCGGCGCTCTGGCTTCGGATCCCGGAGCGGATTGAGCGAGCGGGCCTTGCGAACAGACTCTCGATCGGGACCGTACTGGCGGGCAAGTTTGGCGGGGCGGCGGTCGGCGCGGTGCTCGGCGTATTCGCTGCCCCGACCGCGCCCGGGAGGCTCGGGATCGTAATAATGCTGGCCCTTCCGGCGGCCGGGTTCGTCGCCCCGGAGGCGCTCCTGGAGCGGGCGGCGCGGCGGCGCGCCGCCCGCCTACGCGCTGCGCTGCCCGATGCGCTCGATCTGCTCGCCGTCGGGACGGCGGCCGGCCGCAGCCCGCAACGGGTCCTGGGTGAGATCTCCACCGCCTCGGTGCCAGGCGAACCGCTCGCGGCTGAGCTGGCCGTCGCGGTCGCCGAGATCGAGTGCGGGACGTCCCAGCGCGATGCGATCGCCCGCCTTCGAGACCGGGTTCCCGGCGCCGGCCTCGGCGCGCTCGCCGCGGCGCTCGAGCGCTCGCGCCGCTTCGGCTCGCCGCTGGCGGAGCAGCTTCACGAGCAGGCCGCAGCACTGCGTCGCGACGCCCGCAGGCGGATCGAGGAGCGGGCTGCGCGCGCCGCCCCAAAGATCCAGCTCGTTGTTGCGCTGGTGCTCGTCCCGTCGGTGTTGCTGATGATCGTCGCGGGCCTCGTGGCGAACTCCCACGCGCTGTTCGGTGCGCTGTAGTCCCCACCGTGTACCCGTTGCGAGACCGTGAGGGCACCGAGGGAGGCCACCGGGCTAGCTACCGCTCACGCACCGGCGGCTCCGGACCGGATAACTCTTCAATCGCGGCCAGTTCGGAGCACGGATTGAAGGGTTGTTCCCTCTGAGAGGGGATAACGCTTCAGTCACTGCGCCCAGTCAGTGCGAGTGAAGGGTTATCCGTCGGCGCACGGGTTCTTGGCCGGCGCACTCGATCGAACGGCTGTCAGCTGCAACCGTAGTTGCAGATTCAGCGTGCCTGTTCGCTCGTTGCCGAACTCCGCTTGCGTGGGCGATACCCCTTGGACAAGCCATTTCTGCCGATTCCTTCCCGGCCCTAGCAATTCCGTCCGACGGATCATGTCCCATGTTCGCCCACCCTGTGTTGCAAAGTGGGGCTCAGTGGGGTAGCGTGGCGCCTGGATCTGACCCAGGGACCGGGGTGGTGAGGCTCCTCCCACCTCGCCACTCCGGTCCAAAACTTTCCCAGGGAATCACCATTTGGCGTTTCGCGGTCGATACGAGCACAGCCTGGACTCGAAGGATCGGCTCACGGTTCCGGCACGCTTCCGCGCGGCGCTTGCCGACGGGGCCGTTCTCTCCGCCGGCCTCGATCCCTGCGTCGAGGTCTACCCCACCGCCCAATACGCCCGGTTCGAGGAGCAGGTGCTCGGGGGGCTCAGCCCGCTCACCCGCAACGGGCGGATGATGCGGCGCCGCTTCCACGCTCGCTCGCACGACGAGACCCTGGACTCCGCAGGGCGCGTCCGGATCCCGAAGCACCTGATCGGGCATGCTGGCCTCGAGGAGGGGCCCTGCGTCGTCATCGGCGTGGCGGACCACCTGGAGATCTGGAACGCCGCGACCTGGAACGAGCACGACGCCGAGATCGACCAGACCGCGGCGGATATCGCCGAGGAGCTCGCGGGCGGTGGCCCGGGCCGTGGCTGAGGAGCGCAGGCGCAGTGGCCACACTGACATACATGCCATCCGATCACGTACCAGCCCTGGCCACCGAGCTGATCAAGCTCCTCGATCCGCACCCGGGGGAGACGGCGATCGATTGTACCTTCGGCGGCGGCGGCCACGCCGTGCTGGTGGCGGAGCGGATCGGCGCGGCTGGGACGCTGATCGCGATCGACCGCGATCCGACCGCCGAGCGTCGGTTCGCCGAGATCGCCAACGGCCTCGAGCGAGCCTGGAGGGCGAGCGGTGCGAGAGGCCAGGACTCGCCCCGCCATGGACGGATGGGCGATCGTGGCCTCGAGCCCGAGGCCCGCTTCGTCCGCGCTGACTTTGCCGACGCCCTCGAGGAGCTGCGCAACGAGGGATTTGTGGCCGACATGATCTATCTCGACCTCGGGATCTCCTCGCTTCAGCTCGACGCCGCGGAGCGGGGCTTCTCCTACTCCTACGACGCCCCGCTCGACATGCGGATGGATCCCGACCAGGGACCGTCCGCGGCCGACCTGGTCAACGAGTGGCCGGAGGAGCGGCTCGCCGCCGTGATCCGCGACTACGGCGAGGAGCGGCACGCGCGCTCGATCGCGCGGGAGATCGTCCGCCGCCGGCCCATGCACACGACCGCGGAGCTGGTCGACGCGATCCGAGCCGCGATCCCGCCGGCTTACCGGTTCGGCCGTGGGCATCCCGCCAAGCGGACCTTCCAGGCCCTGCGGATCGCGGTGAACGGCGAGCTCGAATCGCTCGACCGCGCGCTCCCGGCGGCGTGGGAGATCCTGCGCGAGCGCGGGCGGCTGGCCGTGATCTCATTCCACTCGCTCGAGGACCGCCGCGTGAAGCGCTTTCTGGCCGATCGGGCCCGCGGTTGCATCTGCCCGCCGGAGCTCCCCGTCTGCGTCTGCGGCCGGGAGCCCGAGGCCGAGCCGCTGACCCGGCGAGCTCTGGCGGCGACGCCCGAGGAGGTCGAGCGAAACCCGCGCTCGCACTCCGCGCGCCTCCGCGCTGCCCGCAAGCTTCCCAGGGGTCTCGACACGGATGACGAAGGGAGGTGAGCTGATGGCACCTGCAGCGACTCAAGCAGCCCGGACCGCCGCCGCGCCGGCGCCCAGGCCGCGCGTACCGACCCGCCGCGCACCCGCGCAGCGCCCGGTGTCCAGACGGCCACAGGCTTCTCGAACGGCTCGACGCCCCCGGACGTCGCGCCCGTACGCCGGCACCCCGATGCCCGCGCGCCTCGTGCCGATCGCGGTCGGACGCACCGCGGGCGCGGTCTCGGGGCTTGCCGAGTCGGGGCTCGTCCACCGCCTCACCCGCGGCCGGCTGTGGATCGGGGTCCTCACCGGGCTCCTGGTCGGGATCGTCGCGCTGAACGTCCTCGCGCTCAGCTTCAACGCTTCATCGAGCAAGGCCACCCGCCAGGCAGATGTCCTCAATCGCCAGATCTCCGCGCTCCGGGCGCACATCGCGGCTTCCGGCAACTCGAACGAGCACGTCCAGTCTGAGGCGAGCCAGTTGGGCATGGTCGTGCCGGAGCCCGGCTCGATCGGCTATCTGCAGGCGAGCCCAAAGAACGCGTCGGTGGCCGCGAAGCGCCTCGCGTCCGGCGAGGTGACCGCAGGCCCGCTTGCGAGCGGCGATTCCACGCTCATCACGGAGACCACCACCACGACAACCGACCCGGCGCTCACCTCCGTTCCGGGCACCGTCTCGACCCCCTAGCCGGCCATGCTCGACCGGCGGATCGGGCTCCTCTTCGCAACCTTTCTCGTCCTCCTCTGCCTGGCCATCGGACGCGCCGCCTGGGTGCAGGGGATCCAGGGCGCCGGCCTCTCCGCCGATGCCCAAAGCCAGCAGACGGAGGGGGTGCCGGTCCCCGGTCTGCGCGGCTCGATCCTCGACCGCAGGGGCAGGGAGCTGGCGGTATCCGAAGACGCCGTCGACGTCGTCGCGACTCCGTACCAGGTCAAGGATCCGGACCGCACGGCGAAGAAGCTGGCCCCGATCCTCCACACGAGCCCTGGCGCCATCCTCAAGGCGTTGGGCGACGGGTCGCCGGGCTTCGCCTACCTCGCGCGCAAGGTCGACCTCTCGGCGGCGGGAAGGATCCGCAATCTCGACCTGCCGGGAATCACAACGGTCCCCGACAGCCGCCGCACCTATCCGGAGGGCAAGCTCGCCGCCCAGGTGATCGGAACGGTGGGGACGGACGGCCAGGGGCTGAGCGGCCTCGAAGCCGCGGATGATGATCTGCTCGGCGCCTCGAACGGCGAGCAGCAGGTGGTCCTGGACGGGCTCGGCAAGGCGATTGAGCGAAACACCATCGCGCCCGCGACCGATGGCGAGAACGTCCGACTGACGATCGACGCCGGGATCCAGGCCCGAACCGAGGAGGTGCTGGCGGACGTGGCCCGCACGTACCACCCGGAGAACGCCACCACGATCGTGATGAATCCCAGGGACGCGCAGGTGCTGGCGATGGCGAACTGGCCGACCCTGGACCCGAGCGATCCCGGTGAGGCCGATCCGCGAGCCCTCCAGAACACGGCAACTGGCTTCACCTACGAGCCGGGCTCGACCTTCAAGGCGTTCACGGTCGCCGGCGCGCTGATGGAGCATCTCGTGACGCCGAATACCGTGTTCGACCTCCCGGTTGAGCTCCAGGTCGCCGACCGAACGATCTCGGACGCCGAGCCTCGCGGTCCTGAGAGCCTCACCGTGGCGCAGATCCTCGCGCAGTCGTCGAACGTTGGGGCTGTGAAGATCGGCTTGGAGCTCGGGGCTCAGCGCTTCTACAAGTGGGTTCGGCGCTTCGGGTTCGGCGAGCCCACCGGGATCGCGTTTCCAGGCGAGGAGCGGGGGATCGTGCCAGAGCCGTCGGAGTTCTCGGGGTCGACCATGGGCAACCTGCCGATGGGCCAGGGCCTCTCCGTGACGCCGATGCAGATGGCAGCCGCCTACTGCGCCATCGCGAACGGCGGCATCCTCCGCGCGCCCCAGCTCATCCTGGATCAAGGCGGTGAGCGCGTTCCGGAGCCCGCGGGTCATCGCGTGATCAGCAAGAAGACCTCGTCAGAGCTCCGCACGATGCTGGAGGGCGTGCTCGCGCCGGGCGGCACGGCGTCGGAGGTGAGCGTCCCCGGTTATACCCTCGCCGGCAAGACCGGGACGGCGCAGGTGGCCGAGAACGGCACCTACTCGAACAGGGATTACGTTGCCTCCTTCGTGGGATTCGCGCCTGCCGCGGACCCCAAGCTGCTCGTCGCGGTCGTGGTGAACAAGCCGCGCGGCGACATCTACGGAGGGTCGGTCGCGGCGCCGGCGTTCGGCCAGATCGCGAAGTTCGCGCTGCCCTACTTGCACATCCCGCCGGATCAGGGAACCACTGGGTGACGAGCCTAGAATCGCGCCGATGAAGCTCGCGGAGCTGCTCGCCGGCACCGAGGTGGCCGGCGTCGAGGGGAACTCCGAGGTCGAGATCACCTCCCTCGCCTACGACTCGAGCCGGGTGGAGCCCGGTGCGCTCTTCTTCTGCGTGCGCGGCCAGCGGGCCGATGGGCACGACTTCGCGCCAGCCGCCGTCGAGCGCGGCGCCGGCGCGCTGGTTGTCGAACGCCGCCTGGAGCTGCCGATCCCGCAGGTGATGGTCTCGGACGCTCGCGCGGCCATGGCCCCCGCCGCGATTCGCTTCTGGGGCGATCCGACGGCAACGCTTCGCATCGCGGCCGTCACTGGCACGAACGGGAAGACGACAACGGCCTTCCTGGTCCGGCACGTCCTCGAGTCGCAGGAAATCCAGACCGGACTCCTCGGCACCGTCAAGAGCATCGTCGGGGCGCGCGAGGAGGAGGTCGAGCGGACGACGCCGGAGGCGATCGACCTGCAGCGGACGTTCCGGCGGATGCTCGATCGCGACGACGAGGCCTGCGCGATGGAGGTCTCATCGCACGCTCTCGCCCAGAGGAGGACCGATGGCGTTCGGTTCGCCGTAGCGGTCTTCACGAACCTGACGCAGGACCACCTCGACTACCACGCCGACATGGAGGACTACTTCCGCGCCAAGCGGCGGCTGTTCGTCCCCGAGGGCGGTGTGCAGCGTCCACCGGAGCGAGCGGTGGTCAACTTGGACGACCCCTATGGCGCGCGGCTTGCCGCGGACCTTCGCGACGCTGGCACCCCGCCGCTTCGCACCTTCTCAGTGTCCGGCGCCACCGATTCCGACTATCGCGCGCTTGACGGGTCCTACGACTTGTCCGGCTCGAGCTTTCGCTGCGTGTGGCCCGATGGCGAGGTTCAGGTGCGGACGCCCCTGGCGGGTCACTTCAACGTCGAAAACGCCCTGGCGGCGATCGCGGCGTGCCACGCTCTCGGGGTTCCGGTCCAGTCGGCGGCGTCGGCACTGGCGGACGCCGAACGCGCGCCAGGGCGCTTCGAGCCGGTCGAGGCGGGACAGCCGTTCGCGGTGCTCGTCGACTACGCGCACACGCCGGACTCGCTCGAGAACGTGCTGCGCGCCGCCCGGCGGCTCACCGCGGGGCGGCTCGTCTGCGTGTTCGGCTGCGGCGGCGACCGTGACCGCGAGAAGCGACCGAAGATGGGGGAGATCGCGGCCCGGCTCGCGGATCGGTGCGTCGTCACCTCCGACAACCCGCGCTCCGAGGATCCGGAGGCGATCATCGCCGACATCCTGGGGGGGATCCCCGGTTACGGAGGGGACCGGGACGACGTCATCGTCGAGCCCGACCGCGGGGCCGCCATCGCTCTCGCGCTGGGGGACGCAGAGGCCGGCGACACTGTCGTGATCGCCGGCAAGGGCCACGAGCAGGGACAGGAGTTCGCGGGCGGACGGAAGATCCCGTTCGACGACCGGGCCGTCGCCTCGGAGCTTCTCGCGCCGCAGATGCCCGCGCGATGATCGAGCTCTCACCCGATCGGATCACGGAGGCGGCGGGAGCGAGCGTCGTGGCGGAGGGACTACGGGACCGACCCGTACGCGCGGTGGTTGACTCCCGGGACGTGCGGCCGGGAGACCTCTTCTTCGCGCTGCCCGGCGAGCGCACTGATGGCGGCGAGTTCGCCGCCGGAGCGCTGAAGGCAGGGGCGTGGGGGGTGGTGGTCGACCCGGCGCGGAGCCGGTTGCTCATGCGGGAGGGAGAGCGGCCGGCCGGGGGCTGGATCCTCGCGGCCGAGGAACCGCTAGCGGCGCTTCAGGCGCTGGCCACGGCGTGGCGGCGGGAGCTCGGCTGTCCGGTAGTCGGGATCACCGGCTCAGTCGGCAAGACGTCGGTGAAGGACATCTGCCGCGCGATCCTGCCGCTGCGGGTCCACGCGAGCCGCGAAAACTTCAACACCGAGATCGGGCTCCCCCTGGCCATCTGTGAGGCCACGCCGGAGACCGAGGTCCTCGTGCTCGAGATGGCGATGCGGGGGCGGGGCCAGATCGCGGAGCTCTGCCGGATCGCCGAGCCCGAGGTCGGCGCGATCACCAACATCGGCCCGGTTCACCTGGAGCTCCTGGGGACGATCGCGGCGATCGCGGAGGCGAAGGCGGAGATCCTCACGGGCCTCCGCAACCGCGGCCGGGCCGTGATCCCGGCGGACGAGGAGGCCCTGGAGCCGCACCTCCACGAGAGCCTCGTGACAATCACGTTCGGGCCGGGCGGCGACGTGTTCTGTCGCAGCTACGAGAGCGACGGCCGCTCGATGGATGCGGTGGTGGGCACCCCCGGCGGGGAGGAGCGCTTTCTCCTTCCATTCGGCGAGCTCCACAACCTCCAGAACGCGCTTGCGGCGATCACAATCGGCGTGGCGCTGGAGGTGCCGCTGGGCGAGATGGCAACGCGGGCGCCGGGGATAACCTTCTCGCGCCTCCGGGGCGAGCTGATCGAGCTAGCCGGCGAGATCCTCCTGGTGAACGACTGCTACAACGCGAACCCGATCTCGATGCGCGCGGCGCTCGACCACCTCGCGTCGCTTGACGCGAAGGGGCGCCGCATTGCGCTCCTCGGAGAGATGCTCGAGCTCGGCGCCGACGCCCGGCAGTACCACCGGGAGGTCGGCGCTCATGCTCGGCAGCTCGGTATCGGCCCCATCCTCGGCGTCGGTGAGCTCGGGCGCGACTACGCCCCGGATGCCTGGGCCCCGGACGTCACCGCGGCGATCCCGCTCGCCGAATCCATGATCGAGCCCGGCGACGCCGTCTTGGTCAAGGGCTCGCGGGCCGTCGGTCTCGAGCTCGTCACGGACGAGCTGGTCGCGCGGCGGAGAGCGGGCACCGCATGATCCCGGTCGCACTCGTCTCGTCTGCGGTCGACCGCGGCGAGATCCTGATCGCCGGCATCGCCGCGATGCTCATCACGATCTTTCTTGGGCCGAAGTTCATCGAGTTCCTGCACGAGCGCGAGTTCGGCCAGCAGATCCGCGAGGAGGGCCCGCAGGAGCACCACTCCAAGGCGGGGACGCCGACGATGGGCGGCCTGATCATCTTCATCGCGATCGCGGTGCCATACCTGGTGCTGGGCCCGCGGGACACTCAAAGCCTGGCAGTGTTCGGCGTCGCGCTGGGATCCGCCGTGCTGGGGTTCGCCGATGACCTCATCAAGGTCACGAAACGCCGCTCGCTGGGGCTGCCGGCGCGCTGGAAGCTCCTTGTGCAGATCGGGCTCGCGGTCGGGCTGTGGTGGGTCGCGACCGACCAGGTGGGGCTCGACCCCCGCCTTCAGGTCCGGGTCTTCGACGCCCAGATCTACGTCGGCCCGGTGCTCTACGTGGTGCTCGTGTTCCTGGTGATCGCGGGCGCCTCGAACGCGGTGAACCTCACCGACGGCCTCGACGGCCTCGCGGCGGGGTCGTGCGCGATCGTCCTCCTCGCCTATACCGCGATCACGATCATCAGCGGCCAGGAGGGTCTTGCCCTGCTCTCGGCCTGCCTGGTGGGTGCCTCGGTCGGTTTTCTGTGGTTCAACTCCTTCCCGGCCGCGATCTTCATGGGCGACACCGGCTCGCTCGGGCTCGGTGCGGCGATCGGGGCGTTAGCGGTGATGACGCAGACCGAGCTCCTCCTCATCATCCTCGGCGGGATCTTCGTGATCGAGGCGCTATCGGTCGCGATCCAGGTGCTGAGCTTCAAGATGTTCCGCCGCCGCATCCTGCTGATGGCCCCCGTCCATCACCACTTCGAGATGATGGCCTGGTCGGAGACGAAGATCATGCTGCGCTTCTGGATCATCGCGGCGGTCTGCGCGGGCATCGGCTTCACGCTCTACCAACATTCCATCGGGTAGGCGGGGCCCGCCGGCTACGCAGCGGGCCGCGATGCGGGTACCAGAGTCGCGGAGACTTGGACTTATCGGCGGTGGCCAGGTCAAGGCAATCCGCGCCCACCTGTCGGGCGCAGATTGACTTGACCCGAGACTGGCGCTCAGCGCAACACCCTGGTCAAGTGAATTCGCGTTCGCTTTCCGAGCGCGGATTCACTTGACCCCGCCATGTCGCCAATGTTCCACGGCCGAGCGCGGCCGGCTGCCCAGCGGACCGCGAACGCCTTCGCTCTCGATCCGGGTGCTCGGCAGAGCTCAAGGAGGTTCGGATTCGGTCCGCTGCCGCGGCCGCCTCACCTGGCGGAGGCGGGCCGGCCTTGCGGCGCCTAGCCTGCAGCTCCCAAGAACCGAGGCCCGCCTCATCGCCGTACTGTGGCTCGAGCACGAAGTGGACATGAAGCGGCGGGCGGTCCACCCACGCGGAAACGTAGACCGTCTCGCAAGGCAGACCGTGAACCATCGCATGTGAGAGCGCCCGTATCGCCGCGCCCAATGTCGTCGCCTCATGCTCACTCAACTCAGGCAGGGATCCGCGGTGCACCTTCGTCTTTAGCGCCAGCGCGCCGACCCCGAACGGACCCAGGCAATGGTCGGCGAGCCAGCACTCGTTCTGCCAAACCATGCCACCCGGAACCTCAACATCACCACGAAGCGTCGCGCATGCCAAGCAAGTCGCCCGAGCGTTCAACCTCTCCCGTGCCCTCGCCGAAGGTCTCGGTGTCCTCTCACTCCGGCACGACGGTACACCGACGTCGCCACATAGGTGACGACGATCCCGGCGAAGATCAGCGCTGCGGTGGTGCTCTCGACGGTGTCCGCGCCACCGCCCTGAAGCTTCGATCCGATCCAGACCCAGAGCAGCGGGACGCCCAAGCCGATCCCCATCGCGAGCACGATCGCGATCGCGAGGCGCGCCGCGTGGCCCGCCGGCCTCTCCCTCGAGCTGTCCGTGCGATCCGCCACCGTGGAACGCGCGACAAAGGTTCCCACACCGCGGGCAACGAAACTACACCCATGCGCGGCGAAGGCTCAAGCGCTCGGTCGATCCGACCCCGGCCGGCGGTCCCGGCCGGCCCGTACCTGGTCGTCGGACTGGCCCGATCCGGCCAGGCGGCGGCGCGGCTCCTCGCGTCCCGGCCCGCCGCCGAGGTGGTCGGCTGCGACTCCGCCTCCCCGGAGGGGGCGGAAGGGCTTCGAGATGCCGGCGTCGAAGTTCACCTGGATACGGATGGACTCGCGCTGCTCGAACGTGCCCGCTGCGTCGTCAAGAGTCCTGGGGTTCCCCGCGACGCTCCGGTCGTCGAGACGGCCCCGCGCCGCGGGATCCCGGTGCTCGGCGAGCTGGAGCTCGGGTGGCGGCTCATGGAGAACACCTTCGTCGCGGTGACGGGGACCAACGGCAAGACCACGGTCACCGAGCAGATCGGCCACGTCTGGCGTACCGCCGGCGAGCCGGTGGCGGTTGCCGGCAACGTCGGGACGCCGCTCGCCTCACTCGCAGGCGAGCTGGGCCCAGCGGCCACCGTCGCGTGCGAGTGCTCGAGCTTCCAGCTCGAGGACGCGGAGGCGTTCGCGCCGGAGTGCGCGGTGCTCCTGAACGTGACTCCGGACCACCTCGATCGCCACCGCGACTTCGACGACTACCTGGCCGCAAAGCTGCGCATCTTCCGCAATCAGGGAAACGATGACGTTGCGGTCTTCAACGCATCCGAGCCGGCGCTTACCCGCCGCGACCTCGGCGGCTGCGCCCGGCGCGTCCCCTACTGCCACGGGGCGGACCCCGCCTGCGCCGTCTCGCTCAACGAAGGGACGGTCTTCATCGGAGCCGAGCCGCTCATCGAGGTTGGCGAGCTCTCCCGACCGGGGCTGCACAACGCGGAGAACGCGATGGCCGCCGCCGCCGCGGCGGACGCGATGGGCATCGATCGGGAGGCGATCCGCGAGGCGCTTCGGACCTTCCCGGGGGTTCCGCATCGCCTCGAGCGGGTGGCCGAGGTGAACGAGGTCCTGTACGTCAATGACTCGAAGGCGACGAACGTGGCCGCGGCCGCGGCGGCGCTTCGTTCCTTCGACGGCGGCGTGCACGCGATCATGGGCGGCTCGCCCAAGGGGGGAGATTTCGCAGGCCTGGTCGACCCGGTCGCCGAGCGCTGCGTCGCCTGTTACCTGATCGGCGAGGCAGCGGGGGCGATGGAGCGCGATCTGGAGCCGGTTCGAAGCTTCGGCGTGGAGTTCCATCGCAGCGGTGACCTCCCGAATGCGGTGCGCGAGGCGGGTGCGGCGGCACGGCCAGGCCAGGTGGTCGTGCTCGCGCCGGCATGCGCGAGCTTCGACGCTTACCGCGACTTCGAGCAGCGCGGCGAGCACTTCCGGGCGCTGGTCGGGGAGCTCGTCCGATGAGCGCGCTATCGCTCCGGCGTGTAGGACCTCGGACCCGTACCCGCTCGGGCTCCCAGCCCATCGAGTACAACCTGCTGCTCACCGCGACGCTCTGCCTCGTCGCGTTCGGCATCGTCATGGTTTTCAGCGCGAGCTCCACGACGGCGCTCCTGGGGCAGAGCGGCGACAGCGCCTACTACCTCAAGCGCACGCTCGTGATCGGGGCGATCGGGCTCGTCTTCATGCGCCTGCTGTCCGTCCGCGGTGCGCGCGTAATCCGGCCGCTGACCGGACTGCTGCTCCTGGCGTCGTTCGCTCTCCTGCTGGCGGTGCTGCTGCCGGGGATCGGCAGCTCGGCGAACGGCGCCCAACGGTGGATCGCCGCGGGCCCCTTTCAGCTACAGCCCTCGGAGCTGGCGAAGCTCGCGCTCATCCTGTACGGGGCGAACCTGCTCGCGCTGCGTCCCGAGATGCCCCGGCACATCCGGACGCTCGTGCCATACCTCGCCGTCGTGGGCACCGGCTGCCTGCTGATGATGGCCGAGCCGGACCTCGGGACCGCGGTCGTGGTCTGCCTCTCGACCGCGGCCTTGCTCGTCGCGGCGGGCGTGAAGCTGAGGCACCTGCTGATCCTGGGGGCGGCGCTCGGCGCCGTGGTGCTGCTCGCGATCCTGATCGAGCCTTACCGGATGCAGCGCCTAGCGGGCTTCCTCCATCCGGCCGGGGACCCGAGCGGCGCAGGCTTTCAGGCGATCCAGGCGAAGATCGCGATGGGCTCAGGCGGGATCTTCGGCGTGGGGCTGGGCCAGAGCCTTCAGAAGGCGTTTTACCTGCCTGAAGCTCACACCGACATGATCGCCGCCGTGATCGGGGAGGAGCTGGGCTTCATGGGGATCGCGGCGTTGCTCGGCCTCTTCGGCCTCTACGGCTACGCGGGGCTTCGGACCGCGCAGCGGGCGCGCGACCGCTACGCGAAGCTGCTCGCCGCCGGCCTGACGTCGATGGTGCTGATCCAGGCGATCGTCAACCTGTTCGCGGTGATGGGGCTCGCGCCGCTGACCGGGGTGCCGCTGCCGTTCGTCTCGTACGGGAACTCGAGCCTCCTGGTGATGCTCGCTTCGACCGGCCTGCTCTTGAACATCGCCAAGGGCGGGACGGCCGCGGCCTCCGCGCGGCGGGGCACGGGCGCTGCGAGACTGCGCGTCGTCGACGGCGGCCGGTCCGCTCGCGGGAGCACGAGCGCCGCCACGGGAAGGAGCACCTCGAAGCGTGCCAAGAGTGGTGATAGCCGCGGGGGGAACCGCGGGACACGTCGTACCGGCGCTGGCCGTCGCCGACGCGCTGCGCGGTAACGGCGCCGAGGTCTCGTTCCTGGGAACGCGGGATGGGCCCGAGGGCCAACTCGTGCCCACCGGGGGGTATGAGATCGAACACGTACGCGCCCGCGGGATCGATCGCCGCTCTCCCCTGCGGGCGCTGGGCGCGGTCGCGCTGGCGGGGGGGGCGACCGCAAGCGCGCGCTCCGCGATCCGCCGGCGCGGGGCGGACGTAGTGATGGGCGGGGGCGGGTACGTCGCGGGCCCAGCGGGCCTGGCCGCGGTGTCACTGAGCCTGCCGCTGGTCCTCGTCGAGGCCGACCGCCACCTCGGGCTCGCCAACCGCGTGCTCGCCCGCTGGGCGAGGCGGGTCTGCCTGGCGTTTCCGATCCCCGGGCGGGAGGGCCCTAAGTACCTGGTCACCGGGCGCCCCGTGCCGGCCACGATCGGGCGGGCGGATCGCCGCGCCGCCCGGGGGCGGTTCGGGATCGGCGCCAACGACCAGTCCCTGCTGGTCTTCGGGGGCAGCCAAGGCGCGCGTTCGATCAACCTCTGCGCGCTCGACGCGTTCGTGGGCGACGGCCCGGCCGCGCCGGACCGTGGCTACCACATCCTGCATATCGCCGGCCATCGCGACTATGCGCTGGCCCGCGAGCGGATCGCCGAAGCGGGCGGCGCCGGCGCCTACACGCTGAAGGAGTACGAGCCGGACCTGGCCGATGCCCTCGCCGCCTGCGACCTGGTGCTAGCGCGCGCGGGCGGGTCGGTGTTCGAGCTGGCCGCGGCCGGCCGGCCCGCGATCCTGGTCCCCTATCCCTACGCGACCGCGCGCCACCAGCACGCGAACGCCACCTGGATGGCCGAGGCGGGGGCGGCCGAGGTGCTTGAGGACGCGGAGCTCCAGCCGGAAGAGCTCGCCCGTCGCCTGGCGGAGCTCTTCGCCGATCCGGATCGCCTCGAGGCGATGGCCGCCGCATCGCGCTCGCTGGCTCGCCCCGACGCGGCCGACCGCGTCGCGACCGAGATCCTGAGCGCGGCCCGAACGTGAATCTGCCCGCCGCGCGCTGCATGCTGCTTGCTGAGTTTCGATGATGGACTGGGACGGTCGAAGGCTCCACTTCATCGCGATCGGCGGCGCGGGCATGAGCGCCATCGCGCTCGTCTCGGACCGGCTGGGCGCTCGCGTCACCGGCTCCGACCGCGTCGACGGCCCCTATATGGACCATCTGCGTGCCGCCGGCCTCGACCCCAGGATCGGTCACGACGCCGCGGCAGTGCCCGAGGACGCGGAGGTGGTGGTATCGACCGCCGTAGCGCATGACAATTCGGAGCTGGCGGTCGCGCGCGAGCGAGGGCAGCGGGTCATCCACAGGGGCGACCTGCTGGCTGAGGTGTGCCGGATGAAGCGACTGATCGCGGTCGCGGGCACGCACGGCAAGACGACGACCGCTGGCATGCTGGCCCACGCGCTCCAGGCCTTGGGTGCCGAGCCTGCGTTTCTGTTGGGGGGAGAGCTGCCGGGGGCAGGCCCGGGCGGCCGCCCGGCGAACGCCGCCTGGGGCGACGGCGAGTGGATCGTCGCCGAGGCGGATGAGTCCGACGCCAGCTTCCTTCGCCTGCGAGCCGAGGTCGCGACCGTCACGAACGTCGAGCTCGACCACCACTCCCACTGGTCCTCGCGCGCCGAGCTCCTGGAGGCGTTTCGCGAGTTCTGCGCGCCGGCGCGTGGCCTCGCGCTCCCCGCGGACGGCTCGCTGGACGAGCTCGCCGAGGGCCAGCGGATCGTCGGCTTCTGTGCCGAGCGGCCGGGACCTGCACTCGAGCTGCGCGTGCCCGGTCGCCACAACGTGCTGAACGCGCGGGCCGCTCTGGCAGCGATCGGCCTCGCCGGCTTCGACGTGGACGCTGCGGCCGGCGCGCTTGCGGGATTCCCCGGCATCCTTCGCCGGCTGGAGCTCGTGGGGCATAGCTGTGGCGCCGCGATCTACGACGACTACGCGCACCATCCCACGGAGGTCACCGCGACGCTCGCGGCTCTGCGCGAGCTCCGTCCGCGGCGGCTGATCGCCGTCTTCCAGCCACACCTCTACTCACGCACCAAGGCGCTGGCGCCGGGATTCGGCCGGGCGCTGGCAGCCGCCGACGAGATCGCGGTGCTCGACGTCTATCCAGCCCGCGAGGAGCCGGTCGGACCGCTCGCCGGCGTGAGCGGGCTGGACGTCGCGCGCGCGGCGGCCGACAACGCGGGCGGCAAGCCCGTGTGGTGGCTGGTCGATGCCGAGCGCGCGGCACGGGCGCTCGCACCCCGCCTGCGGGAGGGCGACCTGCTCGTGACGATCGGGGCGGGCGACATCTACCGGCTCGCCGATGCGCTGGTCAGCAGGTAGCAGGTAGAGAACGGGTCATCATGCTCTCCCTGCTCCCTGCTACATGCTGAACCTGATGATTCCCGAGAACGTCGAGCCTGACTATCCGCTGGCGCGCCTGACGACGGTGCGTACCGGCGGTCAGGCGGAATTCTTCGCCCGGCCCACGAGCGAGGACCAGCTCCTGGGGCTCCTGCGCTGGGCGGCGGGGGAGGGGGTCGAGGTCGGGGTGGTCGGCTCGGGCTCGAACCTGCTGATCTCCGACGAGGGGTTTCGCGGCCTCGTGCTGAAGCTCGACGGCGAGCTCGCCGCGGTGGAGCGCGAGCGCACCCACGTCGTCTGCGGTGGCGGGACGCGGCTTCCGTCGGCAACCGCCAAGGTGGCGCGATGGGGGCTCACCGGTCTGGAGTTCGGGATCAACATTCCCGGCACAGTGGGCGGCGCGGTGCGGATGAACGCGAACGCCTATGGCGGCGAGCTCGGCCGGGTGCTCGAGTGGGTCGATGTCTGTACCGTCGATGGGCCCCACCGGCGCACGCCGGATGAGCTGGGATTCGCCTACCGGCGCTCGAACCTGCGCTCGGGAGAGGTCGTCTCGCGCGCCTCGTTCAGGCTCGCGAAGGGGAACACGGACGCGATCAAGGCCACCCTCGCGCGGATGCGCGCGCAGCGCCGGGCGGCGCAGCCGTCCGGGATCAAGACCTTCGGCTCGACGTTCAAGAACCCGGACGACGACGAGCGCGCGGCGGGGCGGACCGCGGGTCAGCTCCTGGAGGCGGCCGGCTGCCGGGGCCTGCAGGTCGGCGGAGCCCGCTTCTCCTCGAAGCATGCGAACTTCGTCGAGAACGCCGGCGACGCGACGACCGCGGACATCCTGGCGCTGATGGCCGCGGGACGGCACCGGGTGTATAAGCAATTCGGCGTCGCCCTGGAGCCGGAGGTCCGAGTGCTCGGAAACGTCGAGTGGCCCCAGGGGTGGGACCGCCTCGGCAACGGCAAGCAGGCAGGAGCGGAACCGGGGAAGGGCGAATAACGTGGGGTGAGCACCCCCGCCGCAACGACCGCGGGCAGGCGGCGCACAGGCGCGGGCGGGTCCCGCGCTTCGGCGGCGCGGTCGAAGACCTCTCGGCGGCCCGCGCCGACGCAGCGTGGAGGCAGGCCGGCGCCGCGCGCCCGGCGGGTCATGCGGCACCTCAGGGGATCGTGGAGGCTGTGGCTGGCTGGAGCCGCGATTGTGGCCGGCGCGCTGGCGGTCGCGTACTTCGCCTGGTTTCGCCACTCCTCCCTCGTCGCCGTGCGGGAGGTCAAGGTCGAGGGGGTGCACTCCGGAGACCGCGAGAAGATCACCGCCGCGCTCACAAAGGCCGCCGAGGGAATGACGACGCTGGACGTCGACCCGTCGAAGCTGGCAAGCGCCGTTAGCCGGTTCCCGGCTGTGGCGTCCGTGACCGCCGACGCGAGCTTTCCTCACGGGCTCACCGTCCACGTCTTTGAGCGGCGCCCCGTGCTGCTGGCGAGCGATGGCAACCGGCAGGTGGCTGTTGCCGCCGACGGCTCGCTCCTGCCCGGCTTGAACACCGACGCGATGAAGTTGCCGACGCTTCACTTCGACCAGTTGCCCCAGGCGGGGCCGCTGGGGGGCCAGGGGCTGGCCGCGGTGCGCGTGGTGGCAGCGGCGCCAGGGCCGCTTCGGCAGCTGATCGAGAGCGCCGCGAGCGGGTCCGACTACGGGATCGTCGTCACGCTGCGCGGCGGCATCGATCTGCGCTTCGGCGCCGCCTCTGCGGCCCGCGCAAAATGGGCCGCGGTCGCGGCGGTGCTGGCCGACCCCAAGGTGACGAGCCTCGATTATGTGGACGTCCAGGTGCCATCCCGGCCGGCGATCGGTGGGTGACGGAGTACCTCAACCACTACCTGAGAATCGGCGGAAAATGTAAACCTTCGACCCATACTCGAGATCCTCGCTTGCACGATTCCGTGCCGTCGCGGTGCGACCGCATTGACACGGAATCCGTCATGCCTTACCTTCGTGTAACGCTTGAGGCTGAAAGCGGGCGGAAGCCTCAACTATCGCTTTAGCCTCGAACGGGTCAGAAAAACGGGAGAAACGGGCGAAAGCCAATGGTCGAATCCTCCTATCTTGCAGTGATCAAGGTCGTCGGCGCCGGCGGCGGCGGGACGAATGCGGTCAGCCGGATGGTCGACGCCGGTCTGCGTGGGGTGGAGTTCATCGCGATCAACACCGACGTCCAGGCCCTCCAGGCGAGCGAGGCGGATATCAAGCTCTCGATCGGCCGCGAGCTCACCAAGGGGCTCGGCGCGGGCGCCAATCCCGAGATCGGCGCAGGTGCCGCCGCGGAGAGCCGCGACGACATCAAGGAGGCGCTTAAGGGCGCCGACATGGTGTTCGTCACGGCCGGCGAGGGCGGCGGGACCGGCACCGGCGCCGCTCCCGTGATCGCGGAGATCGCGAAGGAGGAGATCGGCGCGCTGACCGTCGGCGTTGTCACGAAGCCGTTCGAGTTCGAGGGCGGCCGCCGGATGCAGCAGGCGCTCGACGGCATCGACAAGCTCCGCTCTCAGGTCGACACTCTCATCATCGTCCCGAACCAGAAGCTCCTGGAGGTGGTCGAGCGCCGGACGTCGATCAGCGAGGCGTTCCGGATGGCGGACGACATCCTGCGCCAGGGCGTGCAGGGGATCACGGATCTGATCACGACGCCGGGCCAAATCAACCTGGACTTCGCGGACGTCCGCGCCGTGATGTCAGAGGCTGGCTCGGCGATGATGGGCGTTGGCTCGGCGTCGGGCGAGAACCGCGCCGTCGAGGCGGCCAAGATGGCGATCTCCTCACCGCTCATGGAGGAGTCGATCGACGGCGCGACCGGGATGCTCCTGAACTTCACCGGCTCGGACGACCTGAACCTGTTCGAGGTGCACGAGGCCGCGGACGTCGTCGTCTCGAGCGCCGACAAGGGGGCGAACATCATCTTCGGAACCGTGATCGACCCGTCGATGGGCGACGAGGTCCGCGTGACGGTGATCGCCACCGGCTTCGAGGGCTTCGAGACCCTCGCCCGGCGGCCGATCCAGGTGCGTGACCGGGCGCGCCGGCGCGGCATCAGCGGCCTCGGCGATCGCGAGCGGCGCGAGCTCGAGGTCTCGGAGGGGGACATCGACGTCCCCGACTTCCTGCGCGGGAGATAGCAGCTAGCACGTAGCAGGTAGGGAAGGGCTCAGCAACTCTCCCCTGCTCCATGCTCCCAGCTCCGCAGGCGCGCGTCGCGCGGATGGGAAACCCTTAGGGGGTGAGCTCCGAACCGTCTCCCCTGTCGTCTCCGCGCGACTTCGGCTTGGCGCTGCTCCGACTGGCGCGCGCCGCCGGCCGCTGGATCCTCGCCTGGCTCACCGAGCTCGTCGGCGGCCCGGCTCGGGGGCGCGTGATCTTCCTCTTCGCCTGTGTTCTCGCCCTGAGCAGCGCTGATACGTCCACGCTGGGCGCTGTGGCGGGCGACCTCCAGCCGGCGCTCGGCATCAGCAACACGGAGCTCGGGCTTCTCAACTCGGTCACGCTGCTCGTCGGGGCCCTCGCGGTCGTTCCGCTGGGCCTCATGGTGGACCGGATGCCCCGGATCCCCGTGCTCGCCGCGAGCATCTTCATCTGGAGCGTCGCGATGTTCCTGAGCGGCGCCGCGGGCTCCTACTCGACGCTCCTCGTCTACAGGCTTGCGCTGGGTGCGGTGGCGGCCACCGCGGGTCCGGCGATCGCCTCCCTCACCGGCGATTACTTCGCCCCGGAGGAGCGCGGGCGCGTCTACGGGTTCATCCTCGCGGGCGAGCTGGCGGGATCCGCGGTCGGCTTCCTGATCAGCGGCTCGGTCGCGGGGATCCTCTCGTGGCGCTTCGCCTTCTGGCTCCTGGCGATCGGGGGGTTCGCGCTCGCCTGGGCGATCTGGCGGACCGTGCCCGAGCCTCGCCGCGGGGGCCGAAGCTGGCTGGCGCCCGGTTCGATCGACCTCGTGGTCGCCGCGCCGAGGGAGGGCGAAGGCCGTGAGGAGACCGTGCCGGAGCGGGAGGACGACCTCGCCCAGCGAGCGGCCGTGCGCCGGGGCGTCGAGCCGTTCGACGAGCTCATCCTGGACCAGGACCCGGCCCGAATGTCGCTTCCCAGTGCCGTCCGCTACGTGCTGCGCGTGCGCACGAACATCAACCTCATCATCGCGTCGGCGCTCGGGTACTTCTTCCTCGCCGGGCTGCAGACGTTCGCCGTCATCTTCGTTCGCGGCCACTACGGCGTCGGTCAGACCGAGGCGACGGGGATCCTGGGGCTGCTGGTGGTGGGGGCCGTGGCGGGCGTACTCGTGAGCGGCCGGCTCGCAGACGTCCTGCTGCGCCGCGGTGTGGTCGACGCACGCCTGCGGGTCCCCGCGTTCGCCTACGTCGCCGCGGCGATCCTGATCCTCCCGGCGCTCGTCGGCACCTCGCTGACTCCCTGGATCTGGTTCAGCGTCGCCGGCGCGGCCGCGCTCTCCGCGGCGAATCCGCCGCTCGATGCGGCCCGGCTCGACATCATGCCCTCGGGCCTGTGGGGCCGCGCCGAGAGCGTCCGCACCTTCCTGCGCAGCCTCTCCCAGGGTGTCGCCCCGCTGCTGTTCGGTGCGATCGCCGATCTCGTGGCTGGCGTCACCCCCGAGCAGGCGCCGATCGGCAACCAGCCCGGCGGGGTGTCGGCGGGCACGGCCACCGGCCTCGAGGTGGCCTTCCTGCTGATGCTGATCCCGGTCGCGGCCGCGGGCGTCGTCCTCCACCGGGGCCGAGCTACGTACAGCCGCGACGTCGCCACGGCCGCGGCGTCGGAGGCCAGGGTGCGAGAGACCCGGGCCGGGGACGACCGAGAGCCGACGAGGCATTAGCCTCCGCGGCCGTGGCGACCGCGGCGCTCAAGCACACTCCGCTCTGGGAAGCGCATGTCGCGGCTGGCGCAAAGCTCGTCCCGTTCGCCGGGTGGGAGATGCCGGTCTCGTACGCGGGGGTGCGCGCCGAGCACGTCGCCGTCCGCACCGCCTGCGGGGTCTTCGACGTCTCGCACATGGGCGAGATCGAGACCAGCGGCCCCCAGGCCCAGGAACTCCTCCAGCGTCTGCTCTCGAACGACGTCTCGAGGATCGAAGTGGGTGGCGCGCAGTACTCGGTCCTGTGCCGCGAGGACGGAGGCATCCTGGACGACCTCTTCACGTACCGTCTCGCGGCAGAGAGCTACCTGACGGTCACCAACGCCGCCAACCACGAGCGCGACTTCGGGTGGTTCGCCGAGCACGCGGGCGAGTTCGACGCCGAGGTCGCCAACGCGATCGACCGCTACGCGATGCTGGCGGTCCAGGGGCCGGAGGCTCGGCGCATTGTCGGCGGGCTCGCCACCGGCCAGCTCCCGAAGCGGATGCATACGGCCGAGCTGGAGCTCGCCGGACGCGATGCCCTCGTCTGCGGCACGGGCTACACCGGTGAGGACGGCGTCGAGCTCCTGCTGGCGCCGGAGGGGGCGACCGCGGTCTGGCAGGCACTGCTCGAGGCCGGCGCCACGCCGGCCGGGCTCGGGGCCCGCGACACCCTTCGCCTCGAGGTCTGTTTCCACCTCTACGGAAACGACATGGACGAGCGCCGCAACCCCATCGAGGCCGGCCTCGGCTGGTGCTGCAAAGAGGAGACCGGTTTCATCGGGGCCGAGGCGGTGGCCGGCGCGCGCGAGCGTGGGACCGATCAGAGGCTGGTCCCCTTCGTCCTCACCGGTCCCGGTATCCCGCGCCAGGGGAACCCGGTCATCCGCGGTGATCGCAACGTCGGCGTCGTCACCAGCGGGACGTTCTCCCCATGCCTGGAGACGGGGATCGGAATGGCGTACGTCGCCGCGGAGCTCGCCGAGCCCGGCACCGAGGTCGAGATCGACGTCCGCGGCAAGCGCCGGGTGGCGCGCATCGAATCGAAACCCCTCTACCGAAAGGAGACGTAGACCTACATGGCCGAGGAGAGCTATCCCGAGGACCTGCGCTACCACCCCGAGCACGACTGGGCGCGAGTCGACGGCACCGAAGCGACGTTCGGGATCACCTGGTACGCCCAGGACGCCCTGGGGGAGGTCGTGTTCTACGAGCCGCCGGAGATCGGCTCCGAAGTGACGAAGGACCAGGCGTACGCGGAGGTCGAGTCAGTGAAGGCTGTCTCCGACGTCTACGCGCCGCTCTCGGGCGAGATCGTCGGGGTCAACGACGCCGTGTCCGACACGCCGGAGCTCATCAACGAGGAGCCGTATGGCGACGGCTGGCTCGTGCGCGTGAAGCTATCGGACCCGTCGGAGGTGAACGATCTCCTGGACGCGGAGGCGTACCGAAAGCTGCTGGAGGAGTAGTAGGGAGCAGGGAGCAGGGAGCAGGGGACCCGGAAGCCGCACGGACCGCCAGTAGCATCCTCTCCATGCTCCCTGCCACCTGCTCTGCTGCGCCTTGACCCGCTACACCTCAGCCACCGACTCCGACCGGCTCGCGATGCTCAAGACGATCGGCGCCCAGTCGGTCGACGAGCTCTTCGAGCAGATTCCGGCCGAGGTGCGGGCAGAGAGCGACCTGGACCTCCCGTCCGGCCTCACCGAGACCGAGTGCTTCGACCATCTCGCGTCCCTCGCCGAGCGAAACGCCCACGCCGACGCCGAAGTCTGCTTTCTCGGCGCCGGGATGTACGACCACTACGTGCCGGCGATCGTCGACGCGATCACCCAGCGCTCGGAGTTCCTGACCCCGTACACGCCCTACCAGCCGGAGGTCTCGCAGGGCGGGCTGCAAGTGATGTTCGAGTTTCAGACGGCGATCTCGGAGCTCACCGGCCTGCCGGCAGCAAACGCCTCGCTGTACGAGGGGCCGTCGTCCGTCGCCTCCGCCGCGTACCTGGCCATCGGGGCGACGAAGGGGCGCAGGAAGCTCATCGCCTCGCGCGGCCTTCACCCGCACAGTCGCCAGACGCTCGAGACCTACGCCCGCGGGTTCGGCGCCGCGGTGGTGGAAATGGGGCTCGACGGCGGTGTCACCGACGCCGGCCGTCTCAGCGCGGCGGTCGATGCGGACACCGCCGCGGTGTTCTTGGAGAACCCCAACTTCCTCGGCGCGGTGGAGGACCTGGAGGCCCTGGCGGCGCCGGCCAGGGAGGTGGGCGCGCTCGTGGTCGTCGCCGTGGACCCGATGACCCTGGGAATCCTTCGCTCTCCGGGCGAGTGCGGCGTTGACATCGCGCTCGGCGAGGGCCAGCCGCTCGGCGGCCGGCTTGACTTCGGCGGCCCCTCGTTCGGCTTCTTCGCCGCGACCGAGGAACACCTGCGCCGCATGCCCGGCCGGATCGCAGGCGAGACCACCGACGTGGACGGTCGGCGCGGATTCGTGCTCGCGCTCCAGACCCGCGAGCAGCACATTCGCCGCGAGAAGGCGACCCACAACATCTGTACCTCGCAGGCGCTGAACGCCCTCGGCGGCGTGATCTACCTCGCCTGGCTCGGCAAGCGCGGGATCGTCGAGATCGGGGAGCTGATGGCCCAGCGCACCGCGTACGCGATCGAGCGCCTTACCGCACTCGACGGCGTCGAGCTCCTGCACGACGCCCCCGTGGTCCGTGAGTTCGCGGTGCGGCTGGACGCGCCGGTCGACGAGGTGCTCGATCGCGTCGCCGACGACGGCATCGCGGCGGGCTACCCGCTCGCCCGTGAGTACCCCGAGTACGAGGATGGCGTCCTCGTGGCGATCACGGAGCGGCGGACGAAGGCGCATATCGACCGCCTCGCGGACTCACTGGCGCGAGCGGTAAGGGCAGCGAGGGGCGAGCGCGCGCGGGAGGAGGTGCCCGCATGACGGGCCAAGTCGGACCGCCCCCTGCTAATGCCGACACCCCGACGGCGCAACAGAGGGAAACGGCAACGACTATCTTCGAGCGCAGCGTGGAGGGCCGCCGCGCGGGCACCGTCCCGGCCTGCGACGTCCCCGAGCGCCCTCTCGACGAGCTGATCCCGCCGAACCTGCGCCGCGAGCGCCCGCCTGAGCTGCCCGAGGTCTCCGAGCCCGAGATCGTCCGCCACTACAACCGCCTCTCGCGCCGCAACTTCGACCTCGACACCGGGCCCTATCCGCTCGGCTCCTGCACGATGAAGCACAACCCGCGGCTCAACGAGCGGGTCGCCGCACTGCCCGGCCACGCGCGGCTTCACCCGGCTCAGTCCCCCAACCGCGCGCAGGGCGCGCTCGAGCTCATGTGGCGCCTCGAGCGGGCGCTCGCGGAGATCTGCGGCCTGCCGCATGTGAGCCTGCAGCCGTCCGCTGGGTCGCACGGCGAGCTCGCGGGCCTGCTCCTCACGCGCGCCTACCACGCCGACCGTGGTGAGGACCGCAGGCGGGTCCTCACTCCCGATACCGCGCACGGCACCAACCCGGCGTCGGTGACGATGGCCGGTTACGAGGTTGTCAAGGTCGCCACTGATCAGCGAGGCGGCGTGGACGTCGACGACCTGCGCTCCAAGGTCGACGCCACCGTTGCGTGCCTCATGCTCACGAACCCCAACACGCTCGGCGTCTTCGACGAGAACATCCTGGAGATCACCCAGCTCGTACGAGACGCGGGCGGCACGCTCTATTACGACGGCGCGAACCTGAATGCGATCATGGGTCGCAGCCGCCCGGGCGACATGGGGTTCGACATCGTCCACGTGAACCTCCACAAGTCGTTCTCGCAGCCGCACGGTGGCGGCGGCCCGGGCGCGGGCCCGATCGCCGTCTCCGAGCGGATCGAGCCCTACCTGCCGGTGCCGCGCGTGGTCCGCAACGCCCGCGGCGACGGCGCCGCGCCCACCTTCGACTTCGACTACGACCAGCCGAAGTCGATCGGCCGCCTCCGCGGCTTCGCCGGCAACTTCGGCGTCTTCGTGCGCTCCTACGCGTACATCCGAAGCCTCGGCGGCGACGGCCTCACCGAGGCGTCAGAGACCGCGGTGCTGAACGCGAACTACCTGCTCGCGAGGCTCAAGGAGGCGCGGGCGGGCAAGTACCTCCCGGTCGCCTTCGACCGCACCTGCATGCACGAGTTCGTCCTCTCCGGCGCACCGGCCAAGCGGGAGCTCGGTGTCAGGACCCTGGACGTCGCCAAGCGCCTTCTGGACTTCGGCTTCCATCCGCCCACGATCTACTTCCCGCTGCTCGTGGACGAGGCGCTGATGGTCGAGCCGACCGAGACCGAGACGAAGGAGGGCCTCGATGCCCTCGCCGACGCGTTCGAGGAGATCCTGACCGAGGCCGAAGGCGATCCGGAGATCGTCAGGGGCGCCCCCTATACGACGCCGGTGCGGCGGCTCGACGAGGCGAGCGCGAGCCGCCGGCCGGTCGTGCGCCAGGCGCTGTAGTCGGGCTCTCTGAACCCGCCTCGCAGCGGCCCGTCGGTGGAGCGGTGGAGCTGCGACGCCCTCAACTCGAGCAGGCGCCGCAGCTCCAGGGTGGGAACGAAGGGATCCGCGAAGGACTCGCCAGAGGCGACCGCGATCGCGGCGACCGGCTCGCCGGCGATCTCGGCCAGCAGGAGGGGGCCATCGGGCATGCGAGTGGAGTCGAGGTCAGCGAGCCGCCGAAGCCCACGCTCGTCGTCTGCTCCCGCACGGCGGATGGTCACCGCGTCGAGGCCGAAATGGTTGTGGGTATCGGGCTGGTCAGTCATCTCCGCTCCTGAACGGGGCTGGCCTCCTGGTCGTGCACTCACCACGTAAACACTATCAAAAACCGTTTGCTGGTGTCGGCCGAAGGGTCTCAACATGGGTCGCACCTTGTCGTACAATCGTGCCCACCGGCAACCCTACGGGGAACAATCGACCCGGTCAATGTCATACAAAGACAGATTGTTGGACATCCGCCGCGGCGGCGGCACATCGGTCACGAGCCAGCTCGTCGATGTCTTCGCCGCCGCGATCGCCGCTGGTGAGCTCGGCCCCGACGAGAAGCTCCCACCGACTCGGGAGCTGGCGGAGCTCGCGCAGGTCAATCATCTGACCGCGGCGCGCGCCTACCGACGACTCGCCGACCTGGGCCTCGTGACCGCTCGAGTGGGCCAGGGAACGTTCGTGCGCGTGGGTGCTGGAACCGGCGCCGGAGCGCGGGGCGAGAACACCGACTGGCAGCTCTATGCGCTGCCCGAGCAGCTCGAGACGTACGGCGACCGGATCCTCGCCGAGATGTTCCGCCAGGCCGGCCGCGACGACGTGATCCCGCTGATGGTGGGCTATCCGGCCGACAAGCTCCTTCCGGCCGGGATTTTGGCCGAAGTGACGGAGGCGACTCTGGAGGAGCACGGGGCGCGCCTTCACCAGTACACCGACATCGAGGGCGCGCGCGAGCTACGCGAGCAGCTAGCGCTCCTCCATCGCGCCGATGGAGTCGACGACGCGCCGGATCAGATCGTCGTCACCACCGGGGCGCGCCAAGCGCTGACGCTCACCACGCGCGCGATCCTGCGCCCCGGCGATGCGGCTGCCTGCGAGTCGCCCACTTTCCCGGGGTTGATCGACGCCATCCGGAACGCCGGTGCCTCGGCTCTTCCGGTTCCGGTCGACGACCGCGGCCTGGACGTGCAGGCGCTCGAGGCTCTCCTGCGCCGGCGCGACATCCGCCTCGTGGCCGTTCAGTCGCGACTCCAGAACCCGACCGGACGCGACCTCGCGCCCGAGCGTCGCGACCAGTTGTGCGCGCTCGCAAGACGCCACGGGTTCTTCATCCTCGAGGACGACGTCTACGGGCCGCTCCGATTCGAGGGGCAGGAGATGAGTCCACTCCGAGCGATGCTCCCGAGCCACGTGGTGTACCTCTCGTCGCTCTCGAAGACCGTGAGCCCGGGAATGCGAACGGGCTGGCTCTCGGCGAGCGGGCCGGCACTCGACCGGATCGTCCGCGAGAAGCGAAACGACGACATGAATAGCGCCACGTTGACGCAGCTCATCGCGGCGAGGTTCCTTTCGGCGGGCAGCTATGCGGACCAGGTCGAACGGGCGGTCGCCTTCTATCGTCAACGCCGCGATGCGCTCGTCGACGCCGTCGAGCGCCACATGGAGCGAGTGGCGTCCCTCAGCCGCCCGCACGGCGGCGGGCACCTGTGGCTCACGTTCCGCGATCCGCTCGACGAGCGCGACCTCTACGACGAGGCGGTCCGTCAGGGCGTGACTTTCCTCCCCGGTGGGGCGATGATGGCCGAGCGCCCCCGCACGACTCATATCCGACTGTCGTTCGGTTATTTGGATCCGGACGAGTTGCGCGAGGGCGTGCGGCGACTGGGTGTGGCCGTGCGCGCAGTCCGCCCGCGCCCGCGGCGCAAGGCCCTCCCGATCACCTAGCCGCGGCGCTCAGGTCCGGCAGCTTCTGCTCGAGCTTCAGGATGGGCTCGAACAGGTCGCCATGCTCCTTCACCCGCTTCAGCACCTCGCTGACCTCGAAGCGCAGGAGGTCGGGATCTTCCTGCTCGGCCGCTCGCTCGACTTCCTCCCACTCCAGCGGGCACGAGACGGTTGGATGCTCGCGGGCGCGCAACGAGTAAACGGCCACGGTCGTCTTGTGCTCATCGTTCTGGCTCCAATCGACCAGCACCTTGCCCTTGCGCAGGTTCTTCGCCATTCGCGAGACGATCAGATCCGGATCCGCCCGCTCCAGTACCTGCGCGACGGCGTGTGCGAACGGCTTCGTGTCGTCGTAGGTGACCTCCGTGTTCAGCGAGACGTAGACCTGAAGGCCCTTGGAACCGGACGTCTTCGGGAAGCTCTCCAACCCCAGGTCGTCAAAGAGCTCGCGCAGGCGAAGCCCGACTGTGCAGCACTCGATGATCCCCGCCGGCGCGCCCGGGTCGAGGTCGAAAGCGAGCACCGTCGGGCGCTCGATGTCGTCCGCGAGCGAGAGCGAGGGGTGCAGCTCGAGCGAGGCGAGCTGCGCGACCCAGATCAGGGTCGCGCGGTCATCGCAGACGCAGTAGTCGATCTCGCCCTCGTTGCGGCCGCTCCAGATCGAGGCGGTGCGCACCCAATCCGGCCGGTGAGATGGGCAGCGCTTCTCGTAGAAGAAGCCCTCGGCTACGCCGTTCGGGTACCGCTTCAGGGTCAGCGGACGGCCGCGCAGGTGCGGGACCAGGACATCGGCGATCCGAGCGTAGTAGTCGATCATCTCGCCCTTCGTGAACCCAGCCTCGGGCCAGAGCACCTTGTCGAGGTTCGTGAGCTCGAGCCGGTGGCCGTCGACGTCTACTTGGCGGCTTTGGCCCTGCTTCGCGATCGCGGCTTGGACTGGGAGGTCTTCGAGCGGGATCGAGACTTCGACGCCGGCTGCCGCTTGCGCCGCTTGGTGCCGCCGTCGCCGCCGGCCAGCGGCTCACCGCGAACCGCGGCCAGGCTCTCCTCGAGGGCGGCCATGAGATCCGGGGCCTTGGTCGGCTTGGGCTCCTCTGAGACGGGCTCCACGACCGCCTGGCCCTGGGCCTTGCGGTCGATGAGCGCCAGCAGCTCCTCGCGATACTCGTCGCGGTACTTGCCGGGGTCGAAGTCCGAGGTCAGCGAGTCGATCAGCTGCTTGGCCATGTCGATCTCGCGCTTCTCGAGCTTGCGGCCATCCTGCGGGATCACGTCCTCGCCGAGCTCGTCGGGCGCCACCACCTCGTCCGCGAAGCGCATCGTCGCCATCGTCAGGACCTTCCTGGCCGGGCGAATCGCGGCCAGGTGCTCGCGGTTCCGCAGCACGAAGCGGGCGATCGCCACCTTCTTGGAGTCGGCCATCGCCTTGACGAGCAGCGCGTAGGCCTTCTCGGCCCCCTTGTCCGGCCCCAGGTAGTAGGGATGGTCGAAGTAGATGGGGTCGATGTCGTCGAGGTCGACGAAGTCCTGGATCTCGATCGCGCGGGTTTTCTTCGGGTCGATCTCCTCGAGCTCGTCGCGCGTTACGACCACGTACTGCTCGGGCGCGACCTCATACCCCTTGACGATCTCCTCGTACGGCACCTCGTCGCCGTCGGCCTCCGCTACCCGCTTGTGGCGGATGCGCGAACCGTCGCTCGCGCGCAGCTCGCGGAAGCTCACGTTCTTCCGCGATACCGCGCTGTACAGCCTGACGGGCACGTTCAGGAGCCCGAAGCTGATCGATCCACTCCAAATAGCTCTAGGCATGGTCTGTGATGAGACCGGTGTCGCTCGCGAGAGTCATCGGTCTCTTCAGTTTCCCAAGTTAGCGCGACTTCCTCGATACTGGGCGGCAGCGGCACGAATCTTGCGCGGTGTCTAGCCGGCGCCGTACGGCGCGCAGCACCAGCCCGCGGGCTTTGGGAACCCAGGTACGCCGGTCGATCCTGGGCTGAACTGCCGCGAGATCTCGCCGGCAGTCTGGACATCGCCGGGGCGCTGCGGGCGCAGGAACAACCACGCGTCCGCGTCGCGCCAGGCAACCAGGAGCCAATGCCCGTCGGGCGACCACGCGAGGTCGCTGAACGTCCCCGGATCGGTGAGGAGAGCTCGCGGCCGCGGCTGCGCCGCGCCAAGCGGGAGCAGCAGGGCCCTGCTCTTCGGCCCGCGGGGCGTGCGCACTTTGCCTGTCACCGCGAACGACTTGCCGGTCGGGGCGAACTCGCCATCGGTTGCCCGCATGCCTGCCGGTAGCCGGACGGTCCGGATCAGCGTGCCGCCATCCGCGGAGAAGACGCGCAGCTCGCTCGCAGAAAGCGCGACGAGCCGAGTGCCGTCGGCCGACCAGTCGACGACCAGCGGCACCGGTCCGGGCGACGTGCGCCAGAAGAGGTGTGCTGAGCCGGCGCCAACCAGCTCGACGCGGCCGTCGGGCTTGGCGAGGGCGAGCGTGTACTGACCGGGACCGCCCGCTTGCGCCTTCGCCCGCGGAAGCTGCGACGGTCGCCAGGCCGGTGCTGTGGAGGCGACGCTCGGATCGAGCAGGTGGTCGTGTTCACCATCGCCGTGTACGACCCGCATGCGTGACCCGGTGCGATACGCGACGCGGTATCCGGTCACCGGCACCCAGCGCGGGTCCGTCGGGTGGGGGCGGTTGATCGACCAGCGGACAGCGCCGTCGGGCTCGACCGCACTCAGCTGGTGCTGGGTCGTGACCGCGACGAAATACCCGTTCGGCGACCAGGTGGCCTGGCGATAGTCGCCCAAGAGCCGCTGCGAGCCATCCCGGTGGAACACCCAGGGTCCCTGACGCGACTCGACCAGCAGGGTCCCCGAAGTGGGCAGCGCCGTCAGGGGCTTCGCCTGCTTCGCGCTGGGGCGCACCACGTCGCGGACGAGGTCGACGACCTTCGCGCCGGCCGGCGTCAACGCGACGGCCAGCACGACGGCCGCCGCGGCGAGCGCGACCGCGAGCCATTTCCGCGCCGCGCCGCCAGTCGGTACCGGCTCGCGCTCGGCGAAGGCGGCGCGCACGACGCGCCAGCCGCGCTCGCGCGCCCCGTGCTCGCCAGGGACG
>JBKPHA010000024.1:0-6920 GCA_046729615.1 Actinomycetota bacterium
GTCTTGGCGAGGTCGGATTGGTGGCAGCCGTCGGGGTTCTCGCACCGAAGGTGAGCCACGAACTGCTCCGGGCGCGCGCCGGATGAGCGCCAGGAGTAGTTCAGGAAGTCGGTTGGTTGGCTGACGCCGGAGGCCACTCGCGCGACCTCGTTGCCCGCGGCGTCTGCCACAAATAGACGGGGGACATGGCCGTTGTCCCGCCGCAGCCTGGCGTCGACGCTGACGCCGACGATGCGCAGCGCCGGCGAGCCGGTCGACCAGGCGGCGCGGCCCGACCGGCCGTATCTCGCGAAGCTGGTGTTCGTGATCTTGATGGCATGGTTGTTCCGCGCGTCATCGCACATCTGGGTCACCGCGTACGCTGGTGCGTCGTCGAGTGAGATTCCGGAAACAGCGCGGCTCTTGGGATCGCACTGCACCACCTCGTAGGTGTTCCCGGCGGACCACGCGATCGACGGAGCGACCAGCGCCACCGCCATCGCACTCCCGCCCAGGGCAAGCAGGTGCCGTCGCGAACGCTCTCTCACGGCCCGAACTCCTGCTTGACCGCCGAGCCACCTCCGCCGCCCCCGCCGCTGGTCGAGGAGCTCCCGGTGGTGGACGTGGTCGCCGCCGAGGCGACGCCGTACTCCTGCTCCGTCGGCGGAGCACTGGGCTCGATCCGGTACGACGTCGTCGTCGTGGGCGTGGTCGTGTAGGTGGGTGTGCTCGTTGTCGTTGTCGGGGGCGGCGTCGGGGGCGGCGTCGCGACCGGCGTCGTCGTGGTGGTCGGAGGCGCTGGGTTCGGCTTCGGCGGGGGAACCTCCGCGCCGACGTCCTCATATGGAGCGCCGAGCCGCGCTGCTTGAGCCCGCGCTGGATGACCGACCTGCCTCGCGTCCGCCCCCGACGTCACGTGCTTTTCGGGGACGCCTCCGTTGATGTCGGGAAGCCGGGCCGGGAGGACGCCGGTCGCGAGACAGGTGGTCGCGGCGACGCCCCCGCTCAGGCACGCCGCGGCGAGCTTCGCGCCGGCCCCGGCTCCCGCGAGCTTGGCCAGGACGCCGGTTCCGGCAGCCCCCGCTCCGCGCGCGCCGCCCGAGACGCCGAGCGTCTGCGCAGGGGCTTCCCCCGCGCCGTCTCCGCCCCCAGGACCGAGCGCTCCCAGCGTTGACTCCTTGACACGGTGCAGGCCGTCGGCGGCGCGGTCGAGAAGCGAGACCCGGCCGTCCCCGACGACGTCGGCCGCCGCTGGCACGGCGGCGGCGCTTCCGATGTCGTGGAGGTGGCCGCTCAGCCTGCCGACGAAATCGGTGCAGTGGCGGCAGTGGGATAGGTGCTGCTGAGCCTGACGGCGCTGCTCCTCGTCGGCCAAGCCCGATGCGTATGCCTTCAGCAGCGGCTCGCGGTCGGCGCACCACTCGCCGCTCTCCACTCGGCGGAGCTTTGCCGCCAGCTCGTCAACGCCCCTCGTGATCTCCTTGCGATAGGCACGCGGCGAGAGGCCCTTGACGAGCCCGCACACCTGGTGCGGCTCAAGACCCCATCCATAGCGAAGGAGCATCACCGCGCGCCGTCGAGGCGGCAGGCTCGAGAGGACGTCGCGCGCGACCCTTGACTGCTCGCGCTTGGTCGTCGCCTCGTCCGGCGGCAGGCTGTCGTCCGGCACTGCGTGGACGCCCTCGAGCGGCGCGACAGGGTTGCGCTTGCGGCGACGGATCTCCTTGCTCGCGTTATGGGCGACGGCCGTGAGGACGTATTTGCGGACCTCCCCGTCGTCGAGCTCCTGATGCCGTCGCCCCAGCGCGCGCAGCGTCCCCAGCCAGGCATTGGAGTAGACGTCCTCGATCTCGTCGTCCGTGAACGCGTCCCGGAAGGCGCGGCGGACGAGCGCCTGCGACGGCCGCTTCAACTCCTCGTAGAGGCGCGCCGAGCGCTCCCGCCATGCGGCCGACGCCCCCGGTGGAGCAGCCAGAGAGCGGGGAGTCGTAGCGGTGGTCATACGAGACTCCGAACGATCAAAACCCCACCGGGTCGATGGGCGCCCCCGGTCACGACGTTCCCCCTCCGATTCAAATCCTGCGAGCGCTGGATGCAAACATGTGCGCCCGGCGCGTGTAGCGGTGATGTCCGCAAATAGCGAAGAACCTGGCTTACGCCGATCCCGCTTATCGGCGATCCTGGCGGGTAGCGAACAAAACGCAACTGCTTCGGAACGCATGAGCGGGTCACGGAGCGGCCATTGAAGGGATTCAGAGAAACGGTCGATGAGTCGTATGCCCGGTAAAGGCCGGGAGAGGCTCATCGAGATGGCTTCCGATCTACGCGCTTGGGATGGCGGTGATCGGCTCTACCGTGCGCTCGTCGAGCAATGCCCGTTTGTCAACCCCAGCATGATGGTGGCCGGCCGAGCTGCGGTCGAGCGCAGTTAAGTTCGCGCTGCACGGCTATCACAGGCCGAGGACGCCGTCTACGAGCGGCTGCTAAGGGCCTCCACAGCTAGCGTCCTGCCTGGGGAGCGGGACGCCCCGCCGCTGTCGTCCCGAAGGTCCGGGCGAGCACGATCGACAGCTCATAAAGGAGCAGGAGCGGCGCGAGCTCGACGAGCATCGTGACCGGGTCGGCCCCTGGCAGGGCCATCGCGACGATCGCCAGCGCCAGATAGGCGTAGCGCCGGTTCTTCGCGAGCTGGCGCGGAGTCGTGATCCCGAGCTTGGTCAGGGCCAGGATCCCCATCGGGACCTGGAACACGAGGCCCATCGCGAGCAACGTGAGCGTGACGAAGCCGTAGTAATCGCCGGCGCGGACTTGCACCGTGAACTGGTCCGCGTTGAAGTTCAGGAGGAATCCCAGCGCGCCCGGCAGCACGACGTAGTAGCCGAACGCGACCCCCGCCACGAACAGCGCCGGCGCGAGCACGAGAAACGGGCGGATCACCCGCCGCTCGGCCGCGCTGAGCGCGGGAAGGACGAATGCGTAGGCCTCGTACAGCAGGGTTGGCAGAGCCAGCACGATGCCGGCGTAGATCGAAACCTTGAGGGTGGCGAGGAAGGGCTCGGACGGGCTCAGCGTGATGGGCTTCTTGCCCGCGGGGAGCGGGCGGTTCAGCGCGTCAAGCAGCAGGTGGTTCTGCCAGAAGCACAGGCCGATCGCGACCCCCAGGACGGCGATCGAGACGACGATGCGGGTGCGAAGCTCGTCGAGGTGCTCGACGAGCGTCAGTCCCTCGCCGTACCTGGGGGCCCGAAGGCGCGCCATCGCCTACGGGGCGTCCTGCCCCACGACCTCGCCGTCGACGCGTTCGGCCGCGTCGCGCGCCGGCCCGTCCAGCTCCGGCTGAGAGCGATCGCCCTTACCTGAGATCGACGAGCGGAACTCGCGGATCCCGTGGCCCAGCGAGGTGCCCAGCTCGGGCAGGCGCTTCGGGCCGAAGACGATGAGGGCGATGACGAGGACCACGATCACCTCGAGGGGTCCGATGTTCGGCATTGAGATCTCCTTCCTCTGCTTGGTTGTGCATATCGCCGGCCGCCTTGCGGTTGCCGTCGAGGTCGCTTCGCCAGTCGAGCTCCGCGATCTCGCCGGCCGCGATCCGGACCTCTCGCGCGCGCGGCGCGCCGCCCGTCCAGAGGGTGTACGTGCCGCGCTCGAGCTTGTCGAACACCGCCGTGTAGGCGGGATGCCCGCTCATGCTGCGCTCGAGCACCTCCTTGTGGGAGCGGCGGTCATCGTGACCGGTGGGGCTGACCTCCACCTCGACCCCGTGCAGGTCGGCGTCGGTGTGGACGATCAGGGCCCCGAACCGATCGCCGATGTCCAGGACGACGTACTCCGGATGCGGCCGGTCCGCGTCGCTGTGGTGGACGCCGCTCATCCCGTAGGCCCGGACGGTGTGTCGAACCCGTCATGGGGCGTGCCCAGGTACGGGAAGGTCGCCTGGTAGCGGCCGTTGCCCGGGGTCAGCCCCTGGGTGAGCTTCGACGCGGCATCGTCCGGCTTGTAGCTCGGGTTGACCAGCGGGTAGGTGAGGCCCGCGACGGCCTGGAGCTCGATGTTGACGATGTCGTCGAACACGCGGCGGCCGTTGGGAAACCCCGCCGCATCCCCGCCCAGGAGTCCGAGCGTGCTCGGCTTGGACTTCGTCGGCGGGATTGCCACGTTCAGCCGCAGCATGTCCGCGAGGACGCTTCCGGTGTAGTTCTGGAATCCCGGGATGATCCCCTTCGGGATCCCGGTGAGCAGAATTGCCACCAGGTCCGCCCGCTTCGCCTTCAGGTTCGCCAGGCGGGGGAACACGTTCGGATACAGGACCGGGAGCAGCTTCGCGAGCTCCGGGTGCTCGACGTACTTCGCGAACGCCTTGTCGGCCGCCGGATGCTTTGCGTTCCACTTGTCCTTGTCGCCCATCGGCACGATGACCTCGTTGAACAGCGGGTTGCCGAGCCGCGAGACCTGGACCCAGGGCCCGGACTCGGTGAACTCGTCGTTCGCCTTGTCGATCACGCGGGTCTTGCGGCGAGACGCGGCTCCCCAGATGCCGAGCACGGCCTTCCCGCTCATCGGATCCTTCGGGACCGAGTGATCGCGGGTCAGTTTCCGGATCGGAATTTGGATCGCGATCGTGTGGACGTTCAGCGTGGCCGTCGCGTCGACGCCCATCGCCGGCGACGTCGCGATCAGGTGCAGGTTCTGGAGCGGGCGCAGGTCGCCGAGGTCGAAGATCGATCCGAGGTCGACGTAGAACCCCTCGTTCCGCTGCCCCGCGAACACCGCCTCGCCGGACGGCAGATGATGGAGCGCCGCGTTGGCGAGCTTGGGATAGCTCGGGGTGGACCGAGGCCCGATATTGCACGGCGGCGACGCAAGATCGCGACCCAGGACCCTCGCCTTGCCGTTCCGGTGATTCACCCGGACGACGTCGTAGAACTGCCGCCGGTTCCAGGTCGGGCTCTTCAGGCTCGTGATCTGGCCGGTGTTGTAGAGGAACGTGTCCGGGTTCCGGAGCCGGGTCTTGAAGCTGAACCGGTACTCGATCTCCGGCCGCCCATCGCCGTCGTTGTCGACGTAGATGGAGTAGCGGACGTCGTCGCCGAACTCAAAGAAGTTCGGCCCGCCCGGGGGGTTCTCGAGCGGCACGTAGTTGGTGATGATGGTGACGGTGCCCGGCTTGTCCGGGCTGACGAACGCGTAGGTGTCCGTGTTGTCGGCGACCGGGTCGCGGCTGATCTCTGGTGCTTCTCGATGCGATGACATCTTGGCTTCCGCTCCTTACTTCCGTGCTGAACCGCTCGCCGGTGCGGCCTTCACGAGGCGCTTCACCAGGACCGGGTCTCGGTATGTGATCTCGCTGGTTCCCGACATGACGGTCACCTCGCTGCGGTTGACGTTGCGGACGTAGGCGACGATCGTCTCCTCGGGCGGCGGCCCGGACGGGTCGGTGGCCTCGGGGTGATCGAGTGCCGCCCGCGCGACCGATGGCGCCGCGGCGACTGCGGCCGCGCCCGTCGCGACACCCGCGGACGCCAACAGCCTCCGCCGGCTCAGGTTCTCCATATCGACTCCTTTCACTGGACCGCGCGCCGCCGCGATCGGTTGTGATCTCCTCCGAGTGCGTGCGGCGCAACCGATGCCCACCACTACGGGCCCGGGACGAATCCGGATCACTGCGGATGTGATCCAAACCGCGCGCGGCTTCGAACTCCACGCCGAATGGACTTCTCGGCCCTATTCACCCCGTTCGAGCGCGCCGATGCCTGGCTTCAGGGGGTGCTGTCGGGCGCACCGTTCCTCGTGGCGATGGTCATGGCGGTCGCACTCGGACTGCGACACGCTTCCGATCCGGACCATCTAGTGGCGGTGAGCTCCCTAGTGGCCGCGGACGGTGGCGAGACGAGGGACGCGGCGCGCGTCGGCGGATTCTGGGGGCTGGGTCACGCGGGTGCGCTCGTCGCGATCGGGCTCCCGCTGATCCTCTTAAAGTCGGCCCTCCCGGGCTGGATCGAGCGCGGCGCCGAGCGCGCAGTCGGGCTGATCATCCTCCTCCTCGCGCTCCGCGTCGTCGTGAAGTGGATCCGCGGCGACTTCCGGGCGGGGAGCCATCGCCACCCGCGCGCCGCGAGCACGGGCCATCGGCACCTACACCACACGGCCGAGCCTGATCACGCACACCGGGTCCGCACGCCGCAGCAGGCGTTCGGCATCGGCGTCGTGCACGGACTGGCCGGCACCGGGGCGGTCGTCCTGCTCCTGATCGCGGCACTCCCGACGCAGCTCCAGGCCGCGGCCGCCCTGCTCGTCTTCGCTCCGATCACCGCGGTCTCGATGACGCTCTGCACGACGGCATTCGCCTGGCTTCTGACCCGCCGGTTGATCGCACCGCTCTACCGCACCGTCCTGATCCCGGCCTTCGGCCTCTTCGGGCTCATGTTTGGGGCGTGGTACGCCGGGCTCGGCTGAGGATGGGCTTGCAGCTCTCTTAGCCCTGACGGCCCCGGCTGCGTACCGTGTGCAGCTCTAGGATGAGATTTCGCCGCGCGATGTCGGTCGGACGGGAGGTGAGGCGTCCGGGCCGATCCATCGCAGGCGCTTGTACGTAGTCATGAACAGCAATGAGCCCCCGGCAGCCTTTACGCGCCAGGCACCGACTGGCCGACGAGGACCTGATGGAGCTCGTCGCCGCCGGTGACCAGGCAGCGTTCGAGATCCTCTATGAGCGGCACGGACGGGCCGCCTACTCGCTCGCGCGCCGGATCCTCGGCGACGACCGGGCCGCCGAAGAGGCGACGCAGGAGGCGTTCCTGCAACTCTGGCGGAGCAGCCAGCACTACGACGCGGCGCGCGGCAGCGTCCGCTCATGGACGTTGCGCATCCTCCGAAACCGGGCGATCGACGAGCTGCGCCGCGCTAGCTCGTCCCGCATCCCGCCGCTCGAGCTGGACGCC
>JBKPHA010000025.1:0-7770 GCA_046729615.1 Actinomycetota bacterium
GAACAGCAGAGCCAGTCCCGGCGCTTGCACCAAGCTCCCGCCGTCGGACATCGAAAGCTCGACCGCGCCCTGCGCCTCCGGCGCCAGGTGCCAGCGCTGGTCGTAGCGGTGGGGTCGCTCGGCCTCGAGGCGGTCCTCGAATGCCCAGTACTCACCCGCGACGAAGATCACCCGGCGCTGGTGGCGGGCGTCGTACCGCGGGCTCAGCGCCTCTCCCCACAGGATGTCGAGGCCGTCGGTCTCCACGCGCCCGAGGAGCCGGCCCTCGGCGATCGGGCCCTTTGGCTTTCGGCGGTGGTACTCGGTCTGATCGAGTCGATCGACGCAGACGGTGTTGTGGGCGGGGGTGCCCTTGAACCAGCGCCGCAGGTTCGGTTCGCCCTCGTGGTACGTGTAGCGACCAGGGTCGAGGACCAGCGGCCGCCCGCCCGCCGCCAGCTCGACCGAGAGCAGGTCGTAATGTCCATGGCCGCCGTCGCCGAGCGGCCCGCAGTCGAACATGAGGAACCGCTCGTTCTCGTAGCGGGTGGCCCCGTCGCCCCAGCCGCTTCGCTGGACGTGGTACCCCCCGGCTGCAAAGCTCACGTTGCGTGCCGCCGGGGGGCGCCCGCGGGCGCCTGCGGTCGCCGCGTACAGGTAGTCGGGACGTCCGAGCTGGCGGGCGGCCAGCTCGAGGAGCTCGGCGTAGCTCCCGGTGTCCGCGTCGGAGAGCGCCGGGATGAGGCCGTCCGGGCGGCGGCAGTGCAGCGCGACGTCGACCGCCCGCGCGAGGCGCTCGTCCCATCGCGCCGGGAGCGCGATTCCGAACCGCCCGGCGTTCTCGCGAACGCCTACGAAAGAGCGAAGGACGATCAGGTGGTAGTGCGTCGAGGCTTCGACGTGGACGCCGTCGGCGCGGAAGTCGGTGCTCAGATTGCGGTCGAGCTCCGCGAGGGCGAAGCGGACGAGACCACCGCCGCGATCGACCTCCGGCAACGCGAGGCCCGCGATGAACAGGGAGTAGAGCTCGAGCGTGCGGTGGTTCCGCGCGGCCGTCAGATGAGCGCGAAGCCAGCCTATCTGCGCCGCGATGCTCTCGACGACGCGCTCCGCGAGCCCGGGAGTGAGTCCCGCGAACCTTGGGGTGTCCGCGAACGCGTTCCAGGCATAAATCCAGTTCAGGACCCGGCGCGCGACCGCGTCGCTCGGATCGGCCCCGACCGGCGCCTGGTCGATCCAGGATGAGACGAGCCGCTCCCAGGCGAGCTGGTAGCGCCGCCGCAAGGTCTCCCGGAAGGCGGCCGCCAGGTCGAGCCCGACGTAGAACTTGCTCCACGCGATCCGCCATTCCTCGTCGGCCGGAAGGCTCGCCCCGAGCCAGTCGGGCTCTATCCCGAGCTCGTGGGTTTGACCAAGCTCGGTGAAGCGGCCGACGGAGGCGTCGTCGGCAAGCCGGCGGTCGCGCCGCAGATGCTCGGTCACGCAGAAGACCGGGCGAGGCCGAGCTACGGCGGGGGCCGTGCTTGCCGCCGCGGCGCTCATCGCTCCAGCTCCGCCCGGAAGAGCTCCGCCAGCCGGCCGACGACGCGGCTCCCGTCGAATCGCTCGCGAACCGTCGCCCGGGCCGCGCGCCCGAGGCGCTCGGCGGAGCGGCGATCGGAGTCGAGCCGCGCGATCGCGCTCGCGATGGCGGCCGGGTCGTCGGGCTCGACGAGGAGGCCGTTGACGCCGTCCGAGACCAATTCCGGGATCCCGGAGATCCCGGTCGTGACGACGGGAGTCCCGCACGCCATCGCCTCGACGAGGACGTTGGGGATTCCGTCGCGGTCGGTGCCGACGACGCGGCAGGGGAGGCAGAGCGCGTCGGCTCGCGTGTACTCGTCGAAGAGCTCTCGCTGCGAGAGGGGTCCCGCGAGCCGAACGGCCTCCCCGAGCCCATGTCCCGCGATCAGCTCGCGAATGGCCGATCCGTGCGGGCCATCGGGTCCCGCGATGGTCGCAGCGAACGGGATGTCGCGGCGGCGAAGCTCCGCGCACGCCTCGACGAAGGTGTCGAAGCCCTTCTTCTCGACCAGCCGTCCGACGCCGAGAAGCCGCAGCGATCCGTTCAGGGAACCATCGCGTGGCGCGCGGTCGGCCAGCCGCGCGAGGTCGTCGTTCAGCCCGTGGTAGACGACGTGGACCCGCGCCTGCGGCGTGATGACGCGCAGGTGCTCTGCGCCCGCGCCCGTGCACGTGACGGCGAAGCGGGCCGCTGTGAGCTTTCGCCGCAAGAGGCCGGCCGGGTTCAGCTCGTCGCTGTACACGTCCTTGGCGTGGGCGGTGAACGAGAACGGGGTGCCGGTGATGAGCCACGCGAACCACGCGACCGTCGTCGCCCCATGGGCGTAGTGCGCGTGCAGATGCCGTACATCCGGGGACTCGCGAAGATGGTCGCTGAGCGCGACCGCTTGGAGAAGCTCCTTCAGGTAGACCTTCCGGGGCGGCGCGAGCGCTCGATCGCGCGCCCGGACGGATTGTGCGAGCGCTGCGGCGGCCGCCCGCGCGAGTCCGAGCGGCCACCGCCTCGCGACGCGGGCGAGCGGCGCGAGGAACGGCCTCAGATTGGCGCGCAGCCACGCGGCAAGCGACACGCTGGACACGCTCGTAACGGGCGGCAGGTAGACGGGGACCGCACGGATCCGGTCGACGACCGGGTGCCGCAATCCGCTCTCGGTGGGCTCGGGCGGCTTGATCGCGTAGAGGCGAAGCCGCAGCCCGAGCTTCTCGAGACGGTGGATCTCGCTGTGGATGTAGGTCTCCGAGAGCCGCGGGAAGGCCTTGAGGACATAGGCGACCGACGGCGTCCTCTCGCGGCGGCGCGCTGCGAGGCGATCCTCAGGCATACGCCGCCTCGATGCAGCGAACCAGCCGATTGGTGCACTCGCCGAGCTCGAAGCGCCGCTCGACGACGCGCCGCGCAGCCGCGCCCATGCGCTCGCGAAGCGCGCTGTCGCTCGCCACCTGCGCCAGTGCGTCGGCCAGGGCAGCAGCATCTCCCGGCGGGACCAGGAGCCCACTGTCACCGTCATCGATCGCGGAGGGGATCGCGGCTATCCCGCTCGCAACGACGGGGCGCCCGCTGGCCATCGCCTCGAGGACCACGTTCGGGAGCCCGTCCCGATCACCGGTTGCGTCCTCCACCGACGGGACGATCACGGCATGTGCGTCCGCGTAGGCGGACGGCAGTTCGCGGTGGGTGACCGTGCCGGAGAGGTCGACCCGATCGGCGAGGCCGGTCGACGCCAGCAGGCGCTCCAGGCGCGCGCGGAGCGGCCCATCGCCGATGATCCGCAGCCGCATCGACCCGCCGAGCCTCGCGAGGGCGTCGATCAGCACGTCGAAGCCCTTCTTCTCCACCAGCCGCCCAACGGCAAGCAGCCGCACCGACTCGGCGCGCGGCGGCGACGCCGGAGCGAACCGCCGGATATCGACCCCGTGGGGGACGAGCTCCACCTTCGCGCCCATGCGCCGCAGCTCGCCGGCGGCGTCGTCGTTGCAGGCGATCACGCGCGCCGCCCCGCACGCCCGGTGCCGAAGCTCCGCCGCCGGGACCTTGCGGATGTCCCGGGCGTGGGCGCTGAACGAGTAGGGGATGCCGAGGCGCGCGGCGGCGCGTTCGGCGACCGCCGCCGGCGCGTGAGCGTAGTAGCCGTGGATCCCCGTGACGTGCTTCGCGCGGAGCCGTTCGACCACCCGGCTTACCTGCTCCCCTGCAGACCCGGGCGGCAAGACCTCGGTGCGGTGGAGGAGCACCTCGACCCCCGGGTGGGAGGGGCGTCCGTCGCCGGGCTTCGTAGCGAAGATCGCCGCCACCGCCCCCGCTCGCTCCAGTGCGACAAGCTCGTTGAGCGCGAACGTCTCCGAGATCCGCGGGAAGCCGCTCGTAACCATCGCGATCGATTCGGGCATCCCGATCAGCCCACCCTCGCGGCCGCGCGTTCGGGCTCAACCGAGGCCGGAGTCCAATCCATCCCCGCCAGGCGAGCGAGGATCCGGGCGGCTCGTTCGGTGCCGGCGTAGTGATCGGGTTGTGGGCTTAGCGCCTCGCGTCGCAGCAGCCGGTCGATGGCTTTCCGCAGGCGGCGCGCAGAGAGCTCAGCGGGATGGATCATCTGCTGAAGCCCCGCCGCGGCGAGTACACCGGCTCGAATCAGCTGCTCCTCGCTGGGATGGACGCGAGGAACGAGGATCGCCGGCTTGCCGGCGCGCATCACCTCGGCGACCGTGTTGTAGCCGGCCATCGAGACCACGGCGCGCGAGCCGGCAATCACCGACTCCATATCCGTCCGCAGCTCGGCGCATCGGATGTCGAGTCCATGGGTCAGCCCCATGAGACGGCGCCGCTCGGCGTTTCCCATCAACGGACCGGTGACCATCACCACTGGGCACCCGAGAGGACGCAGCCTCACTGCCTCCGCGAAGGTGGCTAGGAGCCGGAACCCGTCGAAACCGCCGCCGGCAGTCGCCAGCAGGTATCCAGGCTCGATGTCATCCGGGCCCCGGTCGGGAATCGACGCGCCGACGTAGCCGACGTGGTGGATGGGGACGTCGAGGTCGAAGCCACCGATGCAGTCGATCGCATCGGGACTCGACCCGGGCCCGTAGACCAGGATCGCGTCGTAGTAGCGGGCGAGCGCCGCGCGCATCTTCGGCCCCCACTTGCGCCGCACGTTCTCGGGACTGTCCTCGATGTCCCGGAGGCCGAGGACGAGCCTGCAGTCCACGCCCGCCTTGAGGGCTTCGAGCGTCGCCTCCAGCTCTCCCGCCTGTCCCAGCGGCAGCTTGTCGACGACGACCACATCGGGCTGGAGGCTCGTGGTCGCGGCCAGCGCGATGCTCGAGCGCAGCGAGCGAAGCTCGTCTGAGCTCAGCTCGAGCCGCGCTGAGGACAAGTTTCCGTCGAGATCGCGGCTGCGCAATGGAAGCTTCACCGTGTCGACCCGCGGGGGGAGGCGGAAGGTCGGCTCGACCGGAGACCCGCTCAGGATCAGCGAACTCGGCGGCGGGTCCGCTTTGGCCAGGTGAGTGGCGAGAGCCAGCGTGCGGCGGAGCTGGCCAAGCCCGATCAGCTCGTTCGCGTAGAAGATGAACCGCGAGCCGCGGGCTGAGTCCCCATTGCCTCCCACGTCGCTTCTGCGCCGCCCAGCGGCGGTGCGTCCGGGGTTCGTTGGTCGATCATGCACCGGAACCGCGTCTCCTTTCCACTGCCTTAACCCGGCGGCGGGCGCAACATCACGCGGGGACGCGAACTCCAGTGGGCGAGTTGCCTGGTGGTCAGATCCCCGTCCCTGGCCACTACGAGGGTCGGGGGCCTAGCTGACGGGGGTGCTCTGACAGGGAGCTGATGTCCGCCTTCGCGTACAAGGAGGAGCGCAGCCCAGGCAATTGGCGCCATACTCGCGTCGATGCCTGCACCGTTGATCGAGTTCCCGGCTGCTGACCCCGAGCGGGCGCGCCGGTTCTGGCGCGGCGTCCTCGGCATCGAGCTCGAGCCGAGGCCGACCGAGGCCGGCTCTGGCTGGGAGATCGAGGACGACGGCCTTCGCCTCGGCGTCCACGAGCGCGGGCCGGGCCCCGGCGACACCGCCTCGCTCCCCTATTTCACGGTCGCCGACCTGGCCGTGACCCTCGAGCGCGTCCGCGAGCTGGGCGGCTCGGTGATCCATCCCGGCGAACGATGGGCCGTCTGCCGGGATTCCGAGGGCAGCCCATTCGCGCTCGCGGCCACGCCCAAGCGCGCGCGGTAGCGGGATCAGAGCGACATGTTCGGCCCAGCGGAGCGGGCCCGGGTGTCGATGCATCGCTGAGCGTCCCAGGCGATCCCGCCGTCCCCGCTACCCCGGTGCTGGTACCACAAGGCCGGGAGCGGGTAGAAATCAGATGTGGCCGACGAGCCGGTGGACTTCACGATCGTCGCGGCGGATGAGGTTCGCGACGCCTACGCCGGCACCGACGTGCCCGGCGAGTTCCACAGCCTCACCGAGGCGCTGCGCGCGACACAAATCGCCGCCACCTTGATCCGCATACCGCCGCACTGCGATTTCGAGCAGGGAACCGGGCACACGCACGATGAGATCGAGGAGCTCTACCTCGTTGCACGCGGCGAACTCACCATGCGACTCGGTGAGGAGATCCACACGCTGGGCGCTGGTTCGGTCGTACGCGTGGCCCCCGCGACGCCGCGGTCGCATCGCAACGAGGGCGACGAGCCCGTCGAGCTCTGGGCCTTCTCGCGCAGGGTCGAGGGCGATCCAGGGTCGAAGATCGACGATTTCTGGGAAGCGTCGCCCCAGGCCCGCCAGCACCTCGAAGCCGACTGAAATCAGGCAACCACGATCCCACTCTCGGTCCGCGTCGGGCCATTCCCGTGGGTTCCTCGGGATCCCGAATACTGGACCATCAGTCCCGATTGTCAGAAGCCGCCGTCGAGGCCAGCGGTGCGGAGACGGCACGCAAGCTGGCCCGGCCCCGTCCAAGCTAACGGCGTACTGCGGCTACGAGCGTGCTCCCGGTTTGCTACCCCATAGCCATGCTCGCTGCGAACGGGCGCCCCTTCGAGTCCGTCTGGGACTACCCCCGCCCGCCGCGGATCGAGCCGCTCAAGCGGCGTGTGCGCGTCGAGCTGGGCGGTGAGGTGATCGCAGAGTCCGACCGCGCGCTGCGCGTTATGGAGACTGCCGGCGCGCCGACCATCTATCTGCCGCGCGAGGACGTGAGGACCGACAAGCTCCGTCCGGCCAAGGGGACGACCGAGTGCGAGTGGAAGGGGACCGCGTCCTACTTCGCCACGATTGCCGGCCAGATGGTCTGCCCGCGAGCGGCATGGACATATCCCGAGCCGGAACCGGACTTCGAGGCGCTCCGGGATCACATCGCCTTCTACGCCAGCCGGGTGGACGGCGCCTACCTCGATGACGAACGGGTCGAGCCGCAGCCCGGCGGCTTCTACGGCGGCTGGGTCACGGCCGAGATCCAGGGTCCGATTAAGGGCGAGCCGGGGAGCGAGAGCTGGTAGGCCGCAGCGCTCGGCTAGGGCATCCGAGGCGTGGGGTGCTGGCCTGGTGGCGCTGATGAGCGATATCGCCGGTCGCCTGCTCGGGCCCCCAGGTCGGTGCGGGCTCGCTTGGTACCACGGCTGGTACCACGCCCCTCCGCGGTCCCGCACGGTGTGTCCGAAATGTCGAAAGCCCGATTCGGTGGGGGTGACCTCCCATGTCATGGTCGTCGTGCCGTCAGAGGCGGGGTCCTCGGACACGAACTCGTTCGGCCGAACGACCCGTACACCCGGTCCGGCGAGGCGCTGATGACTTAGACGGCGGTGTCAGTCCGACTCATCGCCGGCGCGCCCGTAGCGCTCGACGTCGAGGCCGTCGCCGACACGGCGATGGCGCTGCTCGACGGGACCGGCGTGCGGATGCTGATCCACGACCCGGCGATGGAGCTCGATCGAGCGCGCGCCCTCGTGCTTGCCGGCGAGCTGGGGGTGGCGTCCGGCTTGCTCGCATCTCAGCCCGAGCGGTGATAGTTTGAACGGCAGTTCAGCGTTCGGGCGAGGAGAGACCGGTGTGAGCCCGCGTCCGCAGATCGACCATATCCGTAGGCCGCAGTTGCTCAGGGCCGCAGCAGACGTGATCGTCGAACGCGGCCTTGCGTCGACGCGGATCGCGGACGTCGCCGAACGAGCGGGCACCAGCCCACCGGCGGTGCTCTATTGGTTCCGGTCGAAGGACGAGTTGCTCGCCGAGGCGC